>NZ_BCUY01000053.1 GCF_001591465.1 Cytobacillus firmus NBRC 15306
CCGCCGCTTTAGGCGACTTAATTAATATATCATTTCTGATAATCAATGTCAACAAGTTTTTTTCTCATCAATTTGATGTTGTTTCTCTCTTGCTGACTTGAATTAGTATACCAGCTCTTCTCTATTAATTGCAAGTACTTTTTAATAGAAACTTAATCTTTTTTTTTAGTGAAGAAATTAAATAAAAAAATGACCGCGGGATGCCGTCATTTTAATATCTCATCAATAAATATCTGGCGGTTTTTCTCTAAATGAATAATATCGCCGGTTTCTAAGAGTTTCACAAGTGGTCTCGTGGGTGATTTATCTCCTATAAAAAGAATTTCTGCAGTCTGGCCGTCAGAGAGTTTCACCAGGCTGCCAATGGAAAAAGTCATGATGCCGGAGCCCAGCGCCTGGATGGATGGAATATCAAATTTACCGAAGCTGTCCTGTATCAGCATTTCAAGCACTTTGAACGGAGATTGTTTCCTTCTGTAGAGCCTTTGGGAAGTCATGGCATGAAATGCATCTGCAGCAGCGATGATTCGTCCAGCCTGATTGATTTTGCTGCTTTGTTCTCCAAACGGATAACCACTGCCGTCCAAACGCTCATGATGCTGAATAATGCCGATCTTAGTGCTTTCTCTTAACAATGAGATATTTTGAACCATTTTAAAGCTGAGGGTCGAATGCTTTTTAATTTCTTCAAACTCCTCGGAGTTCAATGCAGTGCTTTTGTGCAGAATGGACGGGTTTATTTTAGCCATGCCAGCATCAGCCAGGCACCCTCCCAGGGCAAGCTGCACAACTTCTCCCTTATTTAAATTCAGTTTTTTTCCTATAAATGCGCTGATCATTCCCACTGCTACTGAATGCTGGTATAAATAATCTTCATTTGTAGAAAGATGATGCAGCGAAAAGATAATGGAGGGATTTTTCTCCATTTTTTCAATCAGCGGAATCATAATGTTTCTTATTTTGGCGATATCCACCGGAAGGCCTGATTGCCAGGATGTGAATTCCCTTTTGAAATGTTGAACGCCATTTAGAAATGTACTAATATAATTTGATTCCACTTCCTCTTCGGCTTCATCCATGTTCCCGGCAGAAGTCATTGACTTCCCGCTGACCATGGTAGTTTCAACTTCTGCTTCCTCAATCAGAAATATTTTCATAATATCCAGCAATTCCTTTGTCAGCACTGTTTTTTGACTGATAATAGGGCGATTCGTCAAACTGAAAACATCTTCGGATAAAATACAGCCTTCTCTTAATTCCTGTATGGGTACACGCACTGTTTCCACACTCCAAATATGAGTCTTTTTTACTATTTTACTTTATTTGGGCAAAAAAAAGGAACACAAATCTGTGTCCCTCAAAATTTATTGCAGTTATTCTTCGCTATTATCGCCAGTTACTTCTTCTTCTGGAAGTGAATCGGCATCTTCAAGAGGCTTTGTTAATTCTTCGTCATCTTTTTCCTCTTCTTTTTCAACTCTGGCTACAGTCGATACCGCTTCGCCTGCCTCTTCATTTATGCGGATGAGTCTGACACCCTGCGTGTTTCTTCCCATGGTGGAAATATCACTGACTGCCATACGGATTAGTACGCCGCCTGTTGTAATAAGCATAACGTCTTCTTCCCCTGTGACAGCTTTCATGGAAACAAGGCTTCCGTTCTTATCCGTGATGTTGCAGGTCTTGATTCCTTTACCGCCTCTGCCCTGAACACGGTATTCTTCGGCTGGAGTACGTTTTCCATAGCCGTTTTTGGTTACAATCAGAACTTGGCTGTCATCCTCAAGAACTTCCATGCCAACGACTTCATCATCACTGCTTAAGTTAATTCCCTTAACACCAGTTGCCGTTCTTCCCATCGAACGAACATCTTCTTCAGGGAATCGGATCAGCATGCCATGGCTGGTTCCGATAATGATTTCCTTGCTGCCATCTGTCAGACGCACTGAAATTAATTCATCATCTTCACGCAGATTTAAAGCAATTAAGCCATTATTGCGGATATTGGCAAAGGATGATAATGGTGAACGCTTGGAAATCCCCTGTTTAGTGGTAAAGAACAGGAACCAATCATCGGCAAATTCTTCAACAGGAATGATCGCATTTACCCATTCATCTTTGTCCACTCCAAGAAGGTTAATGATTGGAATCCCCTTCGCAGTACGGTTGAATTCAGGTATTTCATATCCTTTAGCGCGATAAACCTTTCCTTTGTTCGTAAAGAAAAGAATGGTATCGTGTGTGGATGTGGTAATGAGGTGTTCCACAAAATCATCCTCATTTGTTCCCATTCCCTGGATTCCCCGCCCTCCACGCTTTTGGGCACGGTAAGTCGAGACTGGAAGACGCTTGATGTATCCCTTATGAGTTAGCGTCAGAACAATATTCTCGCGTGGGATCAGGTCTTCGTCTTCAATATTTTCGATGCCGCCTGCGACAATTTCAGTCCGGCGTTTATCGTTGAATCTTTCCTTAATCTCAGTCAATTCTTCACGGATGATTTCCAGTACTTTTTCTTCATCAGCCAAAATAGCTTTTAATTCCGCTATAAGGGCTACAAGATTTGCATATTCTTCTTCAATCTTTTCACGCTCCAAGCCTGTCAGACGCTGCAGACGCATGTCCAGGATAGCCTGAGCCTGTTTTTCGGAAAGATTGAATTTGGTCATTAAGCCTTCTCGTGCAATATCCGTTGTCTGTGAGCTGCGGATCAGACTAATAACCTCATCAAGATGATCAAGGGCGATCCTTAAGCCTTCTAAAATATGTGCGCGGGCTTCTGCTTTTCTTAATTCAAACTGTGTCCTCCGGCGTATAACAACCTTTTGATGTTCTAAATAATACTCAAGACACTGCTTTAAATTCAGAACCTTAGGCTGTCCATCCACCAATGCCAGAAGATTAATTCCAAAGCTTGTCTGGAGGGCAGTTTGTTTATAGAGATTATTTAATAATACACTTGCATTTGCGTCTCTTCTGACTTCAATGACAATTCGCATTCCATTACGGTCAGATTCATCACGCAGGTCGGTAATACCATCAATTTTCTTATCTCTGACAAGTTCCGCAATTTTTTCAATCAGCTTTGCTTTGTTAACCTGATATGGAATTTCATGTACGAGAATGGTCTCTTTGCCATTAGCTTTTTCTTCAATCTCTACTTTAGCGCGCAAAGTAATTGAACCGCGGCCGGTTTCATAGGCTTTGCGGATTCCGGTTCTTCCTAAAATCATTCCGGCAGTCGGAAAGTCCGGCCCAGGGATGATATCCATTAGTTCCGGAATAGTCATTTCAGGGTCTTTGCTTATCGCCAGAACCCCATCAATTACTTCACCAAGCTGGTGGGGAGGAATATTAGTGGCCATCCCGACAGCGATTCCTGACGTTCCATTGACCAGCAAATTAGGGAAACGGGCAGGCAGTACAACCGGCTCCTTTTCTTCCCCATCATAGTTATCCTGATAATCAATGGTGTCTTTATTGATATCCCGTAAAAGCTCCATTGATATTTTGGACATACGTGCTTCTGTATAACGCATGGCAGCTGCAGAGTCGCCATCCACTGAACCGAAGTTTCCGTGTCCATCAACCAGCATGTATCGATAGTTAAAGTCCTGTGCCATACGCACCATTGTTTCATAAACAGCAGAGTCACCATGCGGATGATACTTACCAATTACATCTCCGACGATACGTGCTGATTTCTTATAAGGCTTATCTGAATGCATGCCGAGATCGTGCATCGCATAAAGAATGCGGCGATGCACCGGCTTTAAGCCATCACGCACATCCGGAAGGGCACGTGAAACAATTACACTCATGGCATAGTCCAGGAATGATGAACGCATTTCCTGGCTAATGTTAATTTCTTTTATTTGGGACCTTGGCGTATCAGCCATATAAAGAACCTCCCTTTTTAAGGGACTTGGAATTTACCCATAGCCTCTTAATTTGTAAAACATTTATTAGATTATCGCTGTACTCAGAAAGTGACGCTTTCTTATGTAAAAGCAGGATAGTCATCCTATCCTGGCTTTTGATCATATATCTAAGTTTTTTACATATTGGGCGTTTTCTTCAATGAAGTTTCGGCGGGGTTCCACTTTATCGCCCATTAATATTTCAAACGTTTCATCTGCTTCAATGGCATCCTCAAGGCTCACCTGAAGCAGTGTTCGTGTTTCGGGATTCATCGTTGTCTCCCACAGCTGGCCAGGATTCATCTCCCCCAGACCCTTATAGCGCTGAACATTCGGCTTAGGCTGGCTGGACATGGTGCTCATGACTTCTTCAAGCTGGCGTTCATTATAGGCATATTCAATCTTCTTGCCCTGCTGTACTTTATAAAGCGGCGGCTGCGCAATGTAAATATAGCCCGCTTCTAAAATTTGTCTCATATAACGGTAGAAGAAGGTTAATAATAATGTTCGAATATGGGCGCCATCCACATCGGCATCCGTCATGATCACAATCTTATGATATCTGGCTTTTGAAATATCAAAATCTTCGCCTATCCCTGTACCGGCTGCAGTAATCATAGCCCGCACTTCATTGTTGGAAAGAATTCGATCCAGACGGGCTTTTTCAACGTTAAGGATTTTCCCTCTTAACGGCAGGATTGCCTGGAAGTGACGGTCGCGCCCCTGTTTGGCTGAGCCGCCGGCAGAGTCACCCTCAACGATGTAAAGTTCCGATATGGAAGCATCTTTAGATGAGCAGTCGGCCAGTTTCCCCGGCAGGCTTGATACTTCCAAAGCACTCTTTCTTCTGGTCAGTTCACGGGCTTTCTTTGCTGCCAGTCTGGCTCGTGCAGCCATTAATCCCTTTTCTACAATTTTCTTGGCTACCGACGGATTTTCCAGCAGGAACTTCTCAAGAGCTTCCGCAAAAATCGTATCGGTTGCAGTTCGCACCTCGGAGTTGCCAAGCTTCGTTTTAGTCTGTCCCTCAAACTGCGGGTCGGGATGCTTAACAGATACAATCGCCGTTAAACCTTCACGGACGTCTTCCCCAGAAAGGTTAGCATCATTATCTTTGAATAAACCGCTTTTTCTGGCGTAATCATTAATGACTCTTGTTAGAGCAGTTTTAAACCCTGATTCATGTGTTCCGCCTTCATACGTATTAATGTTATTGGCAAAAGAATAAATATTGCTTGTGTAGCCATCATTATACTGTATGGAGACTTCAACTGTAATGCCTTCACGTTCTCCCTCAATAAAAATTGGTTCTTCATGGAGAACTTCTTTCGTTCTATTCAAATGTTCAACGTACGATTTAATGCCGCCTTCGTACATGTATTCATTTTTCTTATTTTCTTCACGTTTATCCTCAATCGTGATGGTCAATCCTCTGTTCAGGAAAGCCAGCTCACGAATGCGGTTTGCAAGTGTTTCATAATCATATTCAAGCGTTTCAGTAAAGATTTCACCGTCCGGCTTAAAGTGAATCGTTGTTCCTGTGTGATCGGCTTCCCCAATCACTTCAAGATCAGCACTTGGAACGCCGCGCTCAAATTTCTGATAATATTTCTTGCCGTCACGATGAACAAATACTTCAAGTTCAGTTGATAGGGCATTAACTACAGAAGCACCAACACCATGCAAGCCTCCGGAAACCTTGTATCCGCCGCCTCCGAACTTACCTCCTGCATGAAGAACCGTCATAATGACTTCAACTGCCGGGCGTCCCATTTTTTCATGGATTCCGACTGGTATACCACGTCCGTTATCCACTACCGTAATACTATTATCCTTCTCGATAATCACATTGATTTCAGTACAATAGCCTGCCAATGCTTCATCAATACTATTATCGACTATTTCCCAAACAAGATGGTGAAGCCCTTTGGCACTTGTTGAACCGATATACATTCCCGGACGCTTCCGAACCGCTTCCAGACCTTCCAGTACCTGTATCTGATTCTCATCATAGGATTGTTCCTGCACTGCCTTTTGCTCCATTGCCACATCGGTCACCTGCACTTTCTATTTCACTATTCTATAAAAAAGCCTGGCATTTGAAATAATCCAAACTATAATTTTCACCTGACTTGCCTCTTTCCATAATGGATTCGGCATGTCTCTAAAATTCATGAACACTTGATTTATGGGATCGTTTTTTTAACGTACCTGAGGATAGCGGAGAAAAATAGATCTTTTCTGTTGTGACGACCACAGATTTATAGGAACCTTTCGCGAGGTTCACAACTGACTCCTCCCGGTGCTCTTTATGCTCTTTTGCATACTCGGAAGCAAGGACTGTTTCTTTATCAATAATAGCGACAATATCCCTTGCCCGGACCAGCACATCTTCACCTATATGGATATACATGCGATCACCTCACTGAATCTTCTTGATTCTCCCTGACTCCACACTGAACGCTGCTGCTTCTTTAAGTGTCTGGTGGTCTATCCCATCAACGCTTGTAGTAGTGACAAACGTCTGTACTTTTCCTTGAATGGTATTCAATAAATGGGATTGGCGATAATCATCCAATTCCGAGAGGACGTCATCCAGCAGCAGAATCGGATATTCTCCAATCTCAGAATGGATCAGTTCGATTTCAGCAAGCTTGACCGAAAGAGCCGTCGTTCTTTGCTGGCCCTGTGAACCGAATGTCTGCACATCTCGCCCATTCACATGAAAAATCAGGTCATCCCGATGCGGTCCAAACATAGTGACGCCGCGGTCTATTTCCCTGTTTTTCACCTTTTCGAATTTATCCTGGTATACTTTAACCATTTTCGACAAATCTTGTTCTTCTGATACCTCAGCAGAAGGCTTGTACTCAATTTTCAAGGTCTCAAGCCCTCTTGAAATTCCTTCATGGATCGGCTGTGCCCAATTCTCGAGGAGTCTGAGGAACTCATAACGCTTTAAAACAATCTTTGCTGCCATTTCAATGAATTGCTCTGTTAAAATCTCAAGCATGGTATGGTCGGTCTGCTTTTTGATCTGGAGCATTTTCAGATAGTGGTTGCGCTGCTGGAGGATTTTCTGATACTGGCTGATATCATGCAAATAGACAGGTGAAACCTGCCCAATCTCCATATCAATAAAACGACGCCTTACTTGAGGGCTCCCTTTCACAAGATGGAGATCTTCAGGCGCGAACATCACAACATTCATATTGCCGACATACTGGCTTAATTTCTGCTGCTCTATATGATTGCATTTGGCTTTTTTGCCTTTTTTGCTGATGACTAATTGCATGGGCAGGGATCCTTGCCTTTTTTGAACCCTTCCCTCTATTTTAGCATATTCCTGATCCCAGCGAATAAGATCTTTGTCATTTGATGTCCGATGGGACTTTGCCATTGCCAGCACATAGATTGATTCCATGACATTTGTCTTTCCCTGGGCATTCTCTCCCAAAATTACATTCACTTTATTTTCGAAATTGACTTCAAGCTCTTCGTAATTCCGGTAGTTCTTTAACAGCAACTGCTCTATATGCATAGACGCTACATCCTTTAAAATATTAACGCTAAAAACGGCGTTTAGACGATCGTAAATTCACCGACATCCGGAATTTCGATTTTATCCCCGGTTCTTAGCTTTCTTCCCCGTCTTTGATCCTGCTCGCCGTTGATGAAGACTTCGTATTCACTCAGGAACCATTTGGCCATTCCGCCTGTTTGAATCACATCAGCGGCTTTTAAAAATTGGCCTAGCGTAATATATTCTGTATCAATTTGAATTTCCGTCATATTTTCACTCTTTCCCATTGTCCGACTTCCAGTGCTGCAGTTTTTTCTGCACTTTGGCAAAACAATTTCAGAATGGTATCTAATATTCTATTTTACTAAATAAATCTCAGATACACAAAGAAAAGTCGACTACAGCCCGTTATTTTCATTATTCCCCTGCAATTGGCCAATATTCCGGCAGCAAAAAAGTAAGCCGCCGGCTCAGCCGGCAGCTTTTCTTAATAAGTTCTAACTGGCAGAATCAATTGGAGTATCGATTCATCGTTTAACGGTTTGATGATGAATGGTCTCATGGCGCCGGTGAAGCTGATTGTTATTTCAGAGCCTTCCAGTGCTTTTAGGGCATCCATCATGAATTTCGCGCTGAAGGAGATTTTTAATTCTTCGCCTTCTACGGATTTGCTCTGCACTTCTTCGACTACTTTTCCGACTTCCGGAGTGTTGGATGAAATTTCGATTACTCCGCCATCAATTGTAGAAAGCTTGACCACATTGTTTCGGCCTTCTTTTGCAAGTAAAGAGGCACGGTCAATAGCCTGCAGGAATTCTTTTGTATTGACGACCACATCTGTTTTGCTGTCTGAAGGGATCAGCCTGGATGTATCCGGATAATTTCCTTCGAGCAGCCTAGAGAAGAACAGCAGATGCTCAGCTTTAAAGAGAACCTGGTTTTCAGTAATAACGATATCGATTAAATCATTGTTGTCATCCAGAATTTTGCTTAATTCACTTAAGCTTTTCCCCGGAATGACCACATTGTAGCTTTCGCTGGCAGTTGTTTCAATCTGCGCTTTTCTTAAAGCCAATCTGTGGCTATCTGTTGCAATACAGGTTAATGTCCCGTTTCCCACCTTCCAGTTTACACCTGTCAAGATAGGGCGTGTTTCTGAGGTGGACACTGCAAAAACGGTTTGGCGAACCATTGCTTTTAATAAGTCCGTAGGGATTTTAAACATTTTTTCTTCCTCAATCTGAGGCAAGTGCGGATATTCCTCAGCATCCAGGCCATTAAGATTGAATTCGGATTTACCTGAGCGGATGACTGTCTGCAAATGGTTTTCCACGCTTATTTCCACACTGTCAGTCGGAAGCTTTTTAACGATTTCACTGAAGAACTTCGCTTGGAGCACGATGGCACCAGGCTGTTTGATCTCGACAATTTCATTTCCGTCTTCTTCTTTAGGAATAAAAGATTCAATGGAAATATCAGAGTCGCTTCCCGTTAAGGTAACCCCTTCTTCAGAAGCGACGATTTTAATTCCCGTTAAGATGGGAATAGTCGTTCTGCTTGTTACAGCTTTCATAACATCCTGGACGCTTTGGACCAACTGGTCGCGCTGGATTATAAATCTCATTTTTTAAATCCTCCAAGTATATTTTAATGGCGTATTGAATATATATTTTTTTATAAAAAAATAGTAGAAGTACTAGTAGGGCCTGTTAGTATGTGGATAACTGCATTTTTTGAAAGGAAACACAGCCTATCCACATGTGGACAGACTGTGCGTAAGTCAGGTCAAGTTATACACATTATACCTTGAGCAGTTCATTGATTTCTTTCAGCTGCTTTTCAAATTGTGAATCAGACTGAAGCATCTTTGATATTTTTTCATGGGCATGAATGACGGTCGTATGGTCCCTTCCGCCAAATTCCTCCCCTATTTTAGGCAGTGAAAAGTCGGTTAATTCCCTGGACAAGTACATGGCAATCTGACGGGGAAATGCGACAGACTTTGTCCGTTTCTTCGCCTTAAAATCCTCAAGCTTTACATTAAAATGTTCCCCAACCACCCTTTGGATTTCATGGATGGTAATGACCTTCGGCTTGGAGCTTGGAATAATATCCTTTAATGCTTCTGCTGCAAGGTCGGCATTAATATCTTTATTTATTAAAGAGGAATAAGCTACTACACGAATCAGAGCACCCTCAAGCTCACGGATGTTGGAGTCAATCTGATTGGCAATGTAAAGCATAACCTCATTAGGAATATCAAGTCCCTCCGCTTTGGCCTTTTTGCGCAGAATGGCTATACGCGTTTCAAGGTCGGGAGGCGTAATATCAGTAATTAATCCCCATTCAAATCTGGAGCGGAGACGGTCTTCCAGTGTCGGTATTTCTTTTGGAGGACGGTCACTTGAGATAATGATCTGCTTGCTTTCTTCATGCAATGTATTAAAAGTATGGAAAAATTCCTCCTGCGTCTGTTCTTTTCCAGCCAAAAACTGAATATCATCGATAAGAAGAACATCCACATTTCGATATTTATCGCGGAAATCGCCCGCTTTGTTATCTCGGATCGAGTTAATAAATTCGTTCGTAAATTTCTCGGAAGATAAGTATACGACTTTAGCTGATGGATTATGATCTAATACATAATGGCCGATTGCGTGCATAAGGTGAGTTTTTCCGAGTCCAACTCCCCCGTAAATAAATAAAGGATTGTATGCCTTCGCCGGAGCCTCTGCTACAGCAAGTGAAGCTGCATGGGCGAAGCGGTTTCCGGATCCGATGACAAACGTGTCGAATGTATACTTTGGGTTCAGCATCGTTAAAGGCAGTTCCTGATGTTCTTCCTCCGGCTTTTTCTTTTTTGGCGGAAGAGGAAGATCGACTTCTTCTTCACTCTGATTTTGAGGAATGATGAATTTCACTCCTAATTCTTCACCGGTAATGTCATAAAGAATTCCGGAGATCAGCTGGGAATAACGCTCTTCAAGCCAGTCACGGGCAAACTCATTCGGGGCCTTAACGACTAAAGTGTCTCCCTGCAGAGAATGCGCCTTTGTCGATTTCAGCCATGTATCAAAACTGGGCTTGCTGATTTTTTTCTCGATATTGGCCAGAGCGTTATTCCAAAGATCCGCAATGTTTTCCAATGATATCCCTCCTTTTCCATCTAAATTTGATATTTAAATACATTCAAGCTCCGGTGCCTTTCGGTGGACACCCCTGCTTTTTCTTTGTTTCGCGCCACAAAAACGATAGGTTATACACGCTGTATAACCCTGAAGTTTATAAATATACGAAACTGTTTATGTGGAAAACCATATAATAAGGAAGTAAAGTGGAATTTCGACAGTATCCACTGTCTGTGGACAAACTTTTACAAACCCCTTGGATAAACTGTCCACATGTTATCCACAATCTGTGGATAATGAAGATATACACAATGATTTATTAAGTGTGAAAACACAATTATGATAACAGATAATGCTTTGGACTGCAATGCTTTTTAAACCCTTATCCACAACATGCCCATCCCTGTTCATAAAAATTGTCCACAGCCTCTGGTTGTGTGAAAAACCTGTCAATATGTGATGTGGATAATAAAAAACTTGTCGAAAATTTATCCACAGCCCTGTTTTTGGGGGAATTCAATTCCAATGGACTTGGAGTGTAATGGCCCTTTTTAGCGGACGGAACATCCCGCCGTCCGGGAGTCTCCAAGAAAAGCTTTTACAAATGGAGAAATGAGAAAAACGTGGAAAAATGAAATTTTAGGATGACATTCAGGCGAAAAGAAGGTAAACTTTCTGAGTGGGTTCTTTCAGATATGCAAAAAGAGAAAGAGCAGCAAAGAATTTTTTTATATTGTCGTACGTTGTTTTTTTATTAAATCTCAACGGACTAACTTTATAAGCAATTTATGAAAGAAAGAGCCAAAACGAATATTTTTGCCATTGAAGGCAGATTGACTTATATGCATAGTTGACAATTTTCTAGTTACATCTATATAATTAGAAAGACTGTCTTTAACAGCAATTCCTCAGGGAGGTGTCATATATGAAAAGAACTTATCAGCCAAACAAGCGTAAAAGAAGCAAGGTTCATGGTTTCCGCAGCCGCATGAGCTCTCCGAACGGACGTAACGTTCTAGCCCGCCGCCGCCGCAAAGGAAGAAAAGTATTATCTGCTTAGGCCACTGAAACGTCAGTGGTCTTTTTTTCCATGTAAAGATAACTTAATTAAAGTTAGATAACTGTCTAGCGCAAGCAGCCGGCCCCCTCAAGATGCAGGGTCTGACCAGGGCGCTTGTGCTTTTCGAAATAGGTGATGACATGAAAAAAGAGTTCCGTGTAAAAAAGAATAAAGAATTTCAAGAGGCCTTTAAAAAGGGAAAGTCATTCGCCAACCGCCAATTTGTCGTTTACATCTTGAGAAAAGAGGAGCAGAATCATTTTCGCTTCGGGCTTTCTGTCAGCAAAAAAATCGGCAATGCCGTCATGAGGAACCAGATCAAAAGGTATATCCGCCAGGCATTTTTAGAACTGGAGGAAGAAATAAAGCCGCAATATGATCTGATCGTCATTGCGAGGAAACCGGTGGCAGAAATGGATTTTCATGAAGTGAAAAAGAGTCTGATCCACGTATTGAAGGTTTCGCGGGTTTTGAATAAACCGGGACTTGGAAATACTAAAAACTAATAATCGTTATCTATCTTTATTATGAAGCACTTCATTTTAAAAGATGTTAAAATAAGATACATATGAGCGTGTCCCTCTGTCCGGGGGATTAGCAAATGAAATCCATACTATTATCAGGAGCAATTAAGGAGGAAAAAACGGTTGAAGAAACGAATATTCCTATTAATCGGTTTAGTGTTTGTGATGGCCCTTTTATCGGGCTGTACAGAAATCAACCAGCCGATTACGTCTGAAAGCAAAGGCTTTTGGAACGAGTATATTGTCTACCCGCTTTCACTGTTTATTATTAAGGTAGCGGAATTTGCAGGCGGCAGCTATGGACTATCGATCATCATTGTGACGATCATTATCCGTCTGGTTATCCTGCCGTTAATGATTAAACAAACGAGAAGTTCAAAAGCGATGCAGGCGATTCAGCCAGAAATGCAGAAGCTTCGTGAAAAATACAGCTCGAAAGACCAGAAAACACAGCAGAAGCTGCAGCAGGAAACAATGGCTTTATTCCAAAAGCATGGCGTTAACCCGCTTGCCGGCTGTTTCCCGTTAATCGTCCAAATGCCGATCCTGATCGGTTTCTACCATGCGATTACACGTACGCGCGAAATTGCAAACCATAATTTCCTTTGGTTTGACCTTGGTTCTCCGGATCCAATTTACCTATTGCCTTTAATTGCAGGTGTGACAACATTCATTCAGCAGAAAATGATGATGGCCGGCACTGAGCACACAGGGCAAATGGCTGCACAAATGAAAATGATGCTTTATCTAATGCCGATTATGATCGTTGTTTTTGCCATTAACTTCCCGGCAGCTCTTTCTTTATACTGGGTAGTGGGTAATATTTTCATGATCATTCAAACGTATTTCATTAAAGGTCCGGACCTGAAAGCTGCAGCGGCCGGAAATGCAGGAGGAGCCAAAAAGTGAAACAAGTAACTGCTACAGGACAGACCGTCAAGGAAGCAGTAGAGTCAGCTTTAGCTCAATTAAACACAACAGAAGACCGCTTAGAGATTACTATTGTTGATGAAGGTAAAAAAGGCGTATTCGGGATTTTCGGATCCCGGCCGGCAGTGGTGAAAGCTGTGAAAAAGCCTGATCCGATTGAGGAAGCGGAAAAATTCCTTAAAGATGTCAGTGCAAAAATGGGCGTGCCCATCGAAATTGAAACATTACGGGAAGGAAAAAATGTTCAATTTATCTTATCCGGCGAAAAGATTGCTCTTTTAATCGGAAAAAGAGGGCAAACGCTCAATTCCCTCCAGTATTTGACACAGCTGGTCATCAACCTCTATGCCGAGCAGTACTTAAATGTGGTGGTCGATGCAGAGGATTACCGGAAAAGACGCCAGGATACCCTGATTCAACTGGCTGAAAGGCTTGCTCAAAAAGCTTTGAAGACGGGAAAAGAAATTGCGCTGGAACCAATGCCTTCCTATGAACGCAAAGTGATCCATACCGCTCTCGTAAACAATAAGCGAATCAAGACATATTCTGATGGCAATGACCCGCACCGCCATATCGTCATTGCACCAGCCAGAACCAGATAGCAGGAAAAGCTGCAGCGCCTTGCCCACCCCCGACACCTCGAGGGGGCAGGCGCTGCAGCTGGACATTATCAATGACCAAAACATAAAAATTGCTCATTTTGAAAAATCCCAATCCATTCCGGATTGGGATTTTTTGTCGGTCTTTGTCAAAGACCCGCAAATTATTAAAACTCAATTGGTTTTATTGTTATTCACATGTGGATAAGTTAAAATAGAGCATATTAATTATGAGACGTGTGGATAATTTTTTCGCTGGCTGCTGGAAAGCGGGATGTTGATAAGTATCATGCTGAACTGATGGACAAGCCGGAAATGCGGGCTGTTAAGCTTTTCTAAAAAAAAGCCATGTGATATTCTATTAATTTGGGGAATCGAAAGCAGTATTCAGTTTTTATATAGATTGAAGAAGGAAAGACAAGAGAGGTGAATAAAGTGGAATTCGATACAATCGCTGCGATATCTACTCCAATGGGGGAAGGAGCCATTGCCATTGTCCGCCTGAGCGGGGATCAGGCATTTGAAATTGCGGACCGTCTTTTCAGAGGGGCAGGAGGAAAGCGGCTAAAGAATGTGGCGTCCCATACCATTCATTATGGGCATATTGTTGATCCGAAAACCGAACAGATTGCTGAAGAAGTGATGGTTTCAGCCATGAAGGGACCGAAAACTTTTACGAAGGAAGATGTCATCGAAATCAACTGCCATGGCGGACTGGTTTCCGTGAATCGCGTGCTGCAGCTTTTGCTGAATAATGGTGCACGGCTGGCAGAGCCGGGTGAATTTACAAAGCGTGCTTTCTTGAACGGACGTATTGATTTATCACAGGCAGAAGCGGTCATGGATCTAATTCGCGCCAAGACGGACCGTGCTATGAACGTGGCACTTGGCCAGATGGAAGGAAGGCTGTCAAAGCTTATTCAGAAGCTTCGGCAGGAAATTCTGGAGATTTTGGCTCATGTAGAAGTCAATATCGACTATCCGGAATACGATGATGTCGAGGAAATGACCCATCATATGCTGATGGAGAAGGCTGCTTATGTTAAAAAAGAAATCGAAAAGCTTCTTCAAACCTCACAGCAGGGGAAAATACTGCGTGAAGGACTTTCCACGGTCATCGTCGGACGGCCAAACGTTGGGAAATCTTCCTTATTGAATAGCCTTGTTCACGAAAATAAAGCGATTGTGACGGATATACCGGGCACCACCCGGGATGTTATTGAAGAATATGTGAATGTCAGAGGAGTGCCGCTCCGTCTGGTGGATACA
Source organism: Cytobacillus firmus NBRC 15306 (assembly GCF_001591465.1). Classification (GTDB taxonomy): domain Bacteria; phylum Bacillota; class Bacilli; order Bacillales; family Cytobacillaceae; genus Cytobacillus; species Cytobacillus firmus. Next base: position 14,954 of record NZ_BCUY01000053.1, read on the forward strand.
GCCGGCATTCGCGAAACGGAAGATATCGTAGAACGGATCGGTGTCGAAAAATCGAGGCAGGTATTAAAGGAAGCAGATTTAATTTTGCTAGTGCTCAATTACTCGGATGAATTGACGTCTGAGGACGAAAATATATTTAAAGCGGTCGAAGGCATGGATGTCATTGTGATTGTCAATAAAACCGACCTTGATCAAAAAATCGACATGAATCGTGTCCGCGAGCTTTCAAAGCATCATAGACTGGTTACGACCTCTTTATTGGAGGACCAGGGAGTCGACGATCTTGAGGAAGCCATTGCCTCTTTATTCTTTGCAGGCTCCATTGAAGCCGGGGATATGACGTATGTCTCCAATACCCGCCATATTGCTCTATTGAATCAGGCGCAAAATGCCATTGATGAAGCGATGCAGGGTGTTGAGATGGGAACGCCGATTGATATTGTGCAGATTGATTTGACAAGAACATGGGAGCTGCTTGGTGAAATTATTGGCGACAGTGTCCATGAAAGCCTGATCGACCAGTTATTCTCGCAGTTCTGTTTAGGAAAATAGATATTTTACTTTTGCAATCTTACGGGCTAAAGCACCCTTGCTTTTTAAAAAGCTTGGACTGTGCTCTTAGGATTGCAGCAAAGGAGGCCGCATCATGACATATGAAGCTGGAAGTTATGATGTCATAGTTGTCGGAGCCGGACATGCGGGTGTGGAAGCAGGCCTTGCTTCGGCCCGTCTCGGCGCAAAGACATTAATGATCACAATCAACCTGGATATGGTAGCCTTTATGCCCTGCAACCCTTCAGTCGGGGGACCTGCAAAAGGAATCGTCGTAAGGGAAATCGATGCCCTTGGCGGAGAAATGGGCAAGAACATTGATAAAACCCATATTCAGATGCGTATGCTGAACACAGGAAAAGGCCCTGCTGTCCGTGCTTTAAGAGCACAGGCCGATAAGTTCACGTATCAGCATGAAATGAAAAAAACACTGGAAAACGAACGGAACCTGACGCTTATTCAGGGAATGGTTGAAGAGCTGATTGTAGAAGATGGAGAATGCAGGGGCGTCGTCACCCAGACAGGGGCCGTGTATCATTCAAAAGCGGTCGTCATTACGACAGGAACCTTCTTAAGAGGGGAAATCATCCTTGGTGAACTGAAGTACTCAAGCGGCCCTAATAACCAGCAGCCATCCATTAAGCTCTCAGAGCATCTGCAGGAGCTTGGCTTTGATCTCGTCCGTTTTAAAACTGGAACACCGCCGCGCGTCAACAGCCATACCATTGATTACAGCAAAACGGAAATCCAGCCTGGCGATGATGTGCCCAGAGCTTTTTCCTATGAAACAACCAAGTATATTACAGATCAGCTCCCTTGCTGGCTGACATACACCAATGAAGAAACACATACTTTGATCGACAATAATCTGCATCGCTCGCCTATGTATTCCGGCATGATCAAAGGAACTGGTCCGCGCTATTGCCCGTCAATTGAGGATAAAGTTGTCCGCTTTAACGATAAGCCGCGTCATCAGATTTTCCTTGAGCCTGAAGGCCGCAATACTCAGGAAGTATACGTGCAGGGGCTTTCAACAAGCTTGCCTGAGGATGTGCAGCAGCAGATTCTCAGAACCATCCCTGGACTTGAAAAGGTACAGATGATGCGTGCCGGCTATGCGATTGAATATGATTCCATCGTCCCAACGCAATTATGGCCGACACTGGAAACCAAAAAGGTGAAAAATCTCTATACGGCCGGCCAGATTAACGGAACATCCGGCTATGAAGAAGCTGCCGGCCAGGGATTAATGGCAGGCATGAATGCCGGATTGAAATCGCTGGATAAGGAAGAAGTCATTTTAAGCCGTTCAGATGCCTATATTGGCGTCCTGATTGATGACCTTGTAACCAAAGGCACGAACGAGCCTTACCGTCTATTAACTTCAAGAGCGGAATACCGTCTGCTGCTTCGCCATGATAATGCAGATCTGCGTTTAACAGAGCTTGGCCGCAAAGTCGGACTGATCAGTGAAGAACGCTATGAAAAATTCCAGCTGAAAAAGCAGGCAATAGAAGACGAGAAAGCACGTCTGCAAGGCATCATCATCAAGCCGTCTTCTGATGTGCAGGAGCTGATCAAAAGCCAGGGCGGAAGCGAGCTGAAAGACGGCATCCGCGCCTCAGATCTGCTGAAGCGTCCTGAAATGACATATGAGCATATCAAACAGCTGGCTCCGGCTGAAACTGCGCTTGATCCCGATGTAACCGAGCAGGTGGAGATCCAGATTAAGTATGAAGGCTATATTGAAAAGTCCCTTCAGCAGGTAGAGCGGCTGAAGAAGATGGAAAACAAAAAGATCCCTGAAAACATCGATTATGATGATATTAACGGGCTGGCTTCCGAAGCAAGACAAAAGCTGAAGGAAGTAAGACCGTTATCTCTTGCACAGGCTTCGCGAATTTCCGGAGTTAATCCTGCAGATATCTCCATTTTGCTTGTTTATTTAGAGCAGGGGAGAATTGCACGGGTTTCAGCTGAGTAAGAGGAAAATCCGATAATGTCAGAGAACGGAAAGGATTTATAAATGAATACCGAACAATTTACTGAAATGTTGGCGGCGAAGGGGATTGCCCTTTCGCCACAGCAATTGCAGCAATATGAGACCTATTACTCCACACTGGTGGAATGGAATGAAAAAATGAATTTAACAGCCATCACGGAAAAGGAAGATGTTTATTTAAAGCACTTCTATGACTCCATCAGCGCGGCTTTTTACTTTGATTTCAGCAAGCCGCTAAAGGTCTGTGATGTCGGTGCAGGGGCAGGCTTCCCGAGCATTCCGATTAAAATTGCATTTCCGGGCTTACATATTACGATCGTTGACTCGCTTAATAAACGCATCGGTTTTCTGGAGCATTTGGCGAAGAAGCTGGAGCTCGAGAATGTCCGCTTTATCCATGACCGTGCGGAAACCTTTGGCCAGAACAAGGAATACCGTGAGTCTTTTGATGTGGTGACAGCAAGAGCTGTTGCCAGATTATCCGTTTTAAGCGAGCTATGTCTGCCTCTGGCTAAAACAGGCGGCACATTTGTGGCCATGAAGGGCGCAAGTGCAAAGGAAGAACTGGATGCCGGCAAAAAGGCAGTCACGGTTCTGGGCGGAAAACTCGTGGATTCCCACACGTTCACTCTCCCAGAGGAAGAAAGTGAGCGCAATATCTTAATCATAAAAAAAGAAAAGAACACTCCTAAAAAGTACCCGCGAAAGCCGGGGACACCAAATAAAACACCAATTGAATAGGGTGCGCAATTTGCCATTGTATGACATAATGGTGTAAACGTTTCGATTTTTCCAGATATTATTATTGCTGATATCCGGCAGGATTTGTCATGATGATAGAGAATATGTTATAGGGAGTTTCGTAAAGGTGGTGCAGGGTGATGAAGCATTCTTTCTCACGCTTTTTTGGCCTAGGCGAAAAGGGAGAACAAGTTACAGCGGAAAAGCCAGCAGAAGAACAGCTGGTTATTGAAGACTTAAGCGACAGAGAAGAAGTTAAGAAAATTCCTATTGATCAGATCGTCCCCAACCGTTTCCAGCCAAGAACGGTATTTGATGATGAAAAAATAGAAGAGCTTTCCCGGACGATTCATACACATGGAATCATCCAGCCGATCGTCGTACGGGAATTTGAGGATGGCCAGTTTGAAATCATAGCCGGTGAACGCAGATACCGGGCCATGAAAAAACTGGGCTGGGAAGAAGCTCCTGCTATTGTCAAAAATCTTAGCGATACCGAAACGGCTTCAGTAGCGTTAATTGAAAATCTTCAAAGGGAAGAATTATCACCGATCGAAGAAGCTGTTGCCTACGGAAAGCTTTTAGAGCTGCATAGCCTGACACAGGAGGCATTGGCACAGCGCCTTGGAAAAGGCCAGTCAACGGTTGCCAACAAGCTTCGGCTGCTGAAATTGCCGCAGCCTGTCCAGGATGCATTGCTAAACAAATCAATCACAGAGCGGCATGCCCGTTCGCTCATCCCGCTGAAGGACCCGGAGAAACAGGTCACCCTGCTGCAGGAGATTGTGGAAAAGAATCTGAATGTAAAGCAGACGGAAGACCGGGTTGTCAAAATTCTCGAACAGAAAAATCCAAAGCCGAAGCCGAAGCGGAAGGCCTTCAGCAAAGATATGAGAATTGCGGTCAACACGATCAGGCAATCTCTATCCATGGTTTCTGACAGCGGCATTAATCTTGATTCGGAAGAAGAAGAATTTGATGAGTTTTATCAAATCACGATCAAGATTCCTAAAAAGAAATAATTTTTTGACGCGAAATATAAAGCGGGGGCTCCCTGTTTTATTTTTCGCGTTTTTTTGAAGGACGATAAAAAGACTATTAGAATCTTCTTATTTTTTACAAAAAAATTATTCTGCCCTGTTTTTCGTGATAAAATAGACTACGTGATTTAACGATACAAATTAATTCGCAGATAGATAGATTGGATTACTGATAGATGAAAGCAGGTGACACTGTGGGCAAGATTTTAGCCATTGCGAACCAGAAAGGCGGAGTCGGCAAAACGACCACTTCCGTCAATCTTGGCGCATGCCTGGCATACATAGGCAAGAAAGTGCTGCTGGTCGACATTGATCCGCAGGGCAATGCCACAAGCGGAATCGGCATTGAAAAAGCGGATGTCGATCATTGCATTTATGATGTCCTGGTGGATGATGTGGAAGCATCAAAGGTCATAAAACCCACTTCGGTAGAGAATTTATACACCATCCCGGCAACTATTCAGCTGGCAGGCGCAGAAATTGAACTGGTGCCGACGATCTCACGGGAAGTAAGATTAAAGAGGGCTCTTGAGGAAGTAAAGGCAAACTTTGATTATGTGATTATCGACTGTCCTCCTTCCCTTGGATTACTGACCATTAACTCGCTGACTGCTTCGGATGCCGTAATCATACCCGTGCAGTGCGAGTACTATGCGCTGGAAGGTCTGAGTCAGCTTCTGAATACAGTCCGCCTTGTGCAGAAGCATCTGAACCATGATCTGAAAATCGAAGGCGTTCTGCTGACAATGCTTGATGCCCGTACAAATCTCGGCATTCAGGTCATTGAAGAAGTGAAAAAGTATTTTCAGGATAAAGTCTATAAAACAATTATTCCCCGCAATGTGCGGCTGGGAGAGGCTCCGAGCCATGGAGAACCTATTATTACTTATGATCCGAAGTCACGCGGAGCTGAAGTATATTTAGAACTGGCAAAGGAAGTGGTTTCTAATGGCTAAAGGTTTAGGAAAAGGTCTGAATGCTTTTTTCAATAATATTGAAACCGAAAAAGAAGAAACCGTACAGGAAGTAAAAATAAAGGACATTCGTCCAAACCCTTATCAGCCGCGCAAGGTGTTTGAAAAGGAAGCCATCGAGGAGCTGAAGCAATCCATCCTTGAACATGGAATTCTGCAGCCGATCATTGTCCGCAAAAGCATCAAGGGCTTTGAGATTGTAGTCGGGGAGCGCCGCTACCGGGCAGCAAAAGAAGCAAATCTTGAGAGGGTTCCAGTCGTTGTAAGGGAACTGACTGAACAGCAGATGATGGAGCTCGCGGTTCTTGAGAATCTGCAGCGTGAAGACTTAACGCCGATTGAAGAAGCGGCTGCATACCAGCTGTTGATGGAGAAGCTCAAGGTGACACAGGAGGAATTGGCCAAGCGCCTGGGAAAAAGCAGGCCGCATATTGCGAATCATATCAGGCTTTTATCCCTGCCTCCGACCATTCAAGGACTGATTTCAGAAGGCAAAATTTCCATGGGGCATGGAAGAGCATTACTGGGGCTGCGTAAAAAAGAAAAGCTGCAGGCGCTCGTTGAAAAAACGGTTAAAGACGGCTTAAATGTCCGCCAGCTTGAACAGCTGATTCAGCAGCTGAACGATGTTTCACGTGAAACGAAAAAGCCGGCAGTGTCTAAGGATATTTTCATTAAGGAACGCGAATCCTCCCTCAGGGAACGGTTCGGAACCACAGTCCATATTAAACAGTCCAAAAACAAAGGGAAAATTGAGATTGAATTTTTCTCAAAAGAAGATTTGGAACGCATTATGGAGCTTTTAGAAACCCATTCGTAAGCCATCTTAATGATGGTTTATTTTTTTCAGTATAAAAAAAGATTGTAGGCTAAGACCTTTCGTGGTAATTTTAATAGAAAATAATTCGCATTGCGAAATAATAAGGTGAAGAGTATGTTTCTGCTAGGTACGCTTGTAAATGGATTATTGATCATTATGGGAACACTGCTGGGGAAACTGCTCCATCGGATTCCGGAAAACATGAAGGGCACAGTCATGCATGCGATTGGCCTTGCGGTCATGGTGCTCGGCCTGCAAATGGGCTTTAAAAGCGAAAATTTCCTGGTAGTGATTTTAAGCCTTGTGTTCGGAACGGTGATTGGAGAGTACTTTGCTCTTGAAGATAAACTGAACAAGCTTGGCGATTGGCTCGAAAGCAAAATTGGCTCGAAAGGCCAGGGCAGCATTTCGCAGGGCTTTGTAACGGCTACACTCATCTTTGTCATTGGCGCTATGGCCATTATCGGCGCGCTCGACAGCGGCATCCGGGGCGACCACTCGGTGCTTTATACCAAATCGATTATTGACGGATTCACCTCCCTCATTTTAACGACTACATTAGGGATCGGCGTACTCTTTTCAGCTTTTCCGGTCATGCTGTATGAAGGACTTATTGCCCTTTTTGCCACCCAAATCGACCGGTTTGTCCCCCAGCTTCTGATGGACAGCTTTATCAAGGAAATGACCGCAACAGGCGGAATCATGATCTTTGCGATTGGTCTGAATTTGACAGGCATTACGAAGATCAGGGTGGCGAACCTGCTCCCGGGAATTTTGGTTACGGGAGTTATTGTATCGGTTGTTTATTTTTATGGAATTTATTTTTAGGTGAAGTGATGTGCATCGCGGGCACGGGAGTTGGTGTGTTTGCGGTGCATTATTTTTGCTGCCCGTAAATTGCTGGGAGTGGCGAGTAAACTGCTGAATCGACGCGAAACGCCAGTAAATCAGCGCAATCCCCCTTCCCTCCCCCGTCCAACAAAAAAAGCCGCATGCTCCCCTGCGGCTTTCCTGCTCAATTAAGGTGCTTGTTCACTGTTCAGTTCCCACTTAAATGCAGGCCACGCCGGCGCAGTCTGGTGGGTCAGGCTGGCTTCATAGATGCCGCCCGCGATGGTTTTGGCCATTTTCAGGACGAGATTGAGCCTTGTGTTCTGGAGGACGAAGAATTCCATGAATCCGCTGACATTGACGATGCCGGTGATGTGCATGTCCCCTACTTCCGGCAGATCTTTATTGACTCCGGCGCCCGGTTTGACCGGGCCTTCTCCAATTTGGATGACTCCGACGCTTTTCAGGCGGCCCAGGCAGGCATCGATCCCGATAATAAAGGGATTAAAATGCTTCTTTTTGATTTCGTTCAGTTTTTCTTCCAGGTTGACGGCATGGATCGGGTCCTCCAGTGTTCCGTATACATGGAAAGATGACATCGATTTTTCCTCAAGGAGTGTGCCGACCAGCGGACCTAATGAATCGCCTGTAGAGCGGTCTGTGCCAATGCAGACAAAAACGATGGGACGGCAGCCAAGGCCCGCAGGCAGAATCTTCTTCAGTTCAGCAGCCAATTTTTCTGCAGAGTTTGTTTCTTCATGTAAGATTCTGGCAGAAGCCCCGCCTTTTTTGTCAAACAAGTTTGGTTTGAAGTTCATATAGGTCCACTCCCTCTTTTATCCTTGCCATGCCCGAAACACAAGTATTTATACGTTTTTAACAGTATACGGAATTTTTGTGTAATCTATACATACCTGTATTATTTAATCGTTAAACAATCGGGTTTTTCACTGTAAAGCCCTGAGAAAAATTGATAAAATAATTTTGTTTTACAGAGGGATTCGCACTGAAGGGCAGGATGCAGTATAATTTCATTCAAGCAATGGGTTTGAATTGCTTTCTGATTATTTTCACTAAAATAGAGCAGGTGAAACCATGAGTCCTATTGAAAACATGATAAACGGCATGATAGATAAGATTTCAAATGAAAAAACGTGGATAACCATTGGGGAAGGAATCTTTAAAGTTATGGCGATTCTGATCGTGACGAGAATCCTGATCAGGATCGGCAAGCTGGCCATCCGCAATCTTTTTAAAGTTAGGACGCCGTCCAGGCTCCGAATCTCAGAGCGCAGGGAAGCCACCCTTCTAAAGCTGCTGGAGAATATGCTCACCTATGTGGTGTTTTTTGTTGCGGCAATCATGATATTATCGGTGCTTACAATTGATGTAAAAGCCCTTCTGGCTGGTGCGGGAATCGTCGGGTTGGCTGTTGGATTTGGAGCACAGAGCCTTGTGAAGGACATTATCACCGGATTTTTCATCATTTTCGAAGATCAGTTTTCGGTTGGAGATTATATCCGGATTGATCAGTTTGAAGGAACTGTAGAAGAAATCGGGCTTCGGACGACAAAGATTAAAAACTGGACGGGCGAGGTTCACATCCTTCCGAACGGAAGCATTATGCAGGTAACCAATTTTTCATTAAATAATAGTGTGGCATTTGTGGATGTCAGTATTGCGTATGAAGGCGATATTGTGAAGGTTGAACAGGTTCTTCAGGAATTATTCGAAAAGCTCCCGGAAAAATATGAGGATATGGTCAAGCCGCCGGAAATTCTGGGCATCCAAAATATGGCGGCAGCTGATGTGATGCTGCGTGTAGTTTCAGAAACACTGCCAATGAGGCACTTTTATATTGCACGCCAGCTGCGGAAGGAAATTAAGCTTTGTTTAGATGAGCATGGCATTGAAATTCCGTTCCCGCGCCTTGTGATGTACACACGGAATGAACAGGATAACCCAAAACTGAATGCGGAGGGATAAACATGGAGCAAAAAGAATTTGATTTACATGATGTGGTGGAAATGAAAAAGCCACACCCATGCGGGGTCAACAAATGGAAAATCATCCGGATGGGAGCAGATATCCGCATTAAGTGCGAAGGCTGCGGACACAGCGTAATGATTCCAAGAAGGGAATTCGCCCGCAAAATGAAGAAAATTCTTGTCAAGCATGAGGAATAAGAGACAAACTGCAGGGAGATGAGGTTGGTGGCACAAACATTCAAGTCAGCCTGTCCCCTTAATTGCTGGGACAGCTGCGGCTTTCATGTAACAGTTGAAGACGGTAAGGTGACAAAGGTAGATGGTGATCCGGACCATCCGATAACAAAAGGGAAAATTTGCGGCCGCGGCAGAATGCTTGAAAACAGAACAAATTCTCCGGAACGCCTGCTTCACCCGCTGAAAAAGGTAAATGGAGAATTTGTGCCAATTTCCTGGGAGCAGGCTTTGCACGATATTTCCCTGAAAATGAAGGAGCTAAAAGAAACGGCTGGCACCACTTCCATTCTTCATAGCCATGATTATGCCAATGGCGGATTGCTGACGAACCTGGATCAGCGTTTTTTCAATTGCTATGGCGGTGTGACTGAACTTGTGGGGTCCATATGCTGGGGAGCTGGCATCGAGGCTCAGAGCCAGGATTTTGGTGACTCCTACAGCCACGGGCCGGAGGATATTTTGAACAGCAGGCATATTGTCGTCTGGGGCAGGAATGTTGCCCGCACCAATATGCACTTGTATCAAAGGCTGCAGGAGGCAAAGAAACAGGGGGCCAAACTGTATGTGATTGATCCCATTTTTAATGCGACAGCTAAAATGGCAGACCGTTATTTTTCCATTAAGCCGGGAATGGATGGATGGCTTGCGGCCGGCATCATGAAGGAAATGCTTCGTCTGGGCTTGGAAGATAGAAGTTTCATAGATAACTATTCAATTGGTTTTGAAGATCTTAACGAACTGCTTGAAAGTGTAACGCTTGAAGAAATCGCTGAGAAAACGGAAGTGCCTGCAGAGGTTATGACCGAGCTTGCAGTGGTGTATGGCGATCGTCCTGTATCCACTTTCTTTGGGCTGGGCATGCAGCGTTACGAAAATGGCGGGAACACAATTCGCTTGATGGATGCTTTGATTGCCATGAGCGGCAATATCGGGATTCCAGGCGGCGGTGCAAACTATGCCAACAGACAGGTAGGACAGAGCTTTGATGGGGCTGCCCTCACCCTCCCTGAGCGGAAGACCGCTTTCAGGCAATTTACGATGATGCGGCAGGCAGAGGGGATTTTAACAGCGAAGGATCCTGAGATTAAGATGATCTTCGTTACGTGCGGAAATCCTTTAACCCAGGTGCCTGACTCATCAAGGGTCCGAGAAGCTTTTGCATCTGTGGATACTGTTGTCGTGATGGAGCAGTTTATGACAGACACGGCTAAAATGGCAGATTATGTTCTGCCTGTTGCAACCGTGTTTGAACAGGAAGATGTCTATTATTCTTCCATGTACCATCATTATGTCAATCATGGCCCGAAGCTGGCTGAACCGCCAGGCGAAGCGAAGCCTGATTTATGGGTATGGACCGAGCTTGCCAAGCGACTCGGATTCGGAACCGATTTCGATTTTACAAGGGAAGAATTCATCAGCATGGGTCTCGGTTCGCTTAAAGAGCAGGGGATTACGCTTGATAGCTTACGGAATTCGCACCATATGGAGCTTCCGGTCGATACGGTGCCCTGGGCAGACCGCCAGTTCAAGACGCCAAGCGGCAAGTATGAATTTACCTCGTTCCGAAAGGGTTCCGAAAGCAGGCTGACACTCGCTCTTCCCCGGGAAACCAAGTGGACGGATAAAGAGCGAGCCGAACAGTTTCCTTTTACCTTGCTGACGATTCATCCTCTCCGCTCCAATCATTCGCAGCATTATCACCTATTGAAGCCGGAGCCAAAGGCAAAGGTGGAAATTGCCGATAATATTGCCGAAAAGCTGGGACTTCAGGAGAACGATTACGTCAAAGTGTGGAATGACCGCGGGGAAATGAAGGGCTTTGTCCATATTATGAAAAAAGCCCATCCGGATACCATCAATATCGATGAAGGCATCTGGGCAAAATTCGGCGGACCCGTCAATAACCTTACATCCAGCCGCGAATCGGACAACGGCCTTGGCAGCACCTTGTACGACTGCCTTGTGAATATTGAGAAGGTTTAAAATAGTAGTGGTGACAGGCACCTATACCAGTCAGGCAAAGTGGTATAGGTACCTGTCACCTTTTCTTTACATTTCTCCGGCAACTATCTATAATTGTTAGAGGCTTGTTTAAATGAGGATCAATCGTATTTTTAATAGATGAAATTAGACTGAGGAGTGACTTGGATGGCTTTAACAGCTGGTATTGTAGGTTTGCCGAACGTCGGAAAGTCTACGTTGTTTAATGCAATTACCCAGGCGGGGGCGGAGTCTGCGAACTATCCGTTCTGTACAATTGATCCGAATGTGGGAATTGTAGAAGTGCCTGATCACCGGTTGAATAAATTAACTGAATTGGTTCAGCCAAAAAAAACTGTGCCAACGGCTTTCGAATTTACGGATATCGCCGGCATCGTAAAGGGTGCGAGCAAAGGGGAAGGTCTTGGAAATAAATTCCTGTCCCATATTCGTGAAGTGGATGCCATCTGTCAGGTTGTCCGCTGTTTTGCAGATGACAATATTACACACGTTGCAGGGAAAGTGGACCCGATCGATGATATCGAAGTCATCAACCTGGAACTGATTCTGGCTGATCTTGAGTCGGTTGACAAGCGAATTGGCCGTGTGAGCAAGCTGGCTAAGCAGAAGGATAAAGATTCTGTGATCGAGCTTGAAATTCTGGAAAAATTAAAAGAAGCGTTCGAAAACGATAAGCCTGCCCGTACTGTCGAGTTCACAGACGAGCAAATGAAGATTGTAAAAGGTCTTCACCTGCTGACAATCAAGCCGGTGCTTTACGTGGCAAACGTAAGCGAGGATGATGTAGCGGATCCTTCTTCTAACGAGTATGTGCAGCAGGTAAGAGAATTTGCCGCAAAGGATAATGCGGAAGTGATCGTAATCTGTGCAAAAATCGAATCTGAAATTGCAGAGCTTGACGGGGAAGAAAAGGAAATGTTCCTTCAGGAACTTGGCATCAAAGAATCCGGTCTTGATCAGCTGATCAGAGCAGCCTACAATCTGCTTGGACTGGCAACTTACTTCACTGCCGGCGTACAGGAAGTCCGCGCCTGGACATTCCGCAAAGGCATGAAGGCTCCTCAATGTGCCGGAGTGATTCACTCTGACTTTGAAAAAGGCTTCATCCGTGCAGAAACGGTTTCCTATGATGACCTTGTCGCTGCAGGAAACATGACAGCTGCGAAAGAAGCAGGAAAAGTCCGCCTCGAAGGAAAAGAATACATTGTTAAAGACGGAGATGTCATGCACTTCCGCTTTAACGTTTAATTATGTTGGAACCTCTGTTTTTTAGGGGTTCTTTTTTTATGACTCTTTCAAAAAGGCTGTTTTCGCTTTTTTTAGGAGATAAGAAAGTATATAATTTTTGAACGTCGATAACTGTCTAGCTCCAGCGCCTACCCCCTCGAGGTCACAAGCCAAT
>NZ_BCUY01000054.1 GCF_001591465.1 Cytobacillus firmus NBRC 15306
GAGTTGATGTCAATCCATCATTTGCTAAAAGCATAAAGATGGATAAACAGCAGCTGATAGGCAGGAGCCTGTGTGAAATCGTACCGGAAAATAAGCATTTCAAGCTTGAAAAGCAAAAGGAACTATTGAAAAAGAATAAAAGTGTCAGGGGCATCCTTCCAGTATATAACGGAAGCAGAAGTATTATAGAGTTTGATTTTACTACGAGCACGCTTAATGAAAGAGGTCTTTATATGTGTATATTAAGAGATGTCACAAATAAGCGGCTCCTTGAACGGAAAGTAAAAAAGAATGAAGAGCTGTATGCTGACCTGTTTATAGAAGCCCTGGATGGAATCATTTTTTGGTGCGGGAATGGTGAAATCATTGATGCTAATGAGGCTGCTTGCCGAATTTTTGAATGTACACATGATGAACTAATCAAAAAAGAGATAAAAGATTTTGTTTATGAAAAATCGGAACGATACAGAAACATTGTTAAAGAGATGTTCATTAAGGGCTCTATAAGGGATGAGCTTGTTTTTCTTATGCCAAATGGCCAGTTCAAATCTTTGGAGTTTACAGTGAAATTGAACTCTGTTGAAGGCTACCATATGACAATCTTCAGAAATGTCAGTGAGCGTCATGCCATGGAAAAAAGCCTAAGGGAAAGCGAACAAAAATTTCGCATGATATTTGAAGGGGCTCTTGAAGGTATTCTTCTCTGGAACGATCAGTTTGAAATAGTCGATATTAATCAATCGGGTCAGAGAATGCTGCAGATAACAAAAGATGATCATATCGGTGCATCACTGCATAGTATTTTGAATGACTGCAATATAACTGATGATGAATTAAAAGAGCAGATAAGAAACATACACTCTGAGGGGCAATCAGACGGGAACCTTTCCATTACTTTAAAAACAGGCAGAAAGAAATTTTTCGAGTTTTCCAACAAGCTGAATATTTTTTCTAATATCAGTATGACGACATTTAAAGATATAACTGAGAAGCTGGAAATGGAAGAACAGCTTCGGAAATCAGATTCCTTGAATGTCATTGGAGAATTGGCAGCAGGGATTGCACACGAGATCAGAAATCCGATGACGGCTCTTAAAGGCTTTATACAGCTTTTGGAGGGCAGTGTAAAAGAAGATCATACGATGTATTTCAATGTGATCACCACTGAGCTCAGCAGGATTGATTCAATTATTAATGAATTTCTTATTCTCGCTAAGCCTCAAGCTGTCAAATTTGTAGAATTAGACATTTCACAAATCATGAAAGAAACAGTCGATCTCCTTAGTGCCCAGGCTGTGCTGCACAATGTTCAATTCAGAACTTATTATGAACAGAATTTGCCCAAGGTTTTCTGTGAATCCAATCAAATGAAAAAGGTCTTCATCAATATAATAAAAAATGCAATTGAAGTCATGCCTAAAGGCGGATATATTACAGTATCCATTCAAAAAGTATCTGATCATAAAGTTCACATATCCATAAAGGATGAAGGAACAGGAATTCCTGCCCATAAAATAAAAAAGCTTGGTGAGCCTTTCTATACTACAAAGGAAAGAGGCACTGGACTTGGTTTAATGGTTACATATAAAATTATTGAAGAACACAAAGGAACAATTGAAGTGGAAAGCAAAATGGGTGAAGGAACTGTTTTCCACATCTATTTGCCCCTTATATAAAGGCGGGAATGAAATGACAGGCAGAGTTTATTCTAAAAAAATGACACCGGCTGGAGACATTTACATCGTAGCAGAAAATGGAATTCTTTCTGCTTTATACATGGGGGAAGCTGATTTTCTGGAAGGGGAAGAGGTCTTATCCCTGCAATTTGATCCCTCTGACTCTGTGATCAAAAAGTGTACTCTCCAGCTTGAAGAATACTTCGGCGGACATAGGAAGGAGTTTGATATTCCAATAGAGCCCAATGGAACAGAATTTCAAAAAGCAGTATGGAGAGAGCTTTGTCTCATCCCATTTGGCGAGACAAGAAGCTATCAGGACATTGCTGTTAAAATAGGGAAAGATAAAGCTGTGCGGGCCATTGGACAGGCAAATAAGGCCAATCGCCTTCCAATCATTATTCCTTGCCATCGTGTTATCGGCAAGAATAAATCTTTAACCGGGTATGCAGGCAGCAGGACAGAAATTAAAGAAATATTATTATCCCTTGAAGGGGCCAATTATGCTAAATAGTTATCAAATCACCCTTTTAAGGTGATTTTTTTTGGGGTTTTTCAAATTCTGTTGACGAAATGAATTACATTCGATTAATATCTAATTAGATGATAATCGAAATGGGGCACGCATTTATGCAATTAAATCGTTTAGTAGCTTTTTATAAGACAATGGGAGACCCTACCAGAATCCGGATTGTTTTTCTTCTTGCCAAAGGGCCGCTGCATGGCCAGGCGATAGCCGGAAAGCTTGGATTAACCCCGCCTACTATTACGCATCACCTAAATAAACTGCGGGAAATAAACCTTGTTTATCAAAGGAGAGATAAAAATACTGTTTATTTTTATCTGAATGAATCCGTCCTGAAACACCAGTCAGGTGTTCTTGCAAAATTGGCAGACAAAGAGGAGGTTAAAAAAATGGAGGAACAAAATTCAGAAAACCAGAAAGTTATTGAAAATTTCTTTACCAGAGATGGTAAGCTGAAGAATATTCCAGCCCAGAGAAAGAAGAAACTCATGGTTTTTGAACATTTAATTAAAGGCTTGAAAATGGGAAAAAAATATGAAGAAAAAGAGCTTAACGAATATATCAAACAGTATCATGAAGACTATGCTACTATACGCAGAGAGTTCATAATCAACCATTATATGTATCGCGAAAATGGCATTTACGAATTAAACCCTCAGGAAATGTGGGCAAAAATAGAAGGGTAAGCAGGGGCCCTGACAGGGTCCCCTGCAAAGTCATCAGCGGTAAAAATCCGGTTTGCGGTCATCAAAAATCGGAATTAAGCTGCGAACTTCCTTCACTTTATCCAGGTCAATTTCAGCATGCAGGATTTCTTCAGCTTCAGAGCCTTCAGCAAGCACATCACCCCAAGGATCTATAATCATCGAATGGCCTGCAAAGACATTATCAGGATCAGAGCCGGAACGGTTGCATGCAATAACGTAGCACTGGTTTTCAATGGCACGTGCAATCAAAAGCGCACGCCAATGAGAAAGCCGGGCCAATGGCCATTGTGCTACTACAAATAAAGCTTCTGCCCCTTCCGCTGTATGGATCCGCACCCACTCAGGAAAACGGATATCATAACAAATCATTCCTGCAAACTTCCTATTGTCCAGAGAAAACCCTCCCCTGGCTGACCCTCCTTTCAAATAGAGATGCTCATTCATAAGCTTGAATAAGTGCAGCTTGCTGTATTCATGTAAAAGGTCACCATTGTGGTCTACAATCAGCAAAGTATTGTAAATGCCCTCAGGCGTTTTCTTTGCAACAGAACCGCCAATCAGGTGAACCTTATTTTTTTGTGCTGTCTCTTTCAAAAAAGCCAGTGCAAAGGCAGCATCCTGATCAGCTATTTCATCTAATCTGGTCAAATCATAGCCTGTCGTCCAAAGCTCCGGAAGAACCAAAACGTCCGGATTAGACTTAAGCGCTTTATTAATCATGGCTTCGGCCGCTATAAAATTCTTCTCAGGTTTTCCAAAGGCAATATCCATCTGCAAACAGGCAATCTTTAATTTCATTTAACTCCCCCGCAATCTTCTTTTCCATATGTTATGATTAATCCGATAGATAGAAATTTTCTAAATATTACTTTACAACTTACCATTTACGTTATATCATTTGTGACTATATTTTCAATCATTTTTTTAAGCAGGTGAACAATTTGATTAATTATCCGCAATCAGAACTATTAAAAAGTCTGCCAAAACAGTTTTTTGCCTCTTTGACAGCTAAGGTGGGGAAAAAGCTTGAAGAGGGTCATGATGTTATTAATCTGGGACAGGGAAATCCTGACCTGCCTACCCCTGAGCATATCGTCAAGCGGCTTCAAAGAGCAGCCGAAAACCCTCAAAACCATAAGTACTCTCCTTTTCAGGGTTACCCGTATTTAAAAAAGGCAGCAGCTGACTTTTATAAAAGGGAATATGATGTGGAATTGGACCCGGATACTGAAATAGCCATCCTTTTTGGAGGCAAAGCAGGACTTGTTGAAATCCCTCAATGCCTTTTAAATCCCGGGGACAGCGTATTGGTTCCGGACCCGGGATATCCTGATTATTGGTCAGGAGTTGCACTGGCTAAAGCAAAAATGGTGACAATGCCACTGAGAGAAGAAAATAACTTTTTGCCTGTATACAGTGAATTGTCAGCTGAGGAGCTTAATTCAGCCAAATTGATGTTTCTTAATTATCCAAATAACCCTACTGGAGCAGTGGCAAACAAAGAGTTTTTTCAGGAAACAGTTGAATTGAGCCGAAGCCATGGCATTGGCATCGTTCATGACTTTGCATATGGCGGAATCGGATTTGACGGAAAAAGACCTGTAAGTTTTCTTCAAGCAGAAGGCGCAAAAGAGGTCGGAATTGAAATTTATACTCTTTCAAAGACCTTTAATATGGCTGGCTGGAGAGTAGGGTTTGCCGCTGGAAATGCAAGCGTTATTGCAGCACTGAACCTGATGCAGGACCATCTTTACGTCAGTTTGTTTGGAGCTGTTCAGGAAGCTGCGGCAGCTGCTCTGTCAGGCTCCCAGGAATGTGTAAAAGAGCTGAATTCGATCTACGAATCCAGACGGAATGCTTTCATTTCTGGTCTCAGGGAAATTGGGTGGGATGTACAAGCTCCTCAAGGCTCCTTTTTTGCATGGCTCAAGGTCCCGGAATCATTTACATCTGAAGAGTTTTCTGAGTATCTCCTGGAGAAAGCACATATTGCAGTTGCACCCGGCAACGGATTCGGCCAGTTTGGAGAAGGATTTGTGAGAGCCGGTTTGCTGACATCTGAAGAAAGACTTAAAGAGGCGGTGGGACGAATACAAAAATTAAACCTATTTTAATTTTTTCAATAATTCAATTGACAAAAGTATTAAGCACTGTCATAATTCTAATTAAATTTCTAAATTAACTGAATACTCGATTTCGTTTTCTTATCAAGAGCAGGCGGAGGGACTAGCCCTATGAAGCCCGGCAACCGACTTAAACTTAAGCACGGTGCTAAATCTTGCAGCTTTTAGCTGAAAGATAAGAAGATGTTAGATTGCTATGCTAACCTCTTCTTATTTGAAGAGGTTTTTTATTTTTCTCATTCTTTGATATTGAAAGGAAGAAAATTCATGAGTGAAATTATTGCGGCGTACCTGATACATGATGAAAAACATAATCCGGAGAAAAAAGCGGAGGAGATCGCTTTAGGTTTAACGGTGGGATCATGGACCCATCTGCCCGAGGTTGAAAAGCAGCAGCTGGAGAAGCATAAAGGCAGGGTCGTTTCTGTTGAAACCTTTACCAAAGATACAGAAAGCAAGGAAACAGCTGCGATCATTAAGATCGCCTATCCAGCTGTTAATTTTAGTCCGGATTTACCGGCAATATTAACAACAGTCTTTGGGAAACTTTCACTGGACGGAAAGATTAAATTACTGGAATTACAGTTTTCCAATGAACTAAAAAGCTTTTTCCCCGGACCTCGATTTGGGATTGAAGGGCTGAGAGAAAAGTTGAATGTATATGACAGGCCTCTTCTGATGAGCATCTTCAAAGGAGTGCTCGGTAAAGATATGGATTTTTTGACTTCACAGCTGCGGGAACAGGCCATGGGCGGCATAGACCTTGTAAAAGACGATGAAATTTTATTTGAAAACAGCCTCACACCGTTAGAAGCGCGGATAAAAGAAGGAAAAAAGGTATTAAGACAGGTTTATGAGGAAACGGGGCATCGGACCTTATATGCTGTGAATTTAACAGGCAGATCGTTTGAATTAAAAGATAAGGCAAGAAAGGCATCCAGTCTTGGGGCTGATCTTCTTCTCTTCAATGTATTCTCTTATGGGCTCGATGTATTGCAGTCTTTAAGAGAAGATAGTGAGATTGAACTGCCTATCATGGCACATCCTGCAGTTAGCGGAGCCCTTTCAGCTTCAAGTGTTTATGGAATCTCCTATCCTTTGTTATTAGGCAAACTGCTCAGGTATGCAGGAGCTGACTTGTCTCTTTTCCCGTCACCTTATGGGTCAGTTGCCCTCGAAAAAACTCAGGCACTATCAATTGCGGATAGCCTGAAAGCGGATGATTTCTGCCTAAGAACTTTTCCGGTTCCCTCAGCCGGCATCCATCCGGGTTTAGTGCCTTTGCTATTTGAAGACTTCGGAATAGACAGTGTAATCAATGCCGGAGGCGGCGTACACGGGCATCCGGATGGGGCAAGAGGAGGCGGTCTGGCATTCCGCCAGGCGATTGATTTGACTCTAAAGGGAGCTTCTTTGGCCAATGCTCCATCAGACTTTTCTGAATTAAAAAGAGCGATTGATTTATGGGGGTACAAAGAGGTGACTGTAAAGAATGGCTAAAATAGCGGTTTTTTGCGACTTTGATGGAACTATTACCGAAAAAGATAACATCATCAATATTATGAAGCATTTTGCTCCCTCCCAATGGGAAGGGATAAAAAATCAAGTTCTGCAGCAGGAAATTTCTATTAAAGAGGGAGTAGGAAAGATGTTTTCCCTTCTCCCAAGCAATCTGAAAGGTGATCTCACTGATTTCGTCTTAGAAAATGCAAAAATAAGAGAGGGATTTCAGCCATTTGTCGATTATTTGGCAGAAGAAGATATACCGCTTTATATAGTAAGCGGGGGAATAGATTTTTTTGTGGCTCCCGTTCTGGATAAATATGGACCCTATGAAGCAGTGTTCTGCAATAGTTCTGATTTTAGCGGAGATACAATAAAAATCTTATGGCCCCATAGCTGTGATGAAAAATGCGATAATAATTGCGGCTGCTGCAAGCCTTCCATTATGAGGAAATTAGAGGCTGAGGACACATTGAAAGTGGTAATCGGTGATTCAATAACCGACCTTGAGGCTGCAAAAAAGGCGGACTTTGTTATAGCAAGAGACCTGCTTCTGAAAAAAAGCAAAGAGTTGAACCTTAATCATAACTCCTTTGAAACATTCTATGATTGCATAGAGGTCTTAAAAAAATTAAATGAGGTGAGGGTATGAGCAGACTTGAGGAAAAATGGAATGAGCTTGCAGATATTAAAGATGAGCTCGCTGAAAGGGACTGGTTCATGGGAACGAGCGGAAATTTGGCGATTAAGGTGAGCTCAGGTCCGCTTCAATTTCTTGTAACAGCAAGCGGGAAGGATAAACGGAAACGCACTGATGAAGACTTTCTCCTTGTGGATGAATTTGGCCGGCCGGCGGGATGCACCCATCTTAAGCCATCCGCTGAAACACTTCTGCATACTGAAATATACAAAAGAACAAGAGCTGAATGCAGTCTGCATGTACATACAATTGATAATAATGTCATCTCAGAAATTTATGGAGATCAGGAGGCAGTTACATTTAAAGGACAAGAGCTCATAAAAGCATTTAATAAATGGGAGGAAGATGCCGTTCTAAGGATTCCGATTATTCCTAATTATGCGCACATCCCTACTCTGGCAAAATGTTTTTCTTCTCATATACATGAAGATTCAGGTGCAATTTTAATAAGGAATCACGGAATTACAGTATGGGGCAAAACCTCCTTTGAGGCTAAAAAAATTCTTGAAGCTTCAGAATTTCTGTTCCGCTATCAGCTAAGGCTTTTGGAACATAGAGTCAGTCAGCTATCAAAAGTAGTGTAATTCACAAGCTCTTAAACAATACGGAAAATGATTTTAATAGAGAGGGTTGATTAATTTGGCATATATCGTATTGAAAAATTCAAAAAAAAGAAATCAGGAACCAGGAAGAGGTTGTTTCTTTTCTGGAAGAACAGGAGGTTATCTATGAGCAATGGCCAATAGATAAATTGCCTGAAAATCTCCAGGAAAGATACTTGCTTTCCGATGATGAAAAGCAAGAGATACTGGATACATTTGCTGCAGAAATTAAGGATATTTCAGAAAGGAGAGGATACAAGGCACAGGATGTGATCTCCCTTTCAGAGAATACGCCAAATTTGGAACAGCTTCTTCAAAGTTTCCAGCAGGAACACCATCATACAGACGATGAGGTGAGATTCATTGTCAGCGGCCACGGGGTTTTTATTATACAAGGAAAAGATGGGGAATTCTTTGAGGTGTTCCTGAATCCTGGCGATTTAATATCCGTTCCTGAAAATATCCGTCATTATTTCACTCTGCAGGATGATAAAAAGGTAGTTGCCATCCGGATTTTTGTATCTGCAGAAGGATGGGTGCCAATTTATGAAGAAAAGGAAGTTCATCAATAATTCTTTGACCCATTGCCCCGGCAGTGGGTTTTTTATTTTCTTACTATATTAAATGGTTTTTTTTTACATTTTCAAATCTTGCAAATTTTTTTATCAAATACTGCTGATACTGCTGATTTCACATGTTTTATTTAGCAGAAGGTGTCGAAACCGCGTGAGGGTAAAGTGAAATTAGTGTCGATTAAAATAAATTTGGAAAAAGATTGTCTAATATTGCGAATCTATTTACATTTATAGAAATTCTTGTAATAATGCTTCAAGTAGACACATTTATATCGGATAAAAGGGATAGGATTAGGAGGAAGAAAGTTGCGCAATAAAAGAATACAGCTGCTGACTGAAATCCAGCATAAAAGGCTAAAAATGATAGAAACGGCCAGAAAGAATGGAATGGCGAGCCAGGATACGATTCGCTGCAGCCAGGAACTCGATCAATTGATTTTTGAATATCAATGCGTCATTAAACGGGAGAAGGAACAAAAGAAAAGAATGAGAGTTTCATTCAGGCAAGTGATTCTATCCTGGAAGAAAGCAGTTGTATAATTTAAATAACTGAGCATATATATTGATCATAAAAAACAAGGAACTCAAAAAGGATCCGTGGAGGGTTCTTTTTTTTGCAGTTCGCCTCTATTCTAGCAATAAACATATTAATTCATTAAAGAAGTACTATGCCTGTATAGAGAATCATATATCGTAATACAAAGCTTTTTTTATCACTTAAAGTAATCATTACTCATACAAGCTTTAAGTTAAGAGGAGGGAAAGTAAAAAATGCACATAGTTGTGTGTGTCAAGCAAGTGCCTGATACTAAAATCATTAAAATCAATCCCAAAACTAATACCCTTGACCGGCGCAGTGCTCCTGCTATTTTGAATCCTTATGACGCCCATGCAGTGCAGGAAGCTGTGAAAATTACTAAGGCCATTGGAAAAGGCACCATATCAGTCTTATCCATGGGACCGCCACAGGCTGAAGCAGTTATTAAGAAAAGTATCGAAATTGGGGCGGACCGCGGATTTTTAATTTCTGACCGTGCATTTGCCGGTGCCGACACACTGGCAACAAGCTATGCTCTGTCTAAAGCTTTAGAACGTATTTCAAAAGATATGCCTGTGGATTTAATTCTATGCGGAAAGCATGCCATTGATGGAGATACCGGCCAGGTTGGACCAGGTATAGCAAGGCGGCTCGATATTCCGCCTGTCACCAATGTGATCGAAGTTGCTGAAGTTAATGAAAGTGAAAAAACGATTCTGATCAAAAGGAAAATTACGAACGGATATGAATTAATTCAAGCTCAAATCCCTTGCCTGCTGACCGTTGAAAAAGAGATTAACAGCATAGAATATTCCCCTATGCCTAATATGATAAAAGCTGCCAGATATGAGCCGGTTATCTGGTCTGTTAATGACCTTGAAGCTGTGGATCGGACACAGCTGGGGCTGAAGGGATCTCCTACGATAGTGGGTAAAATGTTTACCCCTCCAAAGCCGGAAGGCGGAAAAAGGCTGGAAGGGAATGCAGACGAACAGATTCAGCAGCTGATGGAGCTTCTTAATGATAAAAAAGAGCTTTTGCAGCCAAACAGTAATAAATAGGGGGGATTTACATGATGGATGAGTACCGGGGAGTATGGGTATTCATAGAACAAAATGATGGGAAAATTGAAGGGGTTTCCCTTGAATTGCTCGGTGCAGGCAGAAAGCTGGCAGATAAGCTTGAGGTGCCTCTTTCCGGTGTTCTGCTTGGGTATGAAATTAAGTCATTAAGCCGGGAGGTCATCACATATGGTGCTGATCAGGTTTATGTAATCGACCACGAAGTAATGAAGGATTACCGGACAGAATCTTATATGAAGGCAGTTATCAATCTTGCCGAAAAATATAAACCTGAAATATTTCTCTATGGGGCTACCTCCAATGGTAAAGACTTAGCGAGCGCGGTTGCCACAGATCTCAGTACTGGATTGACAGCGGATACAACCATGCTGGATGTCGAAGTGGAGAAAAGGCTGCTTGAAGCAAGCCGCCCGGCTTTTGGCGGAAATATAATGGCAACCATCCTATGCAAAAAACACCGGCCGCAGATGGCTACTGTCCGCCCTAAAGTTATGAAGGCCATGGAGCCGAATCCTGATAGGCATGGTGAGGTTATAGAGGAACCGATTACCCTTAGAGAAGATGACATGCGCACAAAGGTGATTAAAATTGTGAAAGATGTCACAAAAAAAGTGAACTTAGCTGAAGCCCATGTTGTCGTTGCAGGCGGAAAAGGAATGGGTGATCTTCAAAACTTCCAGCTGATCCATGAGCTGGCTGACACCATTGGAGCGACCGTAGGGGGTACAAGGGATGTAGTGGAGGCAGGCTGGCTTCCGCATGAACAGCAGGTGGGGCAGACAGGAGAAACCATTACACCAAAGATCTATTTTGCTATTGGGATTTCAGGGGCAATTCAGCATGTTGTAGGCATGAAAAATTCAGAGTTTATCATTGCGATTAACAAGGATCCGCAAGCCCCTATATTCGATGTAGCAACCTGCGGTATCGTAGGTGATGCACTTGAAATTGTTCCGAAGCTGATTAAAGAGTTCAAGGAAGCAAGAGAAAGAGGGGGTGAAATGAGCTATGTCTGAAAAGTTTGATGTCATTGTGGTCGGGGCTGGGCCTGCAGGAACTTCCTGTGCTTACACCTGCGCTAAAAACGGCCTAAAAGTCCTGCAAATCGAAAGAGGAGAATATCCGGGCAGCAAAAATGTAATGGGCGGTGTGTTATACCGCAAACAAATGGAGGAAATCATTCCGGAGTTTTGGAAAGAGGCACCACTCGAAAGGCCAGTCATAGAACAGCGATTCTGGATGATGGATAAAGAATCGGCAGTAAGTTTTGGCTATAAAGGTCTTGAGTGGGGGAAGGAGCCATATAATAATTTCACAGTGCTCCGCGCACCTTTTGACCAATGGTTTGCAAAAAAAGGGGTTGAGCAGGGCGTTCTATTAATAAATGAGACTGTCGTGCTTGAGTGTCTGACTGAGAATGGAAAAGTGGTTGGGGTAAGAACAGACCGTCCGGATGGAGATATATATGCAGATGTAGTGGTTTTGGCAGATGGTGTGAATTCACTGCTTGCAAAGCAGCTTGGCTACCATAAAGAGTTCCGTCCTGATGAAGTGGCGCTGACAGTAATGGAGGTCATTAATCTTCCTAAAGACAAAATTAATGACCGCTTCAACCTGGAAGACAACCAGGGATGTACCATTGAAATTTTCGGGGACTCCACGAAAGGCAATCTCGGTACAGCTTTCATTTACACCAATAAAGATAGTATCAATATTGGTGTAGGAACAACGCTCTCAAGCATGATCAAGGCAAAGCTTAAACCATATGACCTGCTGGATTATTTAAAAACACACCCTATGGTAAGACCTTTAATAGAAGGGGGAGAGTCCGCTGAATATCTGGCTCATTTAATTCCTGAAGGCGGGTATCATTCGGTGCCGAAAGTGGCCGGTAATGGTGTTCTCCTTGCAGGTGATGCGGCCCAGCTTGTTAATGCCATTCACCGTGAGGGCTCCAACATGGCCATGGCTTCCGGAACAATGGCTGCAGAGACCATCATTGCAGCCAAGGAACGGGGTGATTTTAGCGAAACCAGCTTGAATCAGTACAGAGAAAAACTGTATCAAAGCTTTATAATTAAGGACCTGGAAAAATATAAAGATGCAGCTCACACGTTTGAACACTACCCGCAGTATTTTAAGGAATATGTTCCAATGCTGAACAGGGCAGCGAACAAATTCTTTACCGTTGATGGAACTCCGAAGAAAGAAAAGCAAAAAGAAATTATGAAGAGCTTCACCAGTGAACGCGGGACAATTCGTGTGCTTCAAGACATGTACAGGGCATGGAAGGCGGTGAAATAATGTCAACGAAAACGATCGAAGAAAAGCAATATTTAGTTCGTTTTAAGGCAGATACAAAATCGCATCTTACCGTATTGGATCATGATATCTGTATGACAAAATGCCCCGATAAAATATGCACCATTTTCTGCCCGGCTGAGGTCTACAAGTGGGAAGGATTAAGAATGCAGGTCGGTTACGAAGGATGTCATGAATGCGGCAGCTGCAGAATAGGGTGCCCGTATCAGAATATTAAATGGGAATATCCTAAAGGCGGTCATGGAATAGTATTCAGGCTTGCATAAATCAGCCCTTAAGGATCATACAAAAACCGGCCATCGAATTGGCCGGTTTTGAAAAGGGGGGAATGAAAAAGGCTTTATCTTTCGGTACATTGACATTATAAATTTAAAATATTTAAAAACTGTTAACAAGATTTATATAAACTATGAATTCTAAAATGATTTTTTAAACTGACGCGTTAACGCTTTTGAGTAATAGTGCTTTAGTAACTTAACTTTTCAGGCAGAATTTGTTAAACTGAATGTGGTCGAACTATTATAGTTGACCCCCTATAATCTGGAGAGCTTAGTTTGTCTAGGCTCTTTTTTTTATTAAGAATTAAATTTTTTATTGGATTTTGAGTATAAGTATGATTTACCTATATGTATGTTATTTCACATGCGAGGGTAAAAAAAGATGGAGCGAAGAAGAAATGATTTTTTGGGGCTAGCTGATTTTTTCTTGTCTATTTAAAAAACTGAACTGGGAGTCTTTGACATTGGCTTCAATTTCTCTGGCATGTTCAAAAGCTTTATGGATGCATTCATGAAGGGATGATGCATATAGTACTTCATTCCATGAAAAACTTCCTTCTGAATCTGATGGATAAATGGTTACTTTCCAGCAATAAAATTCTTTTTCCTTTTCTTTAAGCTGTCCTTCCAGAGCGATCAGCCAATGGGTTTGCCCGGTGGAAAGAAATGAGTCAGCTGAGTTGGCCGGAATAAGGCATTTTTGATAAAAATCATAGTAGGTTGGCAGTTGCATTTTTAATCCCTCCTAACAATTTACAGGGTTTAGCTTCGCCGATATAAAGATAACTTACCTTTATTATATGGCAAAAAAAGAGAAGATTGCACATAATTATTTAAATTTTTAGAAAATTTTTTAAGGATGCACAAAGTGATGGGTATCACAACAATCCTTC
This sequence comes from Cytobacillus firmus NBRC 15306, assembly GCF_001591465.1. GTDB lineage: Bacteria > Bacillota > Bacilli > Bacillales > Cytobacillaceae > Cytobacillus > Cytobacillus firmus. The sequence goes on from NZ_BCUY01000054.1 coordinate 13,526, forward strand.
CTGCCATTTCTTATACTGATGCTATAACAGATAGGAGGGGTTTAGGGATGGAAGGCTGTATGAGCTCCATGAAGGGAAATGGTCCAATCATTCTTAGCAAAGGGCTGAAACGGCTGAAAGAGGAGCATCCTCCTCTTTTGGCAATGCTTGAAGAGCTTCTTCATATCACAAATAAAATGGAGGAAACTCCAGACAGAGCTCTTTTTGAAAAGTTAACTGAACATGTACGGAATTTCTGCAGTAAACTTGATCCACATTCAAAAAGGGAGGAAGGCGTGCTTTTCCGCATGATGGAACAATACCTGGGAAAAGGAACAGGCCCTATCGCTGTTATGGAGTATGAGCATGATCAGGCTAAAAGCTGTATTAAAGCCTTCTTAAGAGCAGCGGAAGGTATAGAGCATTTGACTGAGAAAGAAATGGCCGAACACTCCGGGCTGATAAAAAAGGCATACTACACTCTGACACAGCACTTTTCTAAAGAAGAAAACGTCCTTTTTCCTATGGCAGAAAATCTTCTTACTGAAGACGAAAAAGATGAGCTTTATATTGAAATTCAGCAAATATAAAGAGGAGGGAGCGCCTCCTCTAATTTAATTATTCCATTCAGAAACCCTTTCATCAGGGGGAAGCAATAAAGTCAGCAATCCTAAAACGGGAAGAAACCCTGTTAATATAATCATATTGGACAGGCCAAGAGTGTCGGCTATATAGCCCAAAGCAACGGAGCCTATAGCGCCCATGCCAAATGCCAGCCCTACTGTCAGTCCAGCCATTGTGCCGATTTTGCCGGGAACGAGTTCCTGGGCGTATACAACTGTCACTGAAAAGCTCGACATAAGTATAAATCCACCCGCCACCAGCATGATAAATGCAATAGCGGAAGGCACGAAAGGAATCAGGATGGATAGGGGAACAGTCAGGATCATCGATAGAAAAATAATCTGTTTCTTTCCAAACCGATCTGCGAGCGGTCCGCCAAAAAACGTACCCAGCGCACCTGATACTAAAAATGCAAATAAGAACAGCTGTGCCTGACTTATGGAGAAAGAATATTTCTCTATGGCATAAAAAGCATAGAAATTTGTCATCCCCGAAATATACCATGAACGGGCAAATATCAAAAAAAGAACCAGGAGGAGGGCTCCCCACACCTTTTTAGAAATTCTTTTGTTTTGGCGGGCACCTGAATTTTTCCGCGGTTTAGAGGCGGTCAGTTCCTGCTGTAGCCGTCCTGTATACCAAAATGCAATATAAATAAGCAGGCCAACTGCAATTGCCGCAACTCCGGTAAACCAGGCAGCCCCTATTTGGCCCAGGGGAACAAGTATGAGGGCTGTAATGATGGGAGCAAGTGCCTGTCCGGTATTTCCCCCAACTTGATAAATCGATTGAGCAAGACCTCTGCGCTGGCCTGCAGCCATATATGCTACCCTTGAACCTTCAGGATGGAACACAGCCGAACCCAAACCTATGAATAGAACTGAAAGAATGATCCATTTATAATCGGGAGCAAATGCCAGGCCTAATACACCAAATAAAGTTGAGGTGAGGCCGATTGGCAAGGCAAAAGGAAAGGGTTTTTTATCAGTGGCCATCCCAATGACAGGCTGCATGATGGAAGAAACCATATTTAACGAAAAAGCAATCATTCCCAGCTCTGAGTAGGTAAGTCCCATAGATTTTTCCAAAATCGGAAACATAGCTGGGATAACGGATTGGATGGAATCATTCAATAGGTGGCAAAGCCCGATGATGAATAATATCCGATAGGCTGTTTTCTGCTGCGGATCAGAGTTTGGATGGATTGTAGCAGCGGCTGCATTCATAATGTAAGTCTCCTTCTTTCTGAACATTTCGTGAAGCTAAATATAGTGTACATTATTCGCGAGGCTATAAAAATAGCTATTTTGAAAATCTGTTATCTATTATATAATTTACATTATTCAGAATAAAGCGAGAGCAGGGGAGCTAATGGAAAAAGCAGTTGATGCTTTAATGACGGACGAAATCCTCCATCATTTCTTAAGTATCTTTTCTTTGAATATCGTGAATTATAAAAAGCTGGGTGACTTTGAAAACTATGTCTATCAAGCTTCAAAAGATGGGGAAGAACTTATTTTGAGAATTACCCATTCAACACATCGCAAGCTGGAGGAGCTTTTATCAGAAGTTGACTGGATGAGTTATTTAAGAACAGAAGGTGTGAAGGTTCCAAAGGTTGTTTCTTCAAAAAATGGGAATATGATTGAAGCCTTGGAAGCTGGTGATGGCACTGTCTTTTATGCAGGCCTGTTTTCAAAAGCAATGGGAAAACCAATCAGTGTTCGTGCACCGGAATTCAATAAGGAGTTATTTCATGCGTGGGGAAGAGCAGTGGGGAAAATGCATGCAGCCACAAAGTCATATGTTCCTTCTGCAGACATTGTTCCGCGCATGCAATGGGATGAAGAAGAACTGCTGACAGTTGAAAAATATATACCCGAAGAAGATCAATTAATCGTTAAGAATACTAAGGATTTATTGAATCTGCTTCAAACATTGCCAAAGCATATAAACAATTATGGCCTTATTCATACGGATATTCATTCCGGAAACTTTTTCTATGACGGAAAAGATATACAAGTATTTGATTTTGATGACTGCTGTTATCATTGGTTTGCATCTGATATCGCCATCCCCCTGTATTATTCACTTTTATATAAGTTCAAAGAGGCGGATCCGGCAGAAGTAAATATCTTTGGCAAGGTATTCCTCAATTCCTTTTTGGATGGCTATCAGCTGGAGAATGAAATCCCCTGTGACTTGGAAAATCATCTGCCCTTATTCCTGAGGCTTAGGGATATTACACTCTACTCCGTTCTCCATAAAAAAATCGCACCTGAGGAAAGGGATCATCAGCTATTAGTAATGATGAAGTCGATAAAGGATCGAATTGAGCGAAACGCTCCAATATATTTAAGTTAAAAAGGAAGGTGCCTGGAATCATGCACCTTCCCTTTTTATGCGTTTTTGACCGGCAGAAAAATATCTACATGAGTGCCCTTCGTTTCTTCGCTTGTAATAAATATTTCACCGCCGAAAGAATGCACAATGCGCCTGCAGACCACAAGCCCAAGACCTGTACCCATTTCCTTCGAAGTGTAAAATGGATGAAATATTTTTTCTATTTCGTTTTCTGGAATACCGGAGCCTGTATCCGCGATTTTAAGCTGACACTTGGATTGCATTTTATTCAGCTTTATTGTCAGCTTTCCGCCGCCCTCCATTGATTCAAAAGCATTTTTCGTCAAATTCAGGATAACCTGTTTCATCTGATCTTTCGTACAATCGACCATGACGGGTTCATCTGAAAAAACAGATTCAAAAGTGACATTGTGTAAATTAGCTTCAGAGAGTATTAAAGGTTCTAGTTCCTTAATAATACTTCTCAAATCCATTGCTTCCATTTTTTGAGCAGTAGGTTTACCCAGAATTAAAAATTCACTGACAATCTCATTAATTCTGCTTATCTCATCATTTATGACCGAAAAATAATACTGGTCGTGTGTATTCGTATATTTTTCACTCAATAGCTGTATAAGGCCTTTTATTCCCGTTAAAGGGTTCCTGATTTCATGGGCTGTGCTGGCAGCCAAAGTACCTACAAGTTCCAGCTTTTGCAGTTCATTTTCCTTTTTTTCCTTTTCCGTCTGTTTTTTCAGCCTTAAATATTTTATGAAGAGAAATAGAATATGGATTATTATCGTAAATACAAGGATTGACCGGAAAGCATCCTCAATAATTTTCAGCATGTCTCTTGGCGGAAATTCCACTTTTACACTCCAGGGAAGCCTGTCAATCGGGATTGTAATGCTATTCTGACTGGAAAAGGATGAGTCTCCATTCATATTGATGTCCATAATCGTTTTCCTTTTAGAATTAAGAATGGAAAGCCGGGCATCAGGAGTGAGAAGCCTCATAATATTTTGTACGTAATCCACCCTCATATGTGCCACAATAATAGAGATTACATTTCCATCGTCATTCAATACCGGCTTTCCTATCCCAACGACTGTTTGCCCATTTGTCAGGGTTTCAGGAGTATTGGAAATTACAATATCTTTCGTGAGAAAAACCTCTTTAAGATATTTCTTATCAGATAAATCTGAGTTCGCTAAAAATTGATTTGATCCTGTAAGAACCATTTCGCTGGGATCAAGAAGGTAAATCCCTCCATAACGCGGATCCATTTGATTGGCTTTTTGGAGCAGAGGCTCAAGCTTTTCAGAAGCCGTGTCCGCACTTCCCGCAGTCAGTGAAAGCATCTCAAGTGTGGTCACGGTCTCGGAAATAAACTGGTCCCAGCTTCTTTGGTGTATGGAGCCAATCCATTTTGCTTCTTCCAGTCTTTCCATATCGTTTTGTTTAACAGAATCCATAAACAAAAAGATGCTGCCGGCTAAAGTGGGAATAATTACTGCGAATAAATAAAGCAGGAAATTTCTGTTTCGATTATTCATGAGGTTAACTCCAGATTAATTAGGTTAATTTGTCCTTAGCTAACTGACATTATCAATATTATACCATTTAGTGTTAAAAGAGGTTTATTTCTTTCAAAGGAATGTTATTTTATATGTAAGGAGGGGTTTGATGAAATCGGAAGCTTTACTCACAATTTTAGCTACAAGTGATGTCCATGGACATATTTATCCATATTTTTATGGAACGGATGAAAACGCTGAGCACGGTCTGGGCAAACTTGCAGCGTTAATAAAAAGAGAAAAGGAACAATCTGAGATCTCCATTCTTATTGATAATGGAGATTTGATCCAGGGAACTCCTCTGACTTATTATTATTCCAGATATCTGAAAAACCAAAAAAATCCCATGATCCAAATTTTAAATAAGCTTGAATATGATGCAGCTGTCATCGGAAATCACGAATTTAACTATGGAAAGAACACCCTTGCAAGAGCGGTCAGTGAATCCAATTTCCCCTGGCTTTCAGCTAATATCTTATTCAATTCAACAAAGGAAACTTATTTCGGGCTTCCTTATAAGATAAAAACCTTTGCAAATGGTTTGAAAACAGCGGTGATAGGTGTCACAACCCAGTATATTCCAAATTGGGAGAAAAGGCAGCATATTGAGCAGCTTTCATTCGAATCTGCGGTGGTTAGCTTGAAAAGGTGGGTTTCCTATATCCAGGAAGAAGAAAAGCCGGACTTGATTATCGTCTCTTATCATGGGGGCTTTGAAAAGGATATCAGAACAGGTGAATTGACGGAAGAACAAACAGGAGAAAATGAAGCCTACAGAATCTGCACAGATGTTCCAGGTATTGATGTTCTGATTACCGGGCATCAGCATCGTTTTATTGAAGGGGAACAAGTGAATGGTGTATCTATTGTCCAGCCAGGATTTAATGGCCAGGCGCTTGCAAAGGTTACAGTAAAATTCAGAAAAAAACACAATGATTGGCTGATCGATGAAAAACACTCTGCTTTAATTTATCCCAATGGAATCATACCTGATCATGAAATCCTTCAGCTTGCCGGGTATTATGAATCCAAAACCCAAAATTGGCTTGATACAGTGATAGGTGAGATTGAAGGAGACATGATAATTGATAATATTTTCGAAGCGCGACTCAAGGAGCATCCGCTGATTGAATTCATTAATAAAGTGCAGATGGAAGCAGCTGGTGCTGATATTTCCTGTACTGCGCTGTTTCATGAGGGAGCACCGGGTTTCAAAACTAAAGTAACGATGAGAGAAATAGTTTCTAATTATATTTATCCGAATTCGCTATGTGTCCTAAGAATTTCTGGAAAGGACATTAAGGATGCTTTAGAGCGGTCAGCATCTTATTTTGAAGTGAACAGTGACGGGGAAATTATAGTGAATCCTGAATTTTCATATCCAAAGCCACAGCATTATAATTACGATATGTGGGAAGGAATTGAATATAAAATAGATGTTTCCCGCCAAAAGGGCAGCCGGATCACAAAGCTTCTTTATAAGGGACATCCTATCAGGGAGGATGGCGAGTACCGCGCAGTAATGAATAATTACCGGGCTGCAGGCGGCGGAGGATATTATATGTTCAAGGACAAACCGCTGGAGAAAGAGATATTAACCGATATGACTGAATTGATTGCCGACTATTTTTCTGAAAAGGGAAAGATAATCCCGACTCTGAACTGCAATTGGGAGGTTGTAGCCGGCAAATGATTCTAATCTGTTAAATTGACAGCTTTCTTCCCGTTTTCTATAATGATTGAGAATTGATTGATGTAAACGCTACTCATTAAAAGGTAAAGGGATTGGATAAAATGGGGTCTGAACAAATTGACCAATCGTTGAAATTGTTTATTGTCCTGTCCAGGGCATACCGGGCTATTAATGAAAATGTAAATAAACGAATACAAACTTACGGAGTAAATCCAACTGAATTTGCAGTTTTGGAGCTGCTGTACCATAAAGGTGACCAGCCTCTCCAGCAGATCGGCGGGAAAATACTATTGGCCAGCGGAAGCATCACATATGTAGTGGACAAGCTTGAGCAGAAAGGCCTGTTAAAAAGGGTCGCATGCCCGACTGACAGAAGAGTTACCTTTGCGCAAATAACAGATGAGGGAAAAGCATTTATCGAAAATTTTTTCCCTGACCATGAAAAACATATACATTCACTTATGAACGAGCTGACTTCAGAAGAAAAAGCTGCAGCCATTGGGCTATTAAAGAAGCTTGGACTATCAATCTCCCATGACAAAAATGGGGGGAATTAATCAAAACAGCCTTGACGGGCTGTTTTTTATTTTGTGCCAGATAAGATTTGTTTAGGGAAGGAATTATTTAAATATTGTCGAAATAGTTTAGTGGTTTGTTTATAAATTGATATACATATACACGAGGGGGCAGTAATGTGAGATTTGAAGACTATACATATGTTCGTCCGGATCTTGAGAAAATAAAGGGGCAATTTGAAGCAGCGCTTGAAAAGTTCGAAGATGCAGCTTCTGCAGAACAGCAAAATCAGGCTATGAAAGAAATTAATGATATTCGCAATGATGTGGGAACGATGTTCAACCTATGCTATATCAGACATTCAGTAGATACGAATGATGAATTTTACAAAGCAGAGCAGGATTATATGGATGAGATTCAGCCTGAAATTGAAGGGTTCGTTACAAAGTATTATCAGGCTTTGGTTAATTCCAGGTTCAGGGCAGAGCTTGAAGAACGCTGGGGAAATCAGCTGTTTGCGCTTGCAGAAGCACAATTGAAAGTGTTCTCGCCAGAGATTGTTCCGCTTTTGCAAAAAGAAAATAAGCTTTCTTCAGAATATACGAAATTAATTGCTTCAGCCAAGATTGATTTTGAAGGTGAAGAACGCACCCTTGCCCAATTGGAGCCATTTACTCAATCTACAGATCGTGAAATGCGCCAAAAAGCAAGTGAGGCCCGCTTTGGTTTTCTGGCTGAAAATGAAACTGAACTGGACCGTATATATGATGAGCTTGTCAGTGTTAGAACAGAGATCGCTCATAAGCTTGGTTACAAGAATTTTGTTGAACTGGCGTACTTCCGCATGTACCGGACAGATTATAACGCGGAAATGGTTGCAAACTTCCGTAAGCAGGTGAAGGATTTCATCGTTCCGATCGCTACAAGGCTTAAGGAAAGGCAAAGAGAGCGCATTGGCGTTGAAAAGCTGAAATTTTACGATGAAGGATTTGAATTTAAAACGGGTAATGCCGTACCAAAAGGAGATCCTGACTGGATTATTGAAAATGGCCAAAAAATGTATGATGAGTTATCCGGCGAAACAAGTGAATTTTTCTCGTACATGAGAGAAAATAATCTTATGGATCTGGTAGCCAAAAAGGGAAAAGCAGGGGGCGGCTATTGCACTTACATTGAAAACTATAAATCCCCATTCATTTTCTCTAATTTTAATGGGACTTCAGGAGATATTGATGTTCTTACCCATGAAGCAGGACATGCATTCCAGGTCTATTCAAGCAGTCATTTTGAAATACCTGAATATAACTGGCCAACCTATGAAGCAGCTGAAATTCATTCGATGAGCATGGAATTTTTCACATGGCCCTGGATGGAAGGCTTCTTTAAAGAGGATAAGGAAAAATACAAGTTTTCACACTTGAGCGGGGGACTTCTTTTCCTGCCTTATGGCGTATCAGTTGATGAATTCCAGCATTGGGTGTATGAAAATCCGGAAGCAGCACCTCAGGAAAGAAAAAAGGCTTGGAGAGAGATTGAGAAGAAATACTTGCCTCATAAAGATTATGATGGCAACGAGTATTTAGAGAATGGAGGATTCTGGCAGCGCCAGGGTCATATTTACAATTCACCATTCTATTATATTGATTATACATTGGCCCAAATCTGTGCATTCCAATTTTGGAAAAGATCCAGGGAGAATCAGGAAGAGGCTTGGAAGGATTATTTAAAACTATGCCAGCTTGGCGGCAGCAAGCCTTTCACTGGACTTGTTAAAGAAGCTGGATTGATTTCTCCTTTTGAAGAGGGATGTGTCGAGTCAGTTATCGGGGAAATTGAGAATTGGCTGAATTCAGTGAATGATAAAGGTTTATAAAATAAAAAAGAGAGCCGGTTATGAATTCCGGCTCTTTTCCATCTTATTGGTGCATTGGTTTAATGACAATTAAGTCGTTTTCCAGCTCGGCCAGTAAATGGCTATTACCGCCATGGTCAATGATGAAATCTGCAATTTTGTCTTCAAGCTCATCCTGGATAATTCTTCTTAATGGCCTTGCGCCAAAAGCAGGGTGGTATCCGTCTTCTGCTAATTTCTCCTTAACTTCCTGCGTGACAGTCAATTCAAGCTCCTGTTCATTTAATGTTTCCTGCAGCTCATTGAGCATAATGTCGACAATTCTCAATAAGTGCTCTTTTTTCAATGCTTTAAATTCGATAATGCCATCAAAACGGTTCAGGAATTCCGGCTTAAAGAAGCTGCCGAGCGAGTCCAGAATATTTGAATCTTTGACGGCATCAGCTGCACCAAATCCTACATGGACTTCTTTTCGCCCAACTCCTGCGTTGCTTGTCATGATAATGACTGTATCTTTAAAGCTGACAGTGCGGCCCTGGCTATCTGTAAGGCGTCCATCTTCCAGTATTTGAAGGAACATGTGCTGTACATCTGGATGTGCTTTTTCTATCTCATCAAGCAGGATAATGCTGTACGGATTTCTGCGCACCTTTTCAGTAAGCTGTCCTGCCTCTTCATGACCTACATATCCCGGAGGGGAACCGATAATTTTAGACACACTGTGCTTTTCCATATATTCACTCATATCAAGCCTGATCATGCTGTCTTTTGAGCCGAACAGCTCCTCTGCAAGTGTTTTGGTTAATTCAGTCTTCCCGACACCTGTTGGCCCGACAAATAGGAAAGATCCAATTGGGCGGTGCTTGGATTTAAGTCCTGCACGGCTCCTGCGGATTGCCTTTGCAACTTTTTGTACGGCTTCCCGCTGTCCAATTACTTTTTGTGCAAGATTTTCCTCCAGGTTTTGCATTTTTTCCTGTTCATTTTCAGCTAATTTGCCGACAGGAATCCCTGTTTTCTTCTCAATAATCTCCTGAATAAGACTTATTTCGATAACCGGCCTTTCAGCCTTGTTTTCTCCGTTTAATGCCTGCTGGAGTTTTAATTCCTCTTCACGGAGTTTTGCAGCCTCTTCATATTTTTCTTCTTTTAAGACATGTTCTTTCTGCCTGCTGATTTCTTTCAGCTGTTTTTCAATATCTTCTGCCGGTATATATCCTGACTGAAGATTCATTTTCGAACCTGCTTCATCCATTAGATCAATGGCTTTGTCAGGAAGGAACCGGTCCTGAATATATCGGCTTGACAGCTGTACACACGCTCTTATGGCATCTTCTGTGAAAGAAACATCATGATAATCTTCATATTTTTGTTTCAGCCCCATTAAGATGTCAAATGCCTCATCCGCAGTCGGCTCATTCACTTGTACAGGCTGGAATCTGCGTTCGAGAGCCGGATCCTTTTCAATTTGACGGTATTCTTTCAATGTGGTGGCTCCGACTACTTGCAGCTCACCACGTGCAAGGGCAGGCTTTAGTATATTGCCGGCATCCATCGACCCTTCAGCTGATCCTGCTCCGACAAGTAAATGGATTTCATCTATAAAGAGAATAATATTCTTCCTAGTCTGAAGCTCTGAAATCAGCTGCTTCATGCGTTCCTCGAATTGGCCGCGAATTCCGGTATTGGCAACCAGGGATGCCACATCAAGCAAATAGACTTCTTTATTTAGAAGTTTCTTTGGGCCTCGCCCCTCGGCAATATTAATCGCCAGCCCTTCAGCAATAGCTGTTTTGCCTACTCCTGGCTCACCTATTAAGACCGGATTATTTTTGCTTCTTCTATTTAATATTTCAGTCACACGATTTATTTCTTCGTCCCGTCCGATGACTGGGTCAATTAAACCAGCTTTAGCAAGCTGTGTAAGATTTCGTCCGAATTGATCGATAAATCCGCCGTTGCCCTGATTGTGTCCAGGCGCTTCTTTTAAAGGCTGGTAGTTTTCATTTCCTTGAGAGGATGCCATCTTTTTAAAGAAATCCTCTAAAGGCATTTGGCCAAAACCTGAAAAGCCGCTCAAAGCAGGCCCAAAGGAAGTAAGGCTTTTTTGCTTTTCAGTTTGATAACAGCTATGGCAAAGGTTAAGGTTTCGCTCATTTCCATTCACATTCAGTCTTAATTGTACATTTGCTTCTTTTAATTGACATTTTTGACAAAGCATTCTGCATACCTCCATTAAAAAAATTGGTCTGACTTTGACTATATTTGACCTTATATCAACATTATAATTTGACCTTCTTTGACTTTCAAGTGATTTGTTTATGGAATTTATACCCAATCTAAAGTTTATCTTAAAACCAAAAAAGCTCGTCTTTGTTTGTACCAGCCTACATATATTGGAAAGGAAGGAGGAGATTAAGTGAAGACGAATTGGGGGGCAGCTTTCCAGATCGCTGCCGTTTATGTGGGAACCGTGGTGGGAGCGGGCTTTGCCACTGGCAGGGAGATTGTAGAGTTTTTTTCCCGATTTGGTTTTATCGGTTTAATTGGGATACTGATGAGCGGTTATATATTTATTTTTCTCGGTTCCAAATTAATGAGAATCTCTGCACAGATAAAGGCAGCATCCTACCAGGAATTAAATGAATATTTATTTGGAAGATTTTTTGGTTCTGCCATTAATATATTGATGCTGTTTATGCTGCTTGGCGTATGTGCAGTTATGCTGTCAGGTGCAGGAGCAGTGTTTGAGGAACAGATTGGCATAAGCAAGACTGCAGGATTGCTCGTAACGATAGGGTTAACGATTTCTACAATGATAGTGGGCATTCGCGGATTATTTGCTGTTAATACATTTGTCGTTCCGATGATGATTGCATTTAGCTTTATTTTATTGTTTATAAGCATGAAGCTTCCTAATTTTGCAGAACAGGTTCTGTTTATCCCATATGCTGAAGATGGATGGAAGGCGGTTGTGGCCCCGTTTTCTTATACTGCTTTGAATTTAACATTGGCGCAGGCAGTCTTGGTGCCTGTGGCTTCTGAAATAAATGATGACCGGACAATCAAATGGGGCGGATACCTTGGTGGAGCCGCATTGACACTCATTTTGCTTTCCAGCCATTTAACACTTATGATGCTGCCGAATCTGGAAGCGTATGATATCCCGATGGCCGCCATTGTAAAGACATTGGCATCATCGTTCTATTGGATTTTTGTGTTTGTCATCTATGGAGAGATTTTCACATCTGTTATTGGGAATGTGTTTGGCATTGAGAGACAGGTAAAAAAACACTTTTCCGTGCCGAGTATTTTAATTGTGGGCTTTATCTTTGTAGTTTGTTACTTTATCAGTTTAATCAATTATGGAACATTGCTATCTTATTTATATCCGATTTTTGGATATGTAAGTTTGACCTTTATTATTCTTCTGTGGATGAAGCCGTTTGAGGATGGAAGTAAGGGGAAAAAAGTGTGATAAAACCAGAAAAGAGATCCGTTTTATATGGATCTCTTTCAAACTCCTGTTATTCTTGGGTCTTCTCTTTCATAATGGTTTTCGCCATCTGAAGGAAAGCATCTTCATGGTCCGCGTCTTCTTTATTGAATAGGGTTAGCTTCAGTGAAAGATTGTCATTTTTCACAAGGTAGGCTGAAACCTTCTCCCCATTTCCTTCTGCTCTCATTACAGCAGCATCTTTGTAAAAATCATCTGAAGGAGCTTTTGATGTCTGTACGTTTTCGCTGACAGCTCCAAGCTGTGCTTTAGTGTTTTCTTCAAGCATGTCCCAGTCTGCATCATCCGGAAGAAGTTCAATCCGCATGAATACCTGATCATTTTCCGTGAGGTATAGTACATCCTTATTTGGTTCCTCTGCAGTTAGCTCATATGCCGGCAGAACGTACATCGAATAATTTTGATTATCACTATGTTTCAGGAAGGCAGTGTCTTCCTTCATTTCACCCTCAACTGAATAAGTCATATTCTGCTCAAGGATTCTTATTTCACTATTTCCTTCTCCATCAGTGCCATCTTCGGATGATTCTTCTTCTTCCCTTTGTTCTTGTCCACCCTGTCCTTCCGAAGCTGTTTCTTCTTCATTTTGCCCAGGTTCTGCTACATTGCCAGGATCATCCTGAGCTGTGCCGCATCCTGCCAGGATAGCAGCTATAACTCCCATCATTAACATAAATTTCGCCAAATTTTTCATTATTGTTCCATCCTCCCGTTGTCTGCCAGCGCATTTGCATAATTAGACGTAATTGGTATTAAAGAGTTACATATAAATTCCTATTAATTTGTACATTACCATTTATGTAAAACATCGACAAGACTCAACAAAAATTAAAAAAGACAATCCATGAAGAATTGTCTAATCATCACTGCAGTCTATGGAAGTACATCTAATTAAATGGGAGCAGAACGAATAATAACAAGTCAAAAATCAGATGGGATACGATTACTAAGGGAATACTTCTTTTCCAGGCATATAGCCATCCCCAGAAGAGACCTGCGATTAATGCTGCAAAAGCGAGCATCCAGTATCCTGAATAAAAATGGACAGAAGTATAGATGAGAGAAGATATAATGATGCTTACCTTAACAGATGTATGTTTCATTAATCTTTTTTGAACGAACCCTCTCCAAAACACCTCTTCTCCTGGAACTATAATTAAAATCAGCACAATATAGTGCCAGATAAACGAAGGGGAAAATCGCCCGTATAATTGTTCAACCTGATTAACTAATGGGAGGTTGAGCAAATCAAATAAACTGTATCCAGTCCAAAATAGTCCGTACAACAGAAAACCTGAAAGGGTTCCGAAAGAAATGTATGTTCCAAAAGACGCCTTGTCTTCCACTTCCTCCATTATGATGGAGTAGCTGATCAGAAGCAGTAAAGAGGCAGAAAAGATGTACCAAAAAATTGCTTTATCCTGGAATGTAAAATACATAAGCAGATGAGCGAGTACCAGCCCGCCAATAAAACGGACATCTGCAGCAATATTTTTCACTTTATTTAACTCCTTTCAAGCAAAAAAATAACCAAACACTATTCTAACAAAAAACAAACATAAAAAGTAAGGAAAAGATTTCTTTGGAAACGCTAAGATAAAGTGAAACTTCAATCAGT
>NZ_BCUY01000055.1 GCF_001591465.1 Cytobacillus firmus NBRC 15306
CGGGTGCTTTACTTAAATAAGAAACCTTCAAAAACAGAGAAAACCCGTTAATATGCGAGTTTTCTTTTTCTATAAATCCTAATTTAATTATGGTATTGAAAAATTGAATTGTAAGCGTTACACTTACTGTAGTAGTATGCACATGCATTAAGCAGGCAGCTTTTTTTATGGCGCTTAATGCAAACGTTTGCGCACCAAACAGAAATTATAGAAAAGAAATTTATATATAATGAGGGTGTTAACATGAAAAAGGTATGGTGGAAAGAAGCAGTTGGATATCAAATTTATCCCCGCAGTTTCCAGGATTCAAACGGAGATGGAATTGGCGATCTTCAGGGAATTATTCAGCGGCTGGATTATATTAAAGGGTTAGGCATTGATGTCATCTGGATTTGCCCAATGTACAAATCCCCTAATGATGATAATGGATACGATATTTCAGACTACCAGGATATCATGGAGGATTTCGGTTCGATGGAGGATTTCAATCAGCTTATGGATGAGGTCCATAAGCGCGATATGAAGCTGATTCTGGATCTTGTGCTGAACCATACAAGTGATGAGCATCCGTGGTTTATTGAGTCCCGTGAGTCCAAAGAGAACCCGAAAAGGGACTGGTATATTTGGAGAGACGGAAAGAATGGCAAGGAGCCAAATAACTGGGAAAGTATTTTCGGCGGATCGGCATGGGAATACGATGAGAAGACGGAGCAGTATTATCTTCATGTTTTTTCGACCAAGCAGCCTGATTTGAACTGGGAAAATAAAGAGGTCCGCGAGGCATTATATGATACGGTGAACTGGTGGCTGGATAAGGGAATCGACGGCTTCCGGATTGATGCCATCAGCCATATCAAAAAGCGTGCCGGCCTGCCTGATATGCCGAACCCAAAGAAGAAAAAGTATGTATCTTCCTTCGATATGCATATGAACCAGGAAGGCATTCACGAGTACTTAAAGGAATTTAAAGACCGCACCTATGCGAACTATGATGTGATGACAGTCGGCGAGGCAAACGGTGTTACCGTGGATGAAGCGGACCTTTGGGTCGGTGAAGAGCAGGGTAAGATGGATATGATTTTCCAATTTGAGCACCTTGGTCTTTGGGACGCGGAAACAAACCCTGAGGTGGATATTGTCGAGCTGAAAAAAGTTTTGACCCGCTGGCAGAAAGGCCTGGAAGCGGATGGGTGGAACGCGTTATTCATCGAGAACCACGATAAGCCGCGTGTCGTTTCCACATGGGGAAATGATAAGGAATACTGGCAGCAAAGCGCAACAGCTATGGGTGCGATGTACTTCCTGATGCAGGGAACGCCGTTTATTTATCAGGGACAGGAAATCGGTATGACTAATGTCCAATTCCCTTCCATTGACGACTATGATGACGTAGCAGTGAAGAACCTGTACCGCCTGAAGAAAGAGGAAGGCATGTCCCATCAGGACATCATGGACATCATCTGGGCTTCTTCCCGTGATAACAGCCGTACGCCAATGCAGTGGTCCTCTAAAGAAAATGCAGGATTCACTAAAGCCCAGCCTTGGATGAAGGTGAATCCGAACTATAAGGAGATCAATGTGGAGATCCAGTCGCAGGACGGGGACTCCATCCTTTCTTTCTATAAAAGGATGATTCGGTTGAAAAAAGAAAATGAAGTCTTCACTTATGGCCAATATGATTTGCTTCTTGAAGACGACCAGCAAATCTATGCCTATACCCGTACATCTGATGATGACAAGGTAGTTGTGATTACAAACCTTTCAACAGAGGAAGCCTCTTTTGAAGCAGATGATAAGCTTTCCTATGAACAGCTTTTATTGAATAACTATCCGGTTGAAAAACATGGTGATATGGATTCATTTACGCTTAAGCCATATGAAGCCCGTGTGTACCGATTGAAATAATTTCTATTAGCAGGATTCTCTTTTGGGGAATCCTGCTATTCTTTTGCCTCTCCCTTTTTGAAACTGGCCAAAAATGCTAAAATGAGGAAAATAACCACTGGAGGCGCAGGCAATGGCAAAGGGTAAAACAAATGCGATGCGTATGCTCGATGCTCAAAAGGTCGAGTATGAATTGATTACATATGAAAGCCAGGACGGGAAGATTGATGGTGTTTCGGTTGCAGAAAAAATCGGCAAAGACCCTAAAGCTGTCTATAAAACATTAGTCGCCCAGGGCGTCACAAAGCAGGTCTTCGTGTTCATCATTCCTGTGACAGAAGAGCTCGACCTGAAAAAAGCCGCGAAAGCTGCCGGCGAAAAAAAAGTGGAAATGATCCCAGTCAAAGATATCCAGAAGCTCACCGGCTACATACGCGGTGGCTGCTCCCCGGTCGGAATGAAAAAGCAATATCCCTCTTTCATCGACGCAAAGGCACAAGGGCTTGAGCTGATCATAGTCAGCGGCGGCAAAATCGGCATGCAGATGGAGCTCAAGGTGGACGACCTGCAGAAGGCCATTGGAGCAAAGCTTGCGGATTTAATCAAATAATTAAAGCAAGAGTTCTGAATCACCATGATTCAGAACTCTTTTTTTCATAGGCACTCACCCATCCCGCTCCTTTTGCATACTGTAAGGTGAAAATGCATTTCGAAAGGAAGTGTAGGAGTGGCTGGGAAAATATTAAAATACTTCGCCGGCGGGAATACAGCCCGGGGATTCCACAATTTATTCGAATCGAACCTGGCAGGGCTTGATCGCCTTTATATTTTGAAAGGCGGACCGGGAACAGGAAAATCATCCCTGATGAAAGCAATCGGGAAGGAACTGTCTGAAAAAGGCTATGACCTGGAATACATTTATTGCTCATCTGACAGTCAATCGCTCGATGGCGTCATCATTCCTTCTTTAAAAGCAGGCATTGTCGATGGTACAGCGCCGCATGTAATCGAACCGAAAGCACCAGGCGCGGTCGAAGAATATATTAATCTTGGCGAAGCCTGGGATTCAAGGGCACTGGCTGCATGTAAAGAAGAAATTACCGTACTGTCGGGCCAGATAAGCAATTCCTTTGCAACGGCTTATGACACGTTTGCCGAAGCACTGAGGATTCATGATGAGTGGGAAAAAATCTATATAGAAAATATGAATTTCCAGAAGGCAGATGAACTGACGAAAAAGCTGATTTCCACCTTCTATGGAAATATGAAACTAAATAAGACTCCATGTGTAAAGCATCGTTATTTAGGGGCAGCCACTCCGATCGGAGCGGTGGATTTTGTGCCGAATCTTACAGAGGATATTCAAAAAAGATACTTCATAAAAGGGCGTCCGGGTTCCGGCAAGTCCACCATGCTGAAGAAACTGGCAAAAGAAGCTGAAAGCCGTGGATTTGATATTGAGATCTATCATTGCGGGTTTGATCCGCACAGCCTGGATATGCTCATTGTGCGCGAGCTGGGCCTCGCTATCTTTGACAGCACAGCTCCGCATGAATATTTTCCGAATCGTGATGGCGATGAAATTGTAGATATGTATGAAATAACGATCAACTCAGGCACAGATGAAATTTACGCTGAACAGCTTAAGGATATCAGCACCCGTTATAAAAATAAAATGACTGAAGCCGTATCTTATCTGGCACGGGCAAAAACCCAGCGGGACACGCTGGAAAAAATCTATGTCAACAGCATGGACTTTTCAGTGGTTGACCGGATTAAAGAGCAGGTCCGCTCTGAATTGCTGCTGATTGCAGAGAAAGTCTAAATCCTGAAAGGAGTATCAAAATGGATTATATGAACTATCCGTTTTATCCATATATGTATGAGCAAAATGAACATGGACGCATTTTTCCAGGCGGAGGATCAGGAGGAGGATTTGGCATTCCTGGATTTCCAGGCGGCGGGTCAGGAGGAGGCTTCGGCATCCCGGGATTTCCGCCAGGAGGGCCAGGAGGAGGCTTCGGACCACCAGGACCGCCACCGGGAGGACCGGGTGGAGGATTTGGGCCGCCGGGACAGCCGCCAGGATTCCCGGGCGGTGGAGGAGGCCCTGGAGGACAGGATGGACCGCCATCAGCTCCGCCGCCAAACTTCACCCCTCAAATGCAGCAGGTCAGCACATTCGCTGTTGATCCCGGTGCCATAAGAGGCTGCTTATTCCGTAATACCTTTATATGGCTGCAAAACGGAAACAGCTTCTGGTTCTACCCGACCTTTGTCGGCAGGACCTCTGTTGCAGGCTGGCGCTGGAGAAACTGGCACTGGACGTATTACGGAACAGACTTGAGGAGAATTCGTTCTTTTCAATGCTTTTAACAATACAAAAGAGGTATCCCGCATATGGATACCTCTTTTCGTATGTTAAAAAAGAAGATGCGCAGCCAGCACAATCACCGGCAATGTAATCAGTGTTCGCTGTATAAAGATAATAACAAGATCCCAGAAGGATACAGGTATCTTGGAGCCCAGCAGAAGTCCGCCGACCTCTGACATATAAATCAGCTGGGTAACAGATACTGCAGCGACAATAAAGCGGGTCATCTCGCTTTCAATGCTTGCCCCGATCACGGATGGCAGGAACATATCGGCAAATCCGACCACAAGTGTTTCAGAAGCAGCTCTTGCTTCCGGCACCTGCATCAATTCAAGCAATGGAATGAACGGCATTCCCAGATACGTGAAAACTGGCGTGTATTCGGCAACGATCAGAGCCAATGTTCCCAAAGCCATGACAATTGGGGCAACACCCATCCACATATCCAGAATGTTCTTGGCGCCATCCTGGAAGAAGGCTTTCAAGCTTTGATTGGTGCGTGCTTTATCTAAAGCCTGCTTAAGCCCCCAGCTGAATGGAGTGTGTCCTTCAGGAATGCTCTCATCAAGCTCCGCTTCCTGGCCGTTATAATACGTATCAGGCTTTCTGGACAGAGGCCAGATTCTCGGGCTGATAATGGCGCAAATGAATCCTGCCGCTGTGATGGTCAGATAAAAAGGCACGAACATATGGCCAAGATTCACCTGTGAGATCACCACAAGGCTGAAGGTAATGGATACGACAGAAAAGGTTGTGCCGATAATGGCCGCTTCCCTTTTCGTATAATAGCCTTCTTCATACTGCTTGCTGGTCAGAAGAACACCAATCGTGCCATCGCCAAGCCAGGAAGCTACACAGTCAATAGAGGACCTTCCAGGCAGCCTGAAAACCGGACGCATGATTTTCGTTAAAAGCGAGCCAAAGAATTCAAGTAATCCGAAATTCAATAGCAAAGGCAGGAAAAGACCTGCAAATAAAAAGACCGAGAACAGGATCGGCAGGAGGTCATTTAAGAGAAGTCCTCCTGTGTTTTCAGACCAGATCTGTTCAGGCCCTATTTGAAATAGTGTGATAACCGCAAAAACAGCGCCGATAAATCTCGCTGCAGCCCAGATGCAGGGAACATCAAATAAGTTCTTGAAAAAAGAGCTATTCTCAATAAAAGCAAGCTTGGCGAGCTTCGCCAGCAATGTACCCAAGAATGTAATAACTATAATAAAGGTCATAATTTCAGGAAGATAATCTGTAAGCAAGTTTTGGATCCATCCTGAAAAAATAGCGATGGGAATCGTAATATCCCCCTGATATTTGATCGGAACCATGAATAAGCTGATTCCAATTAAGGACGGTATGAGAAATTTTATCAGATCGGAAGAAGAATGCTTCTTTCTGGATGCGTCAATCAATTTATTCACCTTTTTCTTATATTTATAAACCACATGTTATTTTAATTCATTGCCCATGAAAAAGCCAACCCTTTCTCTTAAATTCCACCGTTTCCCTTCTTTTTAAACTTCTGATTTATTGCCTCCTATATTATGTTAAAATATGAAATAATCAAAAAAATCAAAAAGCAGGTGTAGGAATGTTCAGGTTTCGGTTATATTGGACCTTCACAAAAAAGGCCTTTCTGCGATCAGCCGTTTATCGGTTTGATGTATGGTCTCGGCTCGGCTCAAACCTCATTTTTCTGCTGATGTGGGGTTCGATATGGACTGCTTTATATGCCGGAAGGGAAGAAGCAGGCGGTGTCAGCTTTGAGTCCATGCTGACGTATATTGTGGTCAGCCAGTTTTTAACGGGGGTAAATGGGGCGGGCACCCCGCTGTGGGAAATCCAGGAGAAGGTCCGGACAGGCGATATTTCCCTGGAATTAATGAGACCGTTTGATGTGCCGCTCCGCTACCTTTTTGCCGACTTTGGCAGTGTGGCCTTTTACATACTGACAGCACTGCTCCCTTTATATACGGTCATGTTCATTTTTATGGATCTGACATTGCCTTCAGGATGGGAAACTTGGGCGTTATTTATCGTATCCGCTTTTATAGGATTCCTGATCCGCTATTGCATTGAAATGTCCTTCGGGCTGCTTTCCTTTTTCCTCGTTGAAACGGGCGGCATTGTCGATGTCTTTTACTTCGCGATGTCCCTTCTGTCCGGATCCGTCATCCCGCTGTGGTTTTTCCCGGGCTGGCTGGAAACGATGGCTCTTTACCTGCCGTTTCAGGGAATCTATTACATACCAAATGCGATTTTTATAGGCAAAATCTCAGGAAGTGAGATCCTGCTTTCCCTGGGTGTCCAATTATTCTGGGCTGTGGCCAGTTATCTGCTGTTAAGGTTTGTCTGGAATCGCGCATCCCAAAAAGTAGTGGTGCAGGGGGGATAAAGTGTGAGTGTTGTAAAATATTTCGATTTGTATTTCAAGCTCATCTCCGCAGGGGTGAGGGCCCAGCTGCAGTACCGGTTTGCTTTTGTCATGAGGATTGTCGGCCTCATAACATCCTATACAGGCACCGCTGTCACGATGTGGATCATGCTTTATCAGTTTCAGGAACTCGGCTCATGGACCTTTTACGAGATGCTGTTTCTATTTGCAGTCGCTGTTTTATCCTGGGGGTTCTGCATCATTCTCTTTTTCCACTTCAGGGGGCTGGACACCTACATTTTAAATGGCACGTTTGACCGCTTCCTTGTCAGGCCGATTAATCCATTTTTTCATTTCATGGCAATGAAATTTGATGTTGGCGCATTTGGACAGTTCCTTTTCAGCATCGGCATTTTTATTTGGGTCAGCTTTGAGCTGCAGCTGGATTGGACAATTGGGAAAAGTTTGTTTCTGCTGTTATCCGTGGCTGGAGGCATCCTTATCCAGGGCGGCCTGCTCGTCATGATTTCTGCCCTCGCTTTCTGGACGACGAAATCGGAGCAATTTTACTGGGTGCCATGTTTCCGGCCCGAAATCTGACGAATTATCCTCTGGTCATTTATCCGAAAGCTGTCCAATGGATTACAGCTTTTGTGATCCCATTCGGCTTTGTGAACTATTTTCCCGCGGCTGTGCTCCTTGAAAAAGAAACACCCTTTTTCCCGGAGAATATCGGGTATTACTCGCCGCTTGTCGGCATCGTCTTTTTTTTCATCGCTTATTCGATCTGGATGCTGGGTTTAAAGCGATATAAAAGTACAGGTTCATAGGAGGACTGGAAATGCCGGTTATAGAGGTTGAACATTTAATGAAGGATTTTATGATCGCCAAGCGGGAGACAGGCTTCCTGGGCGCTGTGAAGAGTCTAGTAAAAAGAGAGCATATTAAAAAAGAAGCTGTAAAAGACATCAGCTTTTC
Source organism: Cytobacillus firmus NBRC 15306 (assembly GCF_001591465.1). GTDB lineage: Bacteria > Bacillota > Bacilli > Bacillales > Cytobacillaceae > Cytobacillus > Cytobacillus firmus. Next base: position 7,605 of record NZ_BCUY01000055.1, read on the forward strand.
AATCAATGAAGGGGAAATGGTCGGCTATATCGGGCCGAATGGCGCCGGAAAGTCCACCACCATCAAAATGCTGACGGGCATTCTGGTCCCAACTTCAGGAAGTGTGAAGGTGAACGGCATCATTCCCTATGAAAACAGACAGGAAAATGCCAAGAATATCGGAGTGGTTTTCGGCTAGAGAACACAGCTCTGGTGGGATCTTCCTACTATTGAATCGTTTGAACTGCTGAAGGAAATCTATCAGGTCCCGGATAAACGGTATAAGGAAAACATGGACACCTTCACCGGGATATTGGGGCTGGATGGATTTCTGAATACACCGGTCCGCCAGTTGTCCTTAGGGCAAAGGATGAGGGCTGATATTGCCGCGTCCCTGCTGCATGACCCGCCCATCCTGTTTCTGGATGAGCCGACCATTGGCCTGGATGTTGTCGCAAAGGAAAAGATGAGGACTTTTATCAAAGAGATTAATAAGGAGCGCAGCATAACCGTCATTTTAACCACCCATGATATGGAGGATATCGAAAAGCTCTGTGAGCGGATGATCCTCATCGACCATGGGCAGAAGGTATATGACGGGGAGATTGCAGTCGTCAAAGAGCGTTTCGGCAAAATGAGGACACTCATCGTTGATCTGGAGGAATCATCACACAGCCTGAAGCTTAAGGGCGGTGAGGTGTTTAGAGAAGAAGCAAGCCGCTTCTGGATCCGGTTTAACCGGGATGATGTGTCAGCTTCAGGACTGATTGCGCAAATTACCGAAACACATAATATCAAAGATCTGACAGTGGAAGAGCCTGCAATCGAATCGATCATCAGCCGCATTTATCAGGAGGGCTATCAGGAATTGCCGGAGACGGTAAAAGTGTAAAAAATAGGCTTGGTTAATATATCAATATTTTCTGAAAAATTAATATACTATATAGAGGTGATCAAAATGATTCTATATTTGCTTGGCTTTTGTGCAGTATTGCTGGGAACAGGAATGTTTGTGGACTGGTGGCATAAAAGGCATGGAATTGACGACTATGATCCTGGGGAAAATGAAAAGCATGTATCTGATTCAGAGAGAGCCTGCACGGAGTCTTATATGCATAACATGAAAAATGATCATCAAAATGGAATGTCATAAAAATAAGCCTCCCGATGAGGCTGCTGTTCATAATAGAAGAGCATGGCAGGTGCCATGCTCTTTTCCATTTAGAAAAATAAAAATCCCATTGAAATGATCACGCCGCTGACCAGAAGAGTCAGGACGCAGAATCCCATGATGTCTTTCGCTTTTAACCCCGCAATGGCGAGTGCCGGCAGCGCCCAGAAAGGCTGGATTAAGTTGGTCCAGGCATCACCCCATGCGACCGCCATGGCCGTTTTGGGGATAGAAGCCCCCATTGACTGAGCCGCTTCAAGCATAATCGGAGCCTGAACAGCCCACTGTCCTCCTCCTGAAGGAACGAAGAAGTTCACAAGTCCCGCACTTAAAAACGTGAAGAAATGGAACGTGTAGTCATTCGAAATGCTGACAAACGCTTCGGACATCACCGCAGCAAGCCCTGATGCGGTCATCATCCCCATGATTCCGGCATAAAACGGGAACTGGATAATGATGCCGCTTGCTCCTTTTACCGCATTCAGGACGGCTTCGAGGAACTGTTTAGGTGTTCCATGAAAAAGAATGCCCAGGAACAGAAACAGGAAGTTCACGATATCAAGATTAAGATTAAAGCCCTTTGAAGCGAAATAATAAAATAAGAACGCAAGTCCAAGAATCCCGGCAAGCAAGGAAATGATACGGCTGTTTTCCAGGCGTTCAGCAGGTGTCATCGCTTCTTTTTCGAGTGCAGCTGCCTGAATGTCTTCCTGAAGAAGAGCAGGATCAACCACAATTGTTTCCTCTTTTGATGGCATCATAAAGCGGTTTACAAAAGGCAAAACCAATAATAGGGCGGCAACAATAAAGATATTGAAGCCGGCGAAAATCGTCTGGTCAGTAGAAATGACGCCAATCATATCCTCAGAGAAGTGGCCCGGCGTAGCAATCGTCAATGGAATCGAGCCGGAAATCCCCCCGTGCCAGACAACGAATCCTCCGTAAGCGCTTGCAATCAAAAGGCGATAATCCACATTTTTCACCTTTTTAGCAAGTTCTTTTGCAAACAGGGCGCCAATCACAAGACCGAAACCCCAGTTAATTAAGCTTGCAGCCATCGACACAAATGACACAATCAGGATGGCCTGGCCGGGTGATTTGGCCAATGATGCCAGGGCGCCTAATCCCTTTTTAAAAATATTGCTGCTGGCTAATACATGCCCTGTGACTAATACCAGCACCATCTGCATGGAAAAAGTCAAAAGGCCCCAAAACCCATTTCCCCAATGCTGAACCATCTGGTAAGGCCCATTATCTGTAAAAATCAAGCCTAATCCAAAAACCGCAAAAGTTAGGATAATGACAAATAAAAATGGATCCGGCAAGTACCGCTGCATAATACGGTTAAAGAAAGATACCAGTACCCTCATGCTGCAACCCCCTAAAAATTTTTTCTCGAACCTAATATATTTTCTGTAAAATTCAGTTTATTCCTTCTTTTCTGAAATAATTCTTGCCTAAAATGCTCTAAGCCATTTAAATTTGGAGAGTAAATATTGAAAAGGGGATTGGGATATGGACGTAAAAATAGTGAAAGCCGCAATCGCGGATCGGGACATAGTAAGAAACATGTATGCATTCTATCTGCATGATTTAACAAAATACACAGATGGATTGCATGTAAATGATGAAGGCACCTTCGAATTTGATGCATTTTCATTGATCTGGGACAAGGAAGGCATTGAACCTTATCTTATTAAGTCTGATGGCAAACTGGCAGGGTTCCTGCTGCTTCTGAGGGCCCCTTTTTTAACAAAAGCAGACTACTGCATCAATGACTTTTTCCTGTACAACTCGTTCAGGGGGAAAAGTGTGGGTCAGGCAGCTGTGGGACTGCTTTTTAGTGACTATAAGGGCACCTTCTATATCGAGCAATTAAACCGAAACAAGCCTGCCGTCCGCTTTTGGGAAAAAGTGTATCGGGATTATCAGCTTGAGGTTCAGGAGACTTTGAGGATGGAAGATGGAGAAGAGGTTGTGGGGCAGTTTGTGATGGTGGAATAGATCGAATCCCTGGAACGACGTCCGGACACAAAAAGAGAAAATGGGCGCTCCAGAGTCGGAACCCGGATCAACTTCGGACACAAAAAGCGAAAATCGGCGCTCCAGAGTCAGAACCCAGCCCAGCTTCAGACACAAAAAAATAATTCCGTGCCCCAGTGTCCGAACCGCCAGCTACCTCCGCCAACAAAAACAAAAAAACAGACCCCCTCCCAGAGGTCTGCCCAATTATTTTTTCTGCCTGACAGGTATCGTTTCCCTGCGCAGCATTTTCAATAGCGATATGCACATAAAAATCAGGATAATGGTGAATGGAAGCGCTGATACCAGCGAGGCTGTCTGCAGGCCCTCGAGTCCGCTGCTTAACAGCAGGACTGCGGCAATGGCTCCCATTAGCAAGCCCCAGACAATCCGCGGGAAAAGCGGAGGGTTCAGGGTGCCGTTAGCGGTCATAACGCCCAGGATATACGTTGCCGAGTCCGCTGATGTAATTAAGAATGTCAAAATCAGCAGAATGGACAGCACTGAAACCAAGAAGCTGAAAGGCAATTGGTTATAGGTCTGGAACAGCGCAGAAGTCACATCATTGTTAACGGCCTCTGCAATCTGTGTGCCGCCGAATAAATCAAAGTGCAGCGCTGTGCCGCCAAATACGGCAATCCACACAAGTGCGATTAATGGAGGAACAATCAGGACGCCGACAACAAATTCGCGAATCGTTCTCCCCCGGGAAACACGGGCAATAAAGGCTCCGACAAAAGGGGACCAGGCAATGGCCCATGCCCAGTAAAAAATCGTCCAGTCGCGGATCCATGTGCCTCCCTTGTAGGGGGTCAAGCGCAGGCTTAACTTAATAAAATTTGAGATATAGTCGCCGATTCCAAGTGTAAAAGTATTTAAAATAAACACAGTCGGGCCGGTAACCAGTACAAAAATCATCAAAGCCAGTGCCAGTCCGAGATTGATGTTGCTCAAGTATTTAATTCCTTTATCAAGACCTGTCGATGAGGACAGCAGAAACAAAGAAGTCATTACCGCAATAATCAGAATTTGAGGCATAGTGCTCTGCTCTATGCCAAATACTGCGTCAAGCCCGCCGTTAATCTGCAGAATGCCCAGTCCAAGCGAGGTCGCAACCCCCATGACTGTTGCAATAACAGCCAGGATATCAATGACCTTTTTCAGCAGGACAGGATCTTTTTTCCTGCTGAACAAAGGAGTTAAAGTGGTAGAGATCAGTCCGTTTTCTCTCCTCCTGAATTGGAAATACCCCATGGCCAGTCCCACGATCGTAAACACGGACCATTGGCTGACTCCCCAGTGGAAAAACGAGTAGCCCATCGCCTCGCGGGCGGCTTCTGCTGTTAAAGGATCCATGCCTTCCCTTGGCGGAGTGAAATAATGGCTCATCGGCTCGGCAATTCCCCAGAACACCAATCCAATCCCAAACCCTGCACTGAATAACATTCCAATCCATGTGAAAAATGGATAATCCGCTTTATCTTCATCATTCCCAAGCTTGAGACGGCCATATTTGCTGATAGCCAGATAGATGCAGAATAAGACAAAAAACAAGACCGAAATTAAGTAAAACCAGCCAAATGCGTATGTAGTAAAATTGAAAGCTTTTGTTGCAGCACTGGCGAACAGATCAGGAGCCAGTGCCCCCAGTAATACTAAGAAAGTTATAACTACGGCTGATACCCAAAATACACTGTTTATACTGCCGGATTTATCATTCAATAAAATTCCCCCTAAATATGTGAATCACATTTGTATTTTGGCCTTCTTTTCTGTCTAATCATTCATTGGGATTTGTAAAATGCAGGTAAAATGGGATTAAATAGAAGAGGGAAAAGCTGTCCGAAAACGGAGAAAGCAACAAATCTCTTCTGTACCTTACCCTTAACAGGATGACATAAACCCGTTTTGATGTAAAAAGGAGTGCTCATATGGATATCCAATTATTAACCGAGCTTTTTGAAGAAAACCGGGACACAGAAAAAGCGATCCCCATGCAAAACTATATGAAAAACCGCTTTTCCTTCCTGGGAATCAAGGCACCTGAAAGAAGAGCCCTGTTAAAGGAATACTTCAATCAAACAGGCCTGCTGAAGCAGGCGTTTAATCCGGCATTTGTGGAGGCCTTATGGGACATGGAGGAGCGTGAATACCAGGCTGCCGCCCTTGACTACATAGGGAAATTCACCAGGAAGCTGGACAAAAATCATCTGGCATTAGTCGAAAAGCTGATTACATCAAAATCCTGGTGGGATACTGTTGACATGCTTGCCGCACATGCAGTGGGCGCCATCGCGGCCAAAAGCCCGGAAATCATCCCCGGAAAAATAGAGGGATGGGCGACCAGCGAAAACATGTGGCTCCGCAGAACTGCTATTCTATTTCAGCTGAAATACAAAGCCAGCACAGACGAAGAGCTGCTATACCGCTGCATCCTCCTAAACAATGACAGTAAAGAATTCTTCATCCAAAAAGCTATCGGCTGGGCTCTCAGGGAATACTCGAAAACAAATCCAGAGTCAGTAAAAAGGTTTATTGAATCAAACACACTTGCAAAATTGAGCATCAGGGAAGGGAGTAAGTATGTAGGCTAAGAAGAGCAATTATTTAAAATAACCCTTAGAACATGATAGAATGGCAAATAAGTTTTTCAGTAAAATACTACAGCCAGAAGGTGAATCTAATGATCAAATGCATTGCCAGTGATATGGACGGAACGCTTTTAACCGCCACACAGAAAATTACGCCTGAAAATTTAGAAGCCATTAAGGCCGCACAGGAAAAAGGAGTCGAAGTGGTCATCGCGACCGGGCGCTCCTATTTCGAAGCAAGCTTTGTCCTCGATGAAGCCGGCATTTCCTGCCCGATCATTTGCGCAAATGGGGCAGAAGTAAGAGCCTCGGACGGGAAGGTCGTATCCTCCAGCCCGCTCGATAAGGACCTGGCCAAAAAAGCAGCCTATATCCTTGTGCAGAACAATGTTTATTTCGAGGTATACACCAACCAGGGTACATATACCATTGATGAAGACCGCGGCGTATCCATTATTGTCGACATCTTTTTAAGCGGAAATCCGGAAGCGGATATTGATGAAGTGACCAAAGCGGCGGAAGAGCGCTTTACAAAAGGGCTTGTCCATAAAGTGAACAGCTATGATGAGCTTTTCAACAGTGACGAGCATCAAATTTACAAGCTGCTGGCCTTCTCGTTTGAACCGGATTTTCTTGTTTCCGCGAAAGAAGAGCTGCTGAAGCTTGAAGGCATGGCCGTAAGTTCATCAGGGGATGAAAATCTGGAGCTGACAAGTGTGAACGCCCAAAAGGGAATTGCCCTTGAAGCATTTGTAAAAGAAAAAGGAATCTCACTTTTGGAAACCATGGCCATTGGCGATAATTATAATGATTTGTCCATGTTCAAACGCGCAGGAAGATCAGTTGCCATGGGAAATGCCGATGACATCATTAAAGCACAATGCGATGTGGTAACATCCGCAAATGAAGAAAGCGGTGTTGCCAAGGCAATCTGGGAAGTCCTGAAGTAAATTTCAAGGGAGGCTAAAGGCTGGATGAAAAAGGTGTTAGGTTTAGGGCTGCTCGTCTTGGGTCTGCTGGCGGGGTGTTCAGGTGCAGGCGATAACGGGAAGCAAATCGAGGATCAGGAGGCCAGCCTTCCTGGCGGTGCTGAGCCGGAAATACTGGCAGATGAGCTCGATATTCCCTGGTCCATTGCCAAAACGGGCGAAACCTTTTACATGACGGAAAGACAAGGAAGCATTGTGAAAGTCGAAGACGGCAAAAAAGAACGCCAGAAGGTGGAGCTTGCAAAAAAGCTTTCAACAGCTTCTGAAGCCGGCTTGCTCGGCTTTGTGCCGGCACCTGATTTTTCACAATCAAACGAAGCGTATGCCTATTACACCTACGAAAACACCTCAGGACAGTTTAACCGAATTGTCATTCTCAAGCATCAGGATGGGACTTGGAAAGAGGAAAAGCTTTTGCTTGATAAAATTCCAAGCGGTCAGTACCATCATGGCGGCCGGCTTGAAATAGGCCCTGATGGAAAGCTTTATGCGACTGCAGGCGATGCTGCGGCCGATCCTGAAATTGCCCAGGATGTGAATTCCCTCGGAGGAAAGATCCTAAGAATGAATCTGGACGGCAGCGTACCTGCGGATAATCCATTCAGCGGCTCTTATGTCTATAGCTACGGCCACCGCAATCCGCAGGGGCTTGCCTGGGCTGAGGATGGGACTTTGTATGAAAGTGAGCACGGCCCATCTGCCAATGATGAAATCAATAAGATCTTTCCAGGAAAAAATTACGGCTGGCCCGTCATAAAAGGGACCGAGAAGAAAGAAGGCATGGAATCACCGCTGTTTACCTCAGGTGATGACGAAACCTGGGCTCCGTCCGGGATGGCCTATTATAAGGGCAAGCTTTACACCGCCGCCTTAAGAGGAAGTGCCGTTCTGGAGTTTGATCTGGAAACGAAGAATGTCAGGAAGGTTGTGTCTAATTTAGGCAGGATCCGCGATGTCTTCATTGAAGGGGATATGCTTTATTTTATCAGCAACAATACAGACGGACGAGGCAATCCGCTTGAGAAGGATGACAAGCTTTATCAACTTCAGCTTTCGGAAATATAAGAAGCCTGGCAGCAGTGCCAGGTTTCAGTTTTTAGCTGAAAGTCCATGCATGATGAATTGAATGGTCAGCTCGATTTCTTTTTCATCATCCCAGTCGGCTTCAGGCAAAATTAAATACCTGGCGATAAGAAAGCCGAATATGGTTGTAAAGGTCATTCGGACAGCACTGTAGGGCGGGATATCAATAATCTGCCCTTTTTTCTGATAGTATTCAGCCAAACTGGCAAAACGATCGAATACTTTCATGGCAATATGCTCTTTAAACTGTTCTTTGAGTTCGGGGTGGAACGGAATTTCCTGGATCAGGATCTTGATAAGAGGCATATTGTTTTTAAGGAACTCAATCCGGTTCTCCATCATGGCTCTTAAAAAATCTTCAAAGTGTTCATATTCATGATTGATGACTTTATATAAGTCTTTAATGACAAATGGAGCAATCAGCTTTGCCATCATCGGCGAAACGATCCCCATCAGCAAATCTTTTTTTGTTTTATAGTGCCTGAAGATGGTTCCTTCGGCTACTCCTGCCTTTTTGGCGATTTCGCTTGTCGAAGTGGCTGCATAGCCTTTTTCAGAAAACGATTCAATCGCAGCCATGATAATTTTCTTCTGCTTCTCCGTAAGCTTTTCTTCTTCATGAAATAACTCTTCTAAAATGGAATCCTTCTCTGGCATGGTAAACTCCTTTATACGTGCAAAATCTATAGTTTTATTATAAAGGAATGAAATTATAAAAAGAAATTTTATATTTTCCGGTACCTTCTTAGAGCAGCGATATTCAGAACCATAAAGAGCAGGGAGAAAGCGAGCAGCATCAGCAGATCTTTATAAATCATATCCCATCCAAAGCCTCTCACCATTACATTTCGTAATGCTTCAGCCGCGTAATATAAAGGTGTGAAAGGGCCGACCCAGCTGAGCCACTCTGAAATGGTCTCAAGATTGAAAAGCCCCGAGAAAAAGATCTGCGGAACCACTATAATGGGAATGAATTGAATCATCTGCAGCTCATTGTTGGCAAACGAAGACAGCAGGATTCCCAGAGTCAATGCTGTCAGCGATAGGAGCAGTGTGATCAGAAGGACATAGCCAAAAGAGCCTTCCATCAGCATGCCGAGTACATAGATCGCATACCAGGCGATGATGGCTGCCTGGATCATCGTGAAAATTCCAAATCCCATGATATACCCGGCAACAATTTCCCACTTCCTGAGCGGGCTGGTCAAAAGCCGTTCGAGTGTTCCGGTGGTCCGTTCCCTTAAAAAGGATACCCCGGCAATCAGGAAAACAAAGAAAAAGACAAAGAATCCAAGCAGAACCGGCCCGAAATAATCAAACTGACCCATGTCCCCGGAGCCGAATAAATAATCGGCTTTTACTTCCTGATTCCCGCCATTTGGCTGCAGTGACTTCAATGCACCCTGAACCCATCTCATCACAGCTCCGTTTACACTTGGATCACTGCCTTCGAGAACCACTGACGGCGGCATTTGATCAAACACCAGATAAGCATCCAGCTTCTTGGCTGATAAGTCCTTTTTCGCGAGCTTCTCTGTTTGATAGTGTTCGAGTTTAGCATGTTCCAGGTTAAGCTGAGTCTCTATTTTTTCAGGCAGATCCACGAGGCCGACTTTTGGCGTATATTCTTCTCCGTTAAACACAAGATGAAGCATGCTCATGACCAGGATCGGAGCAAGGATCAACAGAGCCATCGTCCGTTTATCTCTTACAATCTGGCGCAGTATTCGAATAACCAGTGCTGTAATCCTCATATCAAGCACCTCCATATGCCAGAAAGGCATCTTCAATAGTGGCCGCGCCTGCTTGCTGCATTAATTCTTCGGGTGTCCCGGCTGCAATGAGCTGTCCGTCTCTAATCATGCCCAGCCTGTCGCACTTTCCTGCTTCATCCATGACATGAGTTGTCACCAGGATGGTGGTCCCTTTCTCCTTCAGGTTTTTAAAAGATTCCCAGATGCTTTTTCTAAGGACGGGATCAATTCCAACAGTAGGTTCATCGAGAATGAGGAGACCGGGACTATGCAGAAGGGAAATGGCAAGGGAAAGTCTTCTCTTCATTCCCCCTGAATAGTCGGTAACCATTTTATGAAGGTGGTCTGTTAATGAAACCAATTCCATCACCTCATTCATCCGCTGCCTTTTTTCTTTGCCGCTTAACCCATACAGCGCTGCAAAGAAATCCAGATTTTCCTTTGCTGTTAAGTCGGTGTACAAAGCATCGGATTGGGCCATGTAGCCGATTCGTTTGATCAGGTCCAGCCTGGGCATTTTTTCGCTGAAAATATAATTTTCACCCTGTGCTGGTTCCTCCAGGCCTGCCAGCTGTTTAACAAGCGTCGTCTTGCCTGCTCCGGATGGGCCGAGCAGACCGAAAATCTCACCTTCATAAATTTCAAGGCTGATGTCTTTTAGAACTTGCTGCTTTCCGTAATTTTTGGATACATGTTGAATGGAAACGATTGGACTATTCATTTGTTCACTCCTTTGTTATAAGTGAGTAATCACTCACTAATTATCATAAATGAATCCCGAGTTATTTGTATAGTGAGTAATCACTCATTTTTTCGGCGTCCTATAATTCTGGATGAGAAGATAGTTTGTGAGGTAAGTCACTTCAACCCAGTCCGTACTTAGCTAGAATATTTCTTAAGAATGGTAAAAGCGGGGGATGGGAATGGAATATGAAAAGCAGGATCATAGGCCGTTAATCAACGAATTTTTAGGCAAGATTGAGATTTTTAAAGAGCTCCCCATTGAATCTCTAGAGCGGATCGATAATCGAATTATTAAGAAAGCTTATTTAAAAGGCGAAAGAATTATGTCTGAATATGAGGTTGCCAAAGGAGTTTACTTTGTGCACTCCGGTATTGTGAAGCTGACGAAGCAGGATGAACATGGAAATGAACTGATTGTCTGCATTAAGAAAAAGGGCGAGATTTTTGCTGAGGCCAACCTTTTTAACCAGGAGGGACATACGTATCCTGCGACAGGTACCATGGTGCAGGATGGTGAAATCTTTTTTCTGAATACCGATGAACTGGAGCAGGAGCTTCTGTATTCGCCGGAAATGGCCGTGCAGATTATCCGCTATATGAGTGAATCTCTGCGTGATATGACCTCCATTATGAGGGATATTGCGCTGCTTGATGTGTATACGAAAACCGTCCGGACATTGGAAAGGCTCGCAGAAAAGTTCGGCGCCAACTACTGCAACCGGATGCATCTAGAGCTCCCCATAACCGTTCAGGAATTCTCCACCCTTGTTGGAACATCCCGGGAAAGTGTCAGCCGTGTTTTTTCCAGGCTGAAAAAAGAAGGAATCATCGAAATCACAGGCAGGAAAATCGTTATTGTGGACTGGTGCAAATTTTGCTCCCTTTACCGCCAGAAGCTGTAGGGGACGCACCTTTACTCCGGCCTGCTTTTTTGTTATATAATAGAGTCATAGACTTAATGACTCTGAGGTGCAAAGCATGGCTGATTTTCGTTCGAGTGAGATTATCAATAAACCAGTACATGAAGTATTTGATTATATGATTAAGATGGAAAATGTCCCTGAACTTATGCCGTTTGTCGTGAAAGTGGAAAAGCAGACCGAGGGTGAGACCGGAAAAGGAACAAAGTTTGTTGAAACACGTATGGTCAGAGGGAAAAAGATCAGCGCGGATGTTGAAATCATTAATTTTGAACAGGATAGAACCTATACCACCCGCAGCAATGCCAATGGACTGATCACCGAATATAAATATGATTTTCATGAAATAGAAGAAGGAACCCAGGTGGAGATGGAAGCAACCGTCAAAACCAGCGGGCTTGTTGCCAGATTGACGAAGCGTTTTATCGTGAATATTGTGAAGCAGGAAGACGGAAGCCAGCTTCAGTATTTGAAGGAAATGATGGAAAAATAACAAGTAAATGGAGCCCCGTTTCGGGGGAGAGTATTCCCAAATACGCAGGCAGCTAATCCGCTGCCTATTTCTTATGGTCATCATCCTGTTTTCTCTTTGTTCTTTTCTTATTTAACAGTGATTTACAATTTTATTTGACTGCTGCAACACCAAATGCATAATGTTTGAAAAGAATCTCCTTTATTAACTCAGATTGAGGTTCTTCACAATTAACAATGAGAATAATTTCAGAGTGCTTTCCTCTTCGTATTCGTTTCTTTTTCTTTAAAATAACCTCCGTATATATTCTAATAGAGAAACCTAAAACAAAACCGATGAACGCACTGATAAGTCCCCAGTATATTGGACCCCATGCTAATTTAAATCCGATACTTGCGCCAATTACAGCAAAAGCTGTGGCAAGCGAAATTCCTATATCGACGAGTGACGTACCATCTGAGCGATGAAGAGAATCAAACACTTTACGTTCTTCGGTTCGATTATAAAGTGGAAGAGCATAAATATCCTCTTTTTTTATTCCATTTTTCTCAAGTGTTGAAATCGCCATTTCTAAAAAGGAGTTACTTTCAAAGGTTGAAAATAACTGCATTTTGATCACTCCGCTTTTTTGTCTTTTCAATATCCGGAAACTTTCCGGCTGGAAAGTTTTAATTAAATATCTTCTTTGTTCCTCTTCATAAAGTTTATTATTTTCGACTGTATTCATATAGGAATCAAACGTAGCAAAACCATAGTGGGATGGAAGAAATAATAGCCACTCTGGATTTAAAACTGAGGTTGCCTCTTGGATTTTTCCAAGAAATAAGAGAGACACGGCTTGTTGTGCATGCGAAAAGTAAAAGAAGACAACAACCCAAAATATAAGAAAAAACGCTGTCAAAATTCTATGTATATAGAGCTGTCCGAGCCCGGGTACAAATAAAGACCACATTATGGGCATAATAGGATTTCTTTTATCAAGATAATTAATTTCCAGTGGTCCTAAACTAAAAGTATTGATTTGATGTCCTTCGTTTTTGGCTAAAATATACACCTTATTCATATCTACAGTTGTGCGGTAGCTATCCCATATAGCAAAGAAGTAAACAGGAATATACATTAGAAGCCATCTCGTGTCTAAAATTTCTTTAGCCATACCGATATTACCTTGAAATGAGTAAACCATAGCTAAATTGACATTTGCTTTTATATTTATTAGGACTTCCCAAATAAATAAGGCATAGCCTCTTAGGTATTTTGACAAAAGCAAATGTCCAAAACCAGGAAACGCGGCTGACCACCAGCCTATGATATAAGGGTTTCTCAAATGTATTTGAGAAGTGCCCCAAACGCTGACATGAGCTTTATAATATCTTGCGGTGTTATCATTTTTGTAATTGTCCACGGAACAGTCACCCTCTATGGATGATTAATTTAAACTAGTTTCTCACATTACATTTTCTTTATACATGCCGCAAGGGGCCCGCCGATAGCACAAAAATGAAAGGAGCTGCATGAGCAGCTCCCTGTTCTAACATTTTTTATATTTTATAAGTCCAAAAGCGCTCTTTATACATTCTTGCCAGTACTTCCGGATCCTGATTTTTAATGCTTTCTTCCATGTTCGCTGCCATCAGCTGTGTCTGGGAGGCATGCGCCTTAATGGCTGCGATTTTCCGGTCGATAACCGCACTTACATCATTGACCACATCAGCCTGGCCGATTTCTTCCTCACAGTTATTGGAGAATGCCACACAGTGAACCTTCGGACGCTTGTCAGCAGGCAGCTCTTTTACCGCACGGATCACAGCAGCGCCTGTTGCGTCATGATCCGGGTGCACAGCGTATCCCGGATAGAACGTGATGATGAGGGAAGGGTTTGTCTCACCGATGATGACTCCCAGTCTGTTCGCGAGCTTTTCTTCATCCTCAAACTCCACGGTTTTATCCCGGTACCCCAGCATTCTTAAATCCTGGATACCCAAAACCCTGGCTGCTTCCTCCAGCTCTTCTTTGCGGATTTTCGGCAGGGTTTCTCTGGTGGCAAAAGGGGGATTACCCATATTGCGCCCCATTTCTCCTAGCGTCAGGCATGCGTAGGTGACAGGTGTGCCATTATCGATATGTAAGGAAATCGTTCCTGATACGCCAAATGCTTCATCATCCGGATGAGGGAAGATGACGAGTACATGTCTTTCCTTTTCCATCATGGTCGTGCTCCTTTCATTTCATGTCCTCTTATTCAAAAGGAGTTTCACTAATTTGCAGGGCGACTGCCAGCTTGCCGCTGAAATCATGGCCGGCTAAAAGGAGCCTGTTATCTTCATCCACTTCAAAGTGGGTAATTCCTTCAGCATACACCCAGCCAAAATTCATTTTCAATCCAACCCGGTAAGGGCCTTTGCCGGTAACTTTTCCGTGTTCATAAACCAATTGGGCATTGCGGATGTAGGCGCCTGAAGAAAAGAAGGTTTCATCAAAATGGGAAGCATACGCCCCATTCGTTGTTTCCAGATGAATAAAGACCTCTTTCTTGGCAAGGCGGTCGATCTCTTTTTGCACATGTTCCTTCACTGCTGGTTCCACTCTATAGTCCCCCTTTCAAGATATCTTTCTGTTTATCTTACTAAAAAAAGAAACGAAAAGCGAAAAAGTAATCTCAGCGAGGAATTAGATATAATCGCGAAATTTTGATTTTATTCGCGAAAAAATCAATATATCCGCGAACCCCATTTTATCCGCTAAACCGCCCATTGCCCCAAAAAAACAGAGCCCATCCGGACTCTGTTCCTCATTCTTATTCTGACTCAGTACGGCCTGCGCCATATTTGCGGTACGCACCCGGCATGGTCGGGCCAACATATTCATTCAGCTTGAAGCCATGGTTGATGGCGGCAGTAATGAAGTCCTTCGCGGTTTGAACCGCTACTTTGACAGGCTTGCCTTTGGCAATTTCTGCTGTGATGGCAGAAGAGTAGGTGCAGCCTGCGCCATGAGTGTAAGTCGTTTCAACGCGTTCGCTCTCATAAAGAGTGAACTCTTGTCCATCATAGAGAAGGTCGACGGCTTTTTCGTGCTGAAGCTTGCTGCCGCCCTTGATTAATACATACTTCGCGCCAAGTTCATGAATTTTAACAGCTGCTTCCTTCATGTCTTCAACCGTCTTGATCGGACCGGTTTTAGCCAGCTGCCATGCTTCAAACAGGTTTGGTGTTACAACTGTTGCAAGCGGGACAAGCAAATCTCTTAATGCTTCGTTCAATTCAGGATGAATCGGTTCATCTTCGCCCTTGCAGACCATGACCGGGTCGATTATAACGTGATCCAGGCTATTTTCCTTAATGGTCTTTGCGGCAATCTTGATCACTTCTTCAGAACCGAGCATGCCTGTCTTCATGGCATCGATTCCTGTCGAGATAATCGTTTCGATCTGTGTTTCCAGAATATCTGTAGAAATCGGGAACACGTTGTGGCTCCAGTTATTTTTAGGATCCATCGTCACGATCGTAGTCAGCGCAGTCATCCCGTAAACGCCAAGCTCCTGGAATGTCTTAAGGTCAGCCTGGATGCCAGCGCCGCCGCTCGTATCCGAACCTGCAATGGTCATTACTTTTTTCATTGTCATATGCCTAAATTCCTCCTTGCTGATATCTTTTATTAATTATAACAATAATTGAAAAAGGGAAAAACTATAACGGACCGATTAGATGATTTCTCAGCATTAAGGTTGTCCGCTATTGTTTTCAAAAATACAAAAGAGATCATTGAAACAAAAAAGGAGCTATTCCTCAAAGAAGAATAACTCAGGGTCAGTCTTTTAATTAGGCTCTTTTCGTATAAATTGTTGTTTTTAACCTATTAATCTTGTCCGTTGATTTCCGCTACAGGATGCTCGCTTTATAGAAACTCTGTCCAATCGCAGCTTTATTGCCCCAGTCATTAATATTTTTTGTGCTGGTGCCGCCAGGATGAAGCAGGGGATCACTGACCAATGGTGCCTCAAAGCTGGGTTCGCAAGCCAAAAGGCTTGCAGTTAAGAAGAACGTTAAAATGGCTGATGATATCTTTTTAAAACTCAATGTATTCCCTACCGTATATAGAAATATATGGAGTTCTATCTAATAGCCGAAGGGTTATACCTGCGCAATGCATGTAAAATAATTCCATCGGTTTATAGGTTTTTCTAAAAAAGGTAATTGGTAGCAGAATAGAGATAAGAAGAAAGTAGGAGGGATCCATAGCTATCCGCACAACCGGCAGGTCTTTATCAAAGAATCACATTGGATTAGATGGTAAAATAAAACGATAAGGATAGAATGGCTGTTCCACATCACACAAAGTCAGGTGAAGAATATGAGTACAACAGGCATTATTTTGGCAGGAGGGCATTCCAGCCGTATGGGGGAGAATAAGGCTCTGCTAAAAATACACGGAAAAACAGTGATTGAACGCATCGCAGATTCATTGGCTTCTTATACATCCCAAGTGATAGTCGTTGCGAATAAACAGGAAGAATACCGGTTTCTTGGGCTTCCAGCAGTCAGTGACAAATGGATAGAAAAAGGTCCGCTTGCAGGAATTCAAGCAGGGCTGTCAGCGTCATCAAACCAAAAAAATCTGATTGTTGCCTGTGATATGCCTTTCATATCTGTGGATTTAGGGAGAATTCTTCTAGAAGAATTAAACAGCCGTCAGGCCGCTGTACCGGAAATGGAAGGCCGCCTTCATCCTCTGTTTGCAGCTTACCGAAAAGAGGCTAAAGAAGCGGCTGAACAAGCTTTGATGAATAATCAATTAAGAATCCGTGAATTTTTAAATAAAATAGACACTGCCATATTAAGAGATGAAGAACTGAAAAAGAGAGGTTTTCTAGCCAAGGATGCCTATTTTTTTAATATGAATCATCCGGATGAGTACCAGCAGGCACTAAAAATGGCAGCTGAAGAGGAAGGAAAATCAAATTAAACAATCAGCCATTTCACTTCCGGCACAGGTTATGTCAAAATGAAACAAATAAGGCTAGAAAAGTTTTTTTCTATAAATGAGGTGATTCTATGAATTTTGAGATTTCAAAAGAACCAATCGATATTCAAAGTGTGATCGATAAAGTGGTGCAGCGGGAAGCAGGAGCGATTACGACCTTCATTGGAACCGTCCGCGAGCTGACTCACGGCAAAAAAACACTTTACTTAATCTATGAAGCATACGAGTCCATGGCTGTGAAAAAACTGGAGCAGATTGGAACCGAGATAAAAGAACGCTGGAACGGGGCAGAAGTGGCGATTACCCACCGCACAGGCAAGCTGGATATTACCGATGTAGCGGTGGTCATTGCCGTTTCCACTCCACACCGTGCCGATGCTTATGAAGCCAACCGCTATGCAATTGAAAGAATTAAAGAAATTGTGCCGATCTGGAAGAAGGAACATTGGGAAGACGGCGAAGAGTGGATCGGAAATCAGCTGGAAACAGTGGCATATCCAAAAGGGAAACCGGAGGCGGAGGATTTAAATGAATAAAATCATGTTTTTTGCCCATTTGCGGGACCGTGTTGGAGAAGAGTCTGTAACAAGAGATGTCAGCGGCAAAACCATCGCTGAGCTGAAACAGCTGCTTGAGGAAGAATTCGGGCTGATGCTTGATTCAGTCATGGCAGCCGTGAATGAAGAATTTGCTTCAGATGAAGAAGTCATCCAGAACGGAGATACGGTTGCTTTTATCCCTCCAGTCAGCGGCGGGTGATGCAGCTTTTCTTTTTATAGAGAGGAGGGGCCCTATTGTCTGAAAGGTATTCACGCCAGACCTTGTTTGCGCCGATTGGAAAAGAGGGGCAGGAAAAAATCCGCTCTAAGCATGTGCTGATCATCGGTGCCGGCGCACTTGGCTCGGGAAATGCGGAATTGATGGTGCGTTCCGGGGCCGGCAAACTGACGATCATTGACCGCGATTATGTCGAGGAAAGCAATCTGCAGCGCCAGCAGCTTTTTTCAGAAAGCGATGCCGCGGAAAAAATGCCGAAAGCGGCCGCTGCAGAAAAACGGCTAAAACAGATTAATAGCGAGGTTGAGATCCGCTCAATTATTGGCGATGCTGCTCCCGAAAAGCTGGAGGAGCTTGCTGATGGGGTGGATCTGATCCTTGATTCAACTGACAACTTTGAAACCAGAATGGCCATTAATGATATCTCCCAGAAATATAATATTCCGTGGATTTATGGAGCCTGTGTCGGCAGCTTTGGCATGAGCATGACCATCCTTCCAGGGAAAACACCATGCATGAATTGTTTATTGAAAAAAATCCCAATCCAGGGGATGACCTGTGACACCGGTGGGATTATTGCGCCTGCTGTGCAAATGGTCGTTGCCCATCAGTCGGCAGAGGCACTGAAAATTCTGGCTGAGGACTGGGAAGCAGTAAGGACCGCGATGGTCAGCTTTGATTTATGGCGAAACCAGTACACAAGCATGAAGGTGTCAAAAGCAAAGGATGAAAGCTGCTTATCCTGTGGAAAAGAACGAACCTATCCTTACCTGCAGCCGGAAAACATGATGAAATCCACTGTTCTCTGCGGAAGGGATACCGTTCAGATCCGCCCTCCGAAAGAAATGGAAATCGAGTTCACGGAAATCGCCCGGCAGCTGAAATCCCTCGGCTATCAGGTGAAAGGCAATCCATACCTGCTTTCCGTCGACATGGAGGAGCAGCGGATGGTCCTTTTCAAAGACGGACGCGCCCTGATCCATGGCACAAAGGATTTAGCGCAGGCGAAGTCCATTTACCAGCGGATTATGGGTTAGAAAACTAGTGCTTATTTATCATATATAACCCTTTGCCTTTTCTGTAAAATAAAGACAAAAGAACAGGAGAGGGTAATAATGATTACATTTATGTATTTTTTCGGGTATTTATTTGATCAGCTGCTGGTTAATTTTATTGGGTTCGTTCTGATTCTATATAGTTTTATCATGCCGGTTACGCCACTATATAAAAACAAGCGTCCTGCCGATCTGATTGTTCATATCAGCCGCATTCTTTTCGCTATCCTTCTCCCTTTCCTGAATTTCTTTTACTTTTTATTCAATAGCGGAGATTGGTCGACAGGGAACGGCATAATAGCGCCGGAGCATTTTTATACGTTTATCTGGATTCAGGCAGGGTTGATGGTATTGCCTGAACTTGTATTTTTCATCCTGTCAAAAGTCAAAATAACCAGAGTATGGTGGTATGTACTGTACCCGGTTCTGCTTATAGGGTTATGGATTTGGATGTTTTAAGGGCACAAAAAAAGCGATGAAAAAGTTCATCGCTTTTTTTGCTTACTTTACTTCATCTGTACCTACAATAACTAGCTTGCCTTCATCCAATACTTTTTCATATTGTTCTGCTTCTACCGTTGTTAACCCAACAGATTCAAATTTGGAACGAAGCTCATCTCCGCGCTTTTTGAAAACATTTCCGACAGAATCGAATAAGCCCTGTTCCTTCATGCCGACTTCGCCTGTATCTGTCGCGTCAGAAAGGTGCTCAGAGCGATCCTTGTCATGTGCGAAAATATAGATGTTTTCCTTATTGAATCCCTGGCTTTGCAGCATTCCAATCGCATCAGTAGCTTGTACACCATTTTCGACAACTTCAATTTTATACATATATAACATC
>NZ_BCUY01000056.1 GCF_001591465.1 Cytobacillus firmus NBRC 15306
GATCCCCACTTATCCTCCTTTGATTCCTCAAAGTCTTGAAGTGGGGTCTTACTGCCCGTTAGACTGCGATAAAGTTAAACTTTTTATATATTATACAGAAACCAAAAAAAGAGTGTCAATATAGCGTCAGTCGGCCTTTTTTTCTTTTTTCTTTTCTTTTTCCGTCTCTTCTTCAGGGAGGTTAAAAATGATTTCGTTATTGTCAGATAGGTAATAATCCTTGCGGGCAAGCTTCGCGATATACTCATCATCATTCAGCTTAACAATTTCTTCTTCGAGCATAACTTCTTTTTTCTTCAGGTCAGAAAGCTCTTGATCCAGCCTGGTTTTCTCTTCCACTTTTTCTTCCAGAGCAGCAGACTGCGAAACGAGTGTTGTGATCATAAAAAATGAAACGACGGCTGCCAGTGTGAAAAATGCTGCTAATCTGCGAAATAAAAGCTTTTTCTTCCGGCCTGCACTGATCTCTGCTGCTTCCTGCTGTTTGACATAGCTGGTTTCCATTTTGGCTACATTTTTCTTCTTGGTGGCACTCACTTCCGCACTCCCTCCTTACTCTTTAGGTTTTTTCCACTTTGCTGTCCATTTTAAAACATAATTCTTTATCTGCTGTAAATATCCTGCCAATTTATTATATAACTTCTCGACTGTTTTTTTAATCTTTTTCGGCAAAAGTTTCCATAAAAGTGACAAAATCCATTTGACAGGCAGAAAAATGATATTCAAGGTGAACCAAAAGACTCGAAGTATGACTTTTAAAAGGGAATAAAGTCCTTTTCCAAGCATGACGGCAATCGCAATTAACGCCATAATCAGACCCTGGATGGGTTTATAGATGAGCAAAGTTAAGGTCTTCACGAAAAAGCGGTATATGGAGATCGCCATTCGGATGGATATCTCCAATACCCGCAGATACATTTTCTTAAATAAACTTTGATATGCGGCAAACCCGCACAGCAAAGCAATGAAGATATAAAACCTCAGTTCACCCTTATTCACTAGGAATAAAATATAGAAGATTGCCAGACCCTGTACGATCCAAAAAAGAATATCGTTAATGAAAACAAGCCAGCTTTTCCGCTTGGTCCTTTGCAGAAAACGATTATACGTATCAAGGGCAGCCCCAAATACACTTCCCATGCCAATCATCGCCAGCATGGTCACAAATTGAGTGGTCAGTGTCATCGGAACAACTTGCTAAAGAAACCTTTAGCCTTATCTCCATTCTGATCGTCAATATAAACAAGGTCAAATACCTTCCCTTTAATGGAAACAATTCCCTTGTCCACATCCAGATTCTTCATCTGCAGATTCTGCCCTCTAATCGCTAGGAAGCCCATCACCGTCTCCAGCAAAAACTCTTCATTATCAAAGCTTTCCACCTGTTTAACACCCGTGATATCAATCAGCCTTCTGCCTCTCATAATGACATCATGTTCCTGAGTATTGGTTTTGTTTGAATTTGACTCATAATATTGACTCATTATTCATCCCCCGCAATCACATAGTACAACCTTTTTGTACATGTTTATGAATGGGGGGATTAAAATAGAACAAGCCGGAATGAAAAGCGGGAGCTCATACGTCTTATGCTTCTGATTCCACTTTTTCTTCCTTCACAACGGAGTACATGCCGGCCGCTTCTTCCTTGCGGGTCGTTTCCTGCAGACGTTCAACCTTGACTGTTACCAGCTTCTGGCCGAAGCGGACTTGAAGCTCATCGCCCACTTTAACAGTGGAGCTTGCTTTTGCCTGCTGTCCGTTTATCGTGATCCTTCCCTGATCAGAGACCTCTTTTGCCAGTGTTCTTCTTTTAATAAGCCTTGATACTTTTAAAAATTTATCTAATCTCATTTAACGCCACTCCTCTATTAATAGCCTTTGGATTTTGCCTCATTCCAGAATTCATCGAGCTGTTCGAGCGTAAAGTCTTCAAATTTTCTGCCGCTCATCATTACCCGTTCTTCCACATACTTAAAACGGCGTATGAATTTTTCATTTGTTTTTCTCACAGCTTCTTCGGCATCGATTTTATAAAAACGTGCAATATTTACCAGAGCAAACAGGATATCGCCAAATTCCGGCTCCATCTCGGGGCTGAAGTCTGCGGCTTCTTTCTCGAATTCGGCAATCTCTTCTTTTACCTTCTCCCAGGCAGGCACAACTTCCTTCCAGTCAAAGCCTGCTTTTGCTGCTTTTTTCTGAATTTCAGCCGCTCTCATTAAGTTCGGGAATGATTTCGGGACAGAATCCATCATGGATTCCTGGTTGTCGCCCTTTTCTTCCTGCTTAATGCTCTGCCAATTTTTCAGGACATCTTCTTCATTTTCAGCCTGCACATCTCCAAAGACATGGGGATGGCGGCGGACCATTTTTTCGGAAAGGCCTTCAATCACATCATCAATGGCAAAATAGCCTTCATCCTCGCCGATTTGAGCATGAAGCATTACCTGGAGAAGGACATCGCCCAGTTCTTCCGTCATATGCTCGGTATCTTCATTATCAATCGCTTCAATCAGCTCATAGGCTTCTTCGATTAAATATTTCTTTAGTGATTCATGAGTTTGCTTTTTATCCCATGGACAGCCGTTTGGTCCGCGCAATTCAGCGATAATGCTGCGCAGCTTTGAAAAGTCTTTATAAAGGACAGCCTCATCTTTTACAGGGGGCACATATACGGAAGTTAAGTTATTCAGCTCCATATTATGATCCAATTCATGCAGCTGCACTTTTTTAATCACTTCTTCGCTGCTTCCGGCAGCTGTTACAATATAAACCTCGTAATCGTAAGGCAGCTTTTCCATCAATGTCAGCTTGACGTCACTCGCACTAAACTGATCATACACCTGTCCAATGATGACGTGCTGTGCCACCTGAATCTCATCCCTTTTCAGATCGGTTCCGTCCAGCAGCTGGAAACCTTCGATCGGATCGATCTTCATAGCCTGAAATAGAGGATCCAGGAAGCTTTGTCCTCCTCCGATCATAATCTCGATGCCTCTCTGCGGTCCATGCTCAAGGAGAAGCTGCACCGTACGCTCCGCAACGAGCGGATGTCCTGGAACTCCATATGTAATCTCTTTGGCAAGAGCTTCATTTAGGAGAAATTCACAAATCTCCTCATACACTTCTTCAAACTGCTCATGCTTTTCGTAAATATGATCAAAAGACTGATACGCCAGCCCTTCTTGTTCGAGATCACGAAGGACCGGATGCTCCTTTGTCCGCAGGTAAAGAGCCTCTGTATTTTTAAGCTGTCGATATACACCAAAAGGAAGCTGATCCAAATCTCCTGCTCCCAGTCCGAGAATGGTTATTTTTTTCATAAAGCGATTCATCTCCTAGTCTTTTTGGGAAGCAAAAACATGAGTTTGCTTCCAAGAGGCAGCAAAGCAAGCTCTTCCTCTTTAAAAGTATTGCCTTTAAACATGATATACAAATACGTTAAGCCTCCGAGCGCTACGCCGCTTACTGCCTGGAATCCGGCAAACGCTCTTCCCGGTTCCGGGATGGGCAGCAGTGCTGTCGCCTGCAGGTACAGCTGCAGAACAACTGACATCATAAGGGCTGCGAATCCAGCCGCAAATAGAAAGCGCAGTGAAATCAATGAAATTTTCAAGTATACCTGAAGCTTTACTATAAGAAGCATGAGGACGGCCCCAAGGGCTATGCATGATGCCACAGCTGCGCCGATTGTGCCGTATGATGGCACCAATAGCATATTCAGGGCAAGTTTTGCCGCAAACCCAAGGAGAATGGCTCCTGCCGGGAAAAAGATGAATCCCAGTCCCTGTAAAATGCCGGTGATGGTGATGATCAGGCTGCTCAGCAAAATGAGCAGACTGAGAATTGCCAGGACATCTGATCCTGATGAGTTTTCAAACAGCATAATATTTGCAGGCTTTATGATATTCCAGAGCCCAACGGTTGCGGCAGCTCCAACCAGAATGCCGATTTGCAGGGCTAGTCTGATTTTATTATGAAGGAATGCGGGCTGATTTTTCATTTTTTCTTTGGAAATGAGCGGAACCAGCGACAGGGACATGGATGTTGCCACGACAATGCCCAGCTGGACAATCGGCTGTCCGCGGTCATACACGCCTTTTAGCGCTTTCGCCTCTTCTCCTTCAATTCCGGATGCCAAGAGAAGCGAGTATAAATTAAACGAATCTGCCAGCTGAATGAAAATAAGCACCAGACTGCTGATGCAGATAGCAAATCCCTGTATGATAATCGTTTTGGCCAGCTTGCCGCCTTGTTTAAAATCGATTGAAATGGCGGGAGGCAGGTTTTTTCTTTCGTTTATATAAAAAAAGGTAATTAAAATCAGGATGGCGATGATTCCGCCGGTAATGGCCCCGAACAGGGCCCCGCCTCCCACCATGTAGAGGGAATTCCCTCCTTTAACCAGCACATAAGCGGCAAGCAGGATCGTGATGACCCTGACAAGCTGTTCTCCTACCTGGGAAACAGCGGTTGGAACCATATCCCCTTTCCCTTGAAAATACCCCCGGAAAAGGGACAGAATTGGAAAAAGAAGAAACACGGCTGCCACCACTCTGAGCAGAATTGCCAGCTGCGGATCACCCATCCTGGCAGCCAGCCAGTCCGAACCCCAATACAGGATGGAAAACCCGATAAAACCTATTATGGACAGAACCATGGCTGAAACGGCAAATAAATTTTGAATATCCTGCTCTTTCTTTAAAGCAGCCTTCTCGGCATAAAGCTTAGAAATAATGACCGGAAACCCGTATGTAGATAACACAATGATGATTCCATAGAACGGATAAACCTGCTGATATATATAAAACCCTACATCCCCGACAATATTTTGAAAGGGGACCCGGTAAATTGCGCTTAAGATTTTTGTAATCAGGGCAGCGATCGTCAGGATAAACGCACCTCTAAACAAATCGCCGGATGTCTGAACGGGCCTCAGGTTGCCCATCTCCTTCCAAATGAATTCGAAAGTATTATAGCATATTGGGGCTTTGTGCGGGATTTTTCGGTTGTGCGCGGATTTATGCTGGTTGCGCTCGCTTCTCTTTGGTTTGCGCGCCAAAGAAAAAAGGCAGCATTCCGCTACCCCTTTCATTAAGTATTCATTTTTATGATTCCATTTGTCTGGCCAGGAAGCCTGCTGCCGTTTCAACTGCTTTTTGTTCCACGTCGCCAAGTGAATCTTCTTTTGCAAAAATGATAACTGCACCAATTGGGTCGCCGTTTGCAATGATTGGGCCAATTGTATAAGCCGAGGAAGATTCAGTGTTCCCGTCAACAAGCGAAATATCGCCTGACTGGTTAACCAGGACAGAACTGCGTTCTTCCATTGTTTTTTCAACAAGATCGCTTATATTCTTGTTTAAGTAATCCTTTTTAGAACCGCCTGCAACAGCAATGTAAGTATCTCTGTCACAGATTAACACTGGATTTCCCAGGCTGTCATATAATGCTTCTGCATATTCTTTTGCAAAATCGCTCAGTTCACTGATTGGTGAATATTTCTTTAAGATGACTTCTCCATCACGATCTACGAAAATCTCCAGCGGGTCCCCCTCACGAATACGCAATGTTCTGCGGATTTCTTTAGGAATGACTACACGACCCAAATCATCGATACGACGAACTATACCTGTTGCTTTCATCCAACGTTGCCTCACTTTCATCTGATGATTTTTAGAAAAGCGGAAGCGCCTTGCTCAGCCCCGACAAGCATAAGACGAATCACGCAGGAAATCCTGATTTCTGGAGTGATTTGGCTTATGACTCGAGGGGCTAGGCGCTGGAGCTAGACCATTCTCACTTCAGCGCAGCACTTGCTCTTTCCTCTTCTGGCTATGCTCCATAATTGGGAGAAAATGAATGCATCGCCATGTTTGAACTTAGTATCTTTCATATGGAAAGTTATATACGTGCACAAAAACTTTTTCTCATAGATGTTATTCATTCCATTTACGGATAAACATTCCAAATAGTCCTTCACTTAAAAATACCCTTGTCAGAACGAGATAAACATTTCTAATATTTCATTTTTTTGACAGGAGTGTGTCCATGAATTACGCAGTTGGATGTTCTTGTTCCTTTTTAGCTTCCTGCATTCCTTTAATCACTTCATAGGCAATGTTAAGCCATTCATTGGTTTTGATGCCTTTAATATGGAGGACTGCTTTCAGCTTCTTTCCATCCATGCCCAGGCCGATCATACGGCCGTATTTGCTGGTAATCTGGAAAATCTTCTGTCCGTCTATATGTTCGCTGGCCTTTTCAGATAAAAGAATCAGCACTTCCTGTTTGGATTGCTTAACTGTCTCGACTCCTGCCAGTTCACCGTAAGCTTTCATTTCGGCAATCTGAAATAAATACCCTACCTCATCCGGATATTCGCCAAAACGGTCAATCATTTCATCCTGAAGCTCTTCTACATCTTCAAGAGATGAAATGCCGCGGAATCGCTTATACATTTCAATTTTCTGATGGCCATCAGACAAGTAGAAATCAGGAATATAGGCATCAACATCCAGATCGATTTCAATTTTAGCCGGCTTTTCCTCGATGCCATCCAGCTTATCTTTCCGTTCTTCAATCGCTTCTTTAAGCATTTGCGAATACAGATCAAAACCGACGGAGTCGATAAATCCATGCTGTTCGGCTCCAAGCAGATTGCCGGCGCCCCTGATGGATAAATCACGCATGGCAATTTTGAAGCCTGAACCAAGCTCCGTAAATTCCTTTATGGCCTGAAGCCGCTTTTCAGCTACTTCTGTTAATACTTTATCTTTTCGATAAGTAAAATACGCGTAGGCAACCCTGTTGGAGCGGCCAACCCGGCCCCTAAGCTGATAAAGCTGGGACAGACCCATTTTGTCTGCATCATGGACAATCAGCGTGTTGACATTTGGAATATCTACGCCTGTTTCAATAATTGTTGTGCTGACAAGAACATCGGACTCGCCTTCAAGGAAGCTTAACATAACAGATTCTAACTCATTTTCCGTCATTTTCCCATGGGCATATGTTACCCTTGCATCTGGAACCAGCATGGATATTTCCTCGGTTTTTCGTTCTATATCCTCCACCCGGTTATATAGAAAATAGACCTGTCCATCCCTCGCCAGTTCCCTTTCAATGGCTTCACGAACCAGCGCACCGTTGTATTCCATCACATAAGTCTGAACCGGGAATCGGTTTTCAGGCGGTGTTTCAATAACAGAAAGGTCCCTGACGCCCAGCATTGACATATGAAGGGTTCTCGGGATTGGCGTGGCTGTCAGAGTAAGGACATCCACATTGGTCTTAAGCTGCTTGATCTTTTCTTTATGTGTCACGCCAAAGCGCTGCTCTTCATCAATAATGAGCAGGCCTAAATCTCTATACTGGATATCTTTTGATAAAATCCGGTGTGTGCCGACAACTACGTCAATAGTCCCTGCCTTTAAGCCCTTAAGTGTTTCGGTCTGCTGTTTTTTCGTTCTGAACCTGCTTAATAGCCCAATTTCGATCGGGTAATCCTGGAATCGTTCTCTCATCGTTTCATAATGCTGCTGAGCCAGGATGGTCGTCGGAACGAGGATGGCGACCTGTTTTCCATCTGCAATTGCCTTAAAGGCAGCACGGATGGCCACTTCGGTTTTCCCATAGCCCACATCTCCGCATAATAAGCGGTCCATCGGGCGCTCCCTCTCCATATCCTTCTTAATTTCATGGATGGAGCGGATCTGGTCCTCTGTTTCCTGGTAAGGGAAGGTCGCTTCAAACTCTCTTTGCATATCGCCATCCGGATTGAAGGCAAATCCTTTTGATGCCTCGCGCTCTGCATAAAGCTTGATCAGATCATCCGCAATATCCTGAACAGATGATTGAACCTTCTTCTTAACCCGCTTCCAGTCGTTTCCGCCCAGCTTATAAATTTTAGGCTCTTTTGCTTCGGAGCCGACATATTTCTGGACAAGATCAATCTGCTCCACCGGCACATACAGCTTGTCGCTGCCCTGGTAGCGGATATGAAGATAATCTTTATGGACTCCGTTAATTTCAAGGGTTTCAATCCCCAGGTATTTTCCGATCCCGTGATTGACGTGAACGACATAGTCCCCAACCTTCAGTTCGGAATAGCTTTTGATTCTTTCTGCATTTGAAAGCTTTTGTCTGCGTGCTTTCTTTTTCGTGCGTTTGTTAAAAAGCTCTTCTTCCGTAATAACGGCCAGCTTTTGGCCTGGAAGCTCAAAGCCAGTCTGCAGACTGCCCTCTGTAATTTGGATTTTCCCTGTTAAAACCGGACCCTTCTCACTCACAAAAGCCGCTTCAATCTCGTAGTCTTCAAGCACTCTTTGCAGCTTTTTGATCCGCTCTTCATCCGGGCCGAGGAATACGACCGAATATTTGCCTTTTTTCCATCTGTCCAGCTCGCTTTTCAGCACATGCATCTGTCCATGGAAATTCTGCATCTGTTTGCAGGTGACATTAATGATGTTTTGCGGATTGGTATTCGGTACATGTCTCAGGAACAGCGACATATAGGTAATCGGATGCCTGGAGCGGTGCAGAAACTCCTTTAAGGTGTGGGATACCTTCACATCATGAATGATCTGGCCCTCGCCTAATAGGCTTGTATACCACTCAGCCTCTTCCTTATCAAGGGAGTCATTCATTTCCTGCACACGGCTGATTTCATCAATGAAAATTAAGCCATTGGCAGGGAGATAGTCTACTAAACTACTTCCTTCCTCAAAGGCAAACGAAAGGTATTTGAAAAGCTGTTCAGGCTTGTTCCCCATACGCAGCTGTTCTAATTCGCAGCCAACATTCTGGGCCAGCTGTGTTTTCGCTTTATCGTCTTTCAGTTTTTTCAGGCTTGATCCCAAACCTTTTTCCAGTTTTTCAATTATGGTCTGGAAGTGTTCTGAATCAAGAGGGATTTCGGTTGCTGGTCCAATCGAAATCTCGCTTAATTTTTCTTTTGATCTCTGATCCTCCAAAGAAAAAGTCCGGATCGAATCCACTTCCGTATCAAACAGCTCAATCCTTACCGGATCTGCTTCAGTCAATGGATAGATATCAATGATTCCGCCCCTGACACTGAATTCTCCAGGCGAAGAAACCATCTCAGAACGGACATAGCCCATTTGAACAAATCTTTTTAATTGATCATCAGTCAAATCATCGCCTATTTTTAAAGACAGCTGGTATTTTTGCCAGTGGCTTGGAGGCGGAAGAATTTTTCTTAGCCCGGCCATCGGGACAATCATGATTCCTGTCTTATGTGTACTCCAATAATTTAAAGCCTCAATCCGCTGGGCCTTTAACTCTGGACTGGCAATCCCCATTTCAGCTGCGATCAATTCATTGGCAGGATACAAAAACACTTCCGAATCTCCTGTCAGATTGACGATATCGTCATATAGCTTCTGTGCCTGCAGAAGGTTGTGCGTTACAACAAGCATCGGCCTTCCCGATTGCTCATAAATGGAAGACAAAAACAAGGTGCGTGCCGATCCTGATAAACCGGCAAGCATCTGCTCCCTCAGTCCTTCCTCTATGCCAGACAAGATGGAACTAACATCATCCTGACGGCTGATAATCTCTTTAAGACCAAACATGAAAGCCCCTCCTATAACGAAAAGCGCAAGCGCCTTGATCATCCCGACAAGCCCCTCTAGGGGGCAGGCGCTGGAGCTAGACAGTTCTCAAAGTTCAATATTTCATTTGTTTTATAAAAGCGCTCTGGCAGTTCAACCGCCAAAAAGCAGATGTCGCCCCAGGCCCCATTGAGCCAGAAAACAGACAGTCTGCAAAAACCCATTTTTCCTATCATTAATCTTACTAAAAAAAATAAGGAGGCAGCAAGAAACTATAGAACGGTTTCTATCAAATATAATAATGCCTCAAAGCAGAAATAGAAAAACGCTTTGGATTGCCTCCAAAGCTTGTTAATGAATAATAAAGTCCTGCTGATGATAATCCGGATTGCGTTCCAGTGATTCCTGGCAATCCTCACAGATCGCTCTTACATGCATATCTCCTGATTGATCATAAGAGATCATCTCCTGGCGTTCCTGATCGTTTAGCTTATGGAAGCCAAGCTGCTCTGAGTAAACAGAGCTGTTCTCTATTGAACCAATCTTTGTTCCGCAATGACGGCAATGATAATGAATAGCCATGCCTGTCCCTCCCATTAAACTGTCCATGATTCTAGTATGGACCCCGGGCAGGGAACTTATTCACGCATCCGGTGCTGCCGCCGATGATGAGATACATTATTCTATGATAAGATTAATAAAATATGAAGATTATTGATTAAAATCGTTCATGACCTGTAAAAATGGTTTTCTGAACCACTCCTCACAGGCATCTGCGCACTTTTTAGCTGTTTCGTCCATGATGGCCTGTTCCTCTTTCGTGAAGCGGCCGAGCACATAGTCCGGCACCTTCATGCCGCTTGGCGGACGGTCGATGCCGACTCGGATTCTGTTAAATTCCTGTGTGCCCAGATGTGCGATTGTCGACTTGATCCCATTATGGCCGCCTGCGCTCCCTTTTTGGCGGAGCCTAATCTTGCCCACAGGAAGATCCAGATCATCATAGATGACCACAAGCTCATCATCATTAATCTCGAAATAATCCATAACAGCACGGATGGACTCTCCGGACAAATTCATATATGTAAGAGGCTTAAGCAGGAATACTTTTTCTCCGTTCACATAGCCTGCGCCAAATACACCTTTCAGCTTGGCCTGATTCAGAGGAATATTCAGCCGGTCCGATAAAACATCAATCACATCAAAGCCAATATTGTGCCTCGTTTGATCATACTGCTTGCCGGGATTCCCCAGCCCTACAATTAATTTCATTTTCTCACCCCATATTAGAAAAGCGCAGGTGCGCCCTCGAATTACCTGGCGTGTGCGCTGACTTCATCTATTCTCTCTTTTATTATAGTAGAAAGTGTGTGGTTCGGTAAGAAGATTCTGTTTGGAGGTTGCTGGTTCGGACTCCGCGGGCTCTTTTTTCGCTCTCTTGTCCGAAGCTAGGTTGGGTTCAGACTCTAAACTCCTTTTTTCCGCTTCCTCTGTCTGAAGTTGGGCCCGGTTCGGACTCTAACAACACTTTTTCCGCTTCCTCTGTCCGAAGCTGCCCCAGGCTGTCCAAAGGCGGGCCAATTCAAGCTCATTTCAACGCCAGGCAAACAGGGGCTTGCCATATTGCAAAGCCCCTGTAAGAATAGCGTCTCCCGAGCTTATTCTTCGCCTGTTTTATCTTCATCTGCTGTTGTTTCTCTGCCTTCTTCATTTTCAGGTGTGCCTGCTTCCTGTTCTTCACCGCTGTTGATTTCTTCTTCCTGCCTTGGAGGAAGGATGGAAGCGATAACCTCGTCTTCTTCATTGTTTATTTCATAGCCGCGATTTGCTTTGATATCCGCGACTGTCAGGGTCTCATTTACCTGGAGGTTCGTTACATCCACTTCAACAGAGGATGGAATATTATTTGGTGTCGCTGTGACTGAGACTTCGTGCATAGATTGCTGCATAACGCCTCCATCCTTCACTCCTGCTGCATCTCCAGTTAAGACAACTCGTACATCAGCCGTCATTTCCTTATTCATGTCTACCGCAAGAAAGTCGGCATGGACGATTTCATTTTTAATCGGATTGGATTGGTAGTCACTAAGCACCACTTCATGCTTGCTGCCATCCACATCCAATGAAAAGACACCATTTCTGCCTACTTCCTTTATCGTCTTCAGAAAATCGGCTTCGCTTAAGTAGATCGATTTGCTTTGCAGCTTTGAACCATACACAACGGCCGGAATATTCCCTTCCCTGCGCAGTGAAGTTAAGTTAGAGTTGCGTGAACCTTTTCTTTCTTTTGCCTGCAATACAGCTGTCATAAAAACGTCCCCTTCCTCATTAAAAAAATTAGTCTTGTCTATATAAAAAAATGCCCTAAAATGAGGAAGTCTAAACGTTTTTGTTTTTGCAGCCTATTATTTTTTGGAGGAAACGCAGATCAGGCTTGCTTTGCAGCAAGCCTGGATAGTAATTATTTTACCGATCAATCAAACAGAGTGCTGACAGATTGCTCTTCATGAACCCGGATGATTGCTTCACCGATTAGCGGTGCTACGGAAAGTTCGACAATCTTGTCTGTTTTCTTCTCTTCAGGAAGAGTGATTGAGTTTGTTACAACCAATTCTTTGATGGTTGAGTTTTCAATTCTTTCGATGGCAGGTCCGGATAAAACCGGGTGTGTACAGCATGCATAAACTTCTGATGCACCGTTTTCGATCAGGGCATTTGCTGCTAATGTAATCGTTCCGGCAGTATCTATGATATCGTCGATTAAGATGGCCGTTTTTCCATCGATGTTCCCTACAATGTTCATGACTTCAGCCACATTTGGTCTTGGACGGCGCTTGTCAATGATGGCAATCGGCGCTTTTAAGCGGTCAGCCATTTTACGCGCACGTGTTACGCCGCCGTGGTCCGGTGACACGATTACGATGTCGCCATCCATCATTTTGTTCTTAAAGTAATCAGAAAGGATTGGCACACCCATTAAATGATCGATAGGTATATCGAAGAATCCTTGAATTTGCGGCGCATGCAGGTCAAGTGTAATCACACGGGTTGCACCAGCAGTTTCCAAAAGGTTTGCTGCAAGCTTAGCTGTAATCGGCTCACGCGCTCTTGCCTTGCGGTCCTGGCGGGCATAGCCATAGTAAGGCATTACGATGTTGATGGTCTTGGCAGATGCACGCTTAAGAGCATCAATCATGATCAAAAGCTCCATTAAATGCTCATTGACAGGAGAGCTTGTAGACTGGATCACATACACATCGCACCCGCGGATGCTTTCTTCAATGTTAATTTGGATTTCGCCATCGCTGAAGCGCGTTACGGAACATTTACCAAGCTCCACACCAATCACATTGGCGATTTCTGCAGCTAGCTTGCGGTTTGAATTTAAACTGAACACCTTTAAATTTGGATCTAAATACTGGTTTGACATTTTGGGCCTCCATCGATTTATTTCTTACAAATAGAAAGTTCGGTTTATTTCTTAATGTTTAATTTTTGCGTGTAGTTTTCCTTGTTCACCTGGCGTGCACGGGCAATGGAAAGGGCTTCTCCCGGCACATCTTCTGTAATCGTTGAGCCTGCTGCCACATAAGCACCTTCCCCAATCGTTACCGGTGCCACGAGATTGGAGTTGCATCCAATGAATACACCGTCTTCGATTTTGGTCAGGTACTTATTTTTGCCGTCATAATTAACAGTGATTGAGCCGCAGCCCAGGTTAACATCCTT
Source organism: Cytobacillus firmus NBRC 15306 (assembly GCF_001591465.1). Classification (GTDB taxonomy): domain Bacteria; phylum Bacillota; class Bacilli; order Bacillales; family Cytobacillaceae; genus Cytobacillus; species Cytobacillus firmus. The sequence continues at coordinate 13,308 of NZ_BCUY01000056.1, forward strand.
GCCTACTTCTGCATCGCCAATATAGCTCAGGTGAGAGGCTTTGCTTCCTTTTCCGAAAACAGACTTCTTCACTTCAACAAAGTTGCCGATTTTCACTTCATCATGAATATCTGATCGCGGACGAATGTGAGCAAACGGCCCAATATTCACTTGTGAACCGATATGGCTGTCATGCGCTGCAGACTGGCGGATCACCGTACCTTCCCCAATATGGCAATCAGAAATCTCCGTATGAGGCCCGATCACACATTCAGACCCGATGATGGTATTGCCGGAAATGATGGTTCCAGGGTAAAGAACTGTATCAGAGCCAATTTTTACATCCGCACCAATATATGTGTTTGACGGATCGATAATGGTCACGCCGTTACGCATATGTTCTTCATTAATCCGCTGTTTCATGAATGATTCTGCCTGGGATAAGGCTACACGGTCATTGACACCCAGAGTTTCGCCAAAATCAGCCGTCTGGTAAGCTGTAACGACCTCTCCCTCATTTTTCAGGATCTCAATTACATCCGGAAGGTAATATTCGCCCTGCACATTATCATTTGTTACTTTGTTCAAGGCTTCAAACAAAGCCTTATTATCAAAGCAATAGGTTCCAGTATTGATTTCTTTTATCTTGCGTTCTTCGTCGGAAGCATCTTTCTGTTCAACGATTTTTTCAACCATCCCCATTTCATTGCGGATTACGCGTCCATATCCGAATGGGTTTTCCGCATGAGCTGTTAAAATAGTCGCTTTGGCAGAAAGCTCTTCATGATGCTTGAAAAGCGCTTCCATCGTTTCATGCCTGATGAGCGGTGTATCTCCGCAGACTACGATCGTCACACCCTCTTTGCCTTCAAGCATTTCGCGGGCCTGCATAACCGCATGAGCGGTGCCCAGCTGCTCCTCCTGAAGAGCATATTGGCTGCTTGAGCCAAGCTGCTGCTCCACCATTTCCGCTCCGTGTCCAGTAATCGTGACAATTTCTTTTATGTTAAGCTTTGTAACTTGATCAACAACATGTTGAACCATCGGTTTGCCGCATACAGGGTGAAGGACTTTGTATAGCTTTGACTTCATTCTTGTCCCCTGGCCTGCGGCTAAAATAACCGCGTATCGATTAGACATTTACAGGCCTCCATTTTAACCTTTTTATCCATAACGAATATATCTTAAATGGGCTCTTATTTCAAGAATTGATGACAAAGTACATATATTTGTCATTACCATTAGCGGTATTTTCTGAAGAAATGGTTTATTTTTTTCACAGAAAGGGTAATTGACAAAAAGAAAAAAGCCCTAAGCACCGCCTTCACCAGGGGCCTTAGAGCTTGATTTTTCCACAATTGAAATAAAAAAGAGCCTTACTTATGAAGTAGGCCCTTGTTGATTTATTTTCTTAGGAAGCACCGGCTTCTTCAAATTCCACTTCTAATTCACCTAAACGGTGGTACTCGGCTAATACAGCCTCCTGGATTTTACCGCGCGTTCCTGAATTGATTGGGTGCGCGATATCTCTAAACTCCCCATCCGGAGTACGTTTGCTGGGCATGGCTACAAATAAGCCATTATTTCCATCAATCACACGAATATCATGAACAACAAATTCATGATCCAGCGTAATAGATGCGATTGCCCTCATTCGTCCATCCGTGTTAACGCGGCGTAATCTTACGTCTGTCACTTCCATTCTGTTCACCACCTTTTCGAGAAGATATAATCCTTAATTGTATAAATTCAACATATTTCCTGAATCTCCTTCTTTCACAAAAAATATTTTTTGAATATTTTGTTCAAAGCTTTTTCCAAATAAAAAACGCCCGTCACATGAACGAGCGAGTAAATTGCGGTTATTTATTTTACAAGAGCCACCACTTCAATTTCAACCAATGCATCCTTTGGCAGGCGTGCCACTTCCACACACGAGCGTGCAGGCTTGTGTGTGCTGAAATATTCCCCATACACTTCATTGATGGCTGCAAACTCATTCATGTCCTTGATAAATACCGTTGCCTTTACCACGGTATCTAATGACGCGCCAGCTTCTTCAAGCACTGCCTGAAGGTTTTTAAATACCTGATGTGTCTGTTCTTTTACATCCCCATCCACCATAACGCCTTCTGCTGTAAGCGGAATTTGCCCTGAGCTGTAGAATAGGTTATTTACGGTGATCCCCTGAGAATAGGGTCCAATTGCTGCCGGTGCCTGATTCGTTTGAATGACTTTCATGAAATCTCCCCCTAAAAAATATGATTATTTTTTAAAATAGTTGCCTTCACTCACATTGATTTTCTTTTCCCTCACATCAACATTAGATAGACGCACAAGAGAAAGGTACTCATCAACCAGCCGTTCTTCTGCTTTTTCTGCCTCGACAAGGACAGCAATGCCCGCAAGGTTTGCTTTGAATTCTTCCAGCATGCTGACCATGCCATTAACCGTTCCGCCGGCTTTCATAAAATCGTCAATGATCAAGACATTGGATCCCTCTGCCAGGCTTCTTTTCGAAAGTACCATGGTTTGAATCCGCTTGGCCGAGCCTGACACATAGTTAATGCTTACCGTGGATCCTTCTGTCACCTTGCTGTCACGTCTTACGATGACAACGGGCACATTGAGATAATTTGCGGCAGCATATGCAAGCGGAATCCCTTTTGTTGCTACCGTCATGACCACATCAACGGGTTTATCCGCAAAGGCTGAGGCAAAAAGCCTGCCTGCACGCTGGACAATTAAAGGATCACCGAGAATGTCAGTCATATAGAGATAACCCCCGGGAAGAAGCCTTTCGGGGCTTGCAATTAAGCTGCAAAGCTCGTCTACAAATGGCCGGGCTTCATCATCGGTTACTTTAACATGGAACTTGACGCCGCCTGCTGCTCCGGAAACGGTCTGCAGTGTGCCTATTCCCCTTTGCTCAAATGTTTCTTTGATGATGGCGAGATCTTCACTGATCGAAGACTTGGCAGAACCATACCTTTCTGAAAAGAAAGTTAAGGATACCAGCTGACGCGGATGGTTCAATAAATAATTGGTCATATCTATCAACCGTTCGCTTCTGCGAAATTTCATTGTGGAACCCCCATTTAAATCCGAATATTTTAACGATAATATACCACTAATATACGGATTTAATCAAGCTTATGTCTTTCTCCGAGCATTCTTACCGCAAAAACCTGGTCGCAAAACCCTCTAAGGCCATTATAAATCCGATGCATCCTTGAATCATGATGCACAAGCCCAAACACGGTTGGTCCGCTGCCGCTCATCAGGACAGCATCCGCACCAAATCGCTTCATCTGGTCTTTTATTTGCAGGACCTCGGGGTGCATATTCAGTGTGACATCCTCGAGAACATTTCCCATGTTCCGGCAGACATCTTCATAGCAGCCCGAATTGATCGCTTCGATCATTCCTTCTGTATTTGGATGCTGCACCTGCTCTACATCCAGTCTCCTGTATACATCCGCTGTCGATACCCCGATGAACGGCTTAGCAAGTATGACCCAGCAGGTTGGAGGAGCAGGAAGCTCCTGAATTCTCTCTCCTCTTCCTGTAGCTATTGCAGTGCCTCCGTATACGCAAAAAGAAACATCAGAACCAATCTCCGTCCCTATTTCAGCAAGCTCATCCAATGAAAGCCCCAAATCCCACAGCTTGTTAAGACCTCTGAGAGCCGCTGCTGCATCACTGCTTCCGCCGGCAAGTCCAGCCGCAACAGGAATCATTTTTTCTATTGTAATGGACACACCTTTTTTTACTTGAAACCGTTCTTTAAGAAGGTGTGCAGCCTGATATGCCAGATTCCGCTGATCATCCGGAACAAAACGGTTATGAGAGATAATCCTGATCTCGTCTTTATCTAAAAGTGTTAATTCCAGGCGGTCTGCCAAATCAATCGTTGTCATTATCATTTTCACTTCATGATAGCCATCTTCCCGTTTATGTAAAACATCCAATGATAAATTGATTTTAGCAGGCGCCTTAACCATGACCTTCAACATTTCCACCTACTTCTTTCCTTTGAATCGGACTCCTGTCCAGCTCCACAAGCGAAGCGCTTTGCCCTGCCGGTTCCTTTCGAAGGGAAAGCCATACCTTCATTCAGTATTGACTTTATTTTAATCGGCAATAAGCGGCGGCTTAATGCTTTTCTCATAGAGCGTCTCCATTTTTTGTCCTATTTTACCACAAAGTAAACATAAAAGCTCAGGTGTCCTGGAATATAGAAGCTTTCGCTATTAGACAGAAGAAATGCCGAGGCATAAGCCTCGGCAGACGCAGTGCATATTAATGCTTAAACATATTCTGTGCGAATGCTATTTGTTAAGAAGGTTCTGCTGTGCGATTTCGATGGCCCGCTTAACCATATTGCCGGCATCTTTCGCACGGATGCCGCCCCAGCCTTCCTTTTGGACCACATCATAAAAGCCAAGCTCTTTTGCAATTTCTTCTTTTAAACCATCTGACATAACGCCGCGTCTTCTGCCCAACATTAACATCCCCTTTCGCACTGCGGTAGGTATAGTATGTGAGGGGTGTGCTATTTTATGAAAAAAGGCAAACAAAAAGCAGTAAACAATTTGTTCACCGCCCGCTGTCATATATATGATTAGCTTAAAGCAACCTGTCCTGATGTATCTTCATAGAATGTAATTTGAACCGTTTCTGTTAAAACATCTGCATAGCTGTAAGATACCCGTTCAAATGCATTTTCATCCTGATCTAACTCAATCACAAATACTGAAGGATACGTTTCGGCCAGAACTCCTGAGCGTTCAATGGTCTTTCTGCGCCCGCCATTTGCTTTTAGCAGGAGCCTTTTCCCAAGATTTGAATCAAGAGCTTTTTTAATATCTGATAATGTTTTTGCCATTCGGTCCACCTCACTATGTTAAGTATATCACACTGACACATTACTGTCAAACAAAAATATAAATTATAACAGTGTTTAAAATTAAATGTCAATATGTTTTGTTCTACTTTTTCTTCTAATTTTCAACAATTTTAGGATTGCCTTAATTGGAAAAGATTATGTATAGTTTTTAGAAAGCTTATAAGCTTGCCGTTCATTGCCTGGGAAATAGACGATGCCCCGGCGCGAAATTCCTCGAAAAATGCTAAATATCTTATTAGAAACAAACATAAAAAACAAGCCGCTATATCATAAAACGGCCCGCTCATTAAGATTCATTTAATTCATCGTCATTGTATGGCATTCCTGTTCTCAGTACTCCCCGGGTTTCAATTCCTCCAAGTCCCTTTTCACCTGTTAGTGTATTTCTTAAGATATCCCATAAATTTATTCTTTCCATAAATGGAGTAAGGCTGACTTTTGCAACAATGTATACAGGGTCAAGGGCATGAATGTTCACTCTGGAAGGAGAACTGGCAAAATTGGCTCCAGCGTGGATCAGTGATTCGAAATGTGACTGGCATGCTCCGGCAAAAATGACAAGCTGATCAAGGTGCGGTACTTTTTTGCGTGCTTCCCTTACTGCCTGCACAAATTCTCTGGAGTGCCTGTAAGCATTGATATCGGATTTTTTCCCTTTTGCCTTTGAATAAGCATCATGGCCTGTTACAACGAGGATATCCGGCCTGTAATGATCGATGAGCTGTCCGATTTTCATCGGCATTTCCTTTTCATTGCAATGGATCCCTGTTACGGGTATGCCTATTTTTTCATACACACTCAAGCATTTTTTTAAATAAGAAGGATCTCCATCCAGATGAAGCACCCTGCCTGGTATCTGAAAATAGTTAAGTGTCTTGCTGTACCCATCTGTCACTTCATACTCCTGCTTCTCCCTCAAGAGAGCCACATCCTGCCTGAATAGCTGGAAGGACTGTTCCTCAAGTGACCTGAACTCCTGTTCGAACTTCATTCGCTGCGCCTGGTTGATGACGATTAAATCCTCACAGGGAGCATCCGCAACAAGACGGATATCCTCTCCGAATAATATGGCAATTTTTTTGCCGCCCTGTTCTTTAATATCAATGACACGGAATAAAATATCACAATGATACGAAATTCTTCCGACGATATCCATCGTATTTATAGTCAATGTCGTCACTCCAATTTCCCGAGGGTTAACACGGGCTGCCTCTAAGCTCTTGTTTGTGATTTTATTTATGTCATAAATTATGCATTGGACTATGAACATGTGCGTAGAAAAGGCGGTTTGGGAAGATAGGCGTGCGGGCGAAAAAAAAGCCCGCTGGCTATTCAGCAGACTTGGTCTATTATGAAAAATGGGGCAGCAGGGCATCGCTCAATCGGGCAAATTCTTCGATGGATAGAGTTTCCCCTCTTCTGCCAGGCTCGATATTGGCTTGTTCGAGAGCGGAGAGGATTTGTTCCTTTTTCTGTTTTCCTTCGGGAAGCTGGCTTGTTAAGTTATTCAGCAGCGTCTTGCGCCTTTGGGCAAAGCTTGCTTTTGTCACCCGGAAAAAGAAGGATTCACTTTTGACCGCCACAGCAGGCTCTTTGCGCTTTGTGAGTTTAATGACGGCAGAATCCACATTCGGCTGTGGCACAAAAACCGTCTTCGGCACGATCATGGCCGTTTCAGCCTCTGTATAGTACTGGACAGCAATGGAAAGGGAACCGTACTCTTTCGTGCCTGGACGGGCCGAAATTCTGTCTGCCACCTCTTTTTGGAGCATACAGACGATGCCCCGGATCGGAAGCTTGTCTTCGAGCAGCTTCATGATGATCGGGGTTGTCACATAATATGGAAGGTTAGCTACAACCATTATATCGTCAAAGCCTTCAAATTCCCGTTCAATCGCCGTCTTTACATCTGCCTTTAATACATCTTCATTAAGGATGGATACATGGGGATATGGCGATAGAGTTTCCTTTAAAATGGGAAGCAGCCGCTGGTCGATTTCAAAAGCCAGCACCTTTTTGCTTCTCCGGGCCAGCTGTTCAGTCAGTGCCCCAATTCCCGGACCGATTTCGATGGCGCCCGACTCCTCCGTTAAATCTGCATGGTCAACAATCCTCCGGAGGATATTCGAATCGATCAAAAAGTTCTGTCCCAGGCTTTTCTTAAAAGAAAATCCGTATTTATCCAAAATCGCCCGTGTTCTGGCTGGTGTTGCAATATCTTTATGCATTTTGTTCCTCCTTGCGAATAGCTTCGATTGCCTCAGCAAAATCCTTCTGGCTAATCTGAAACATCATTAAGCGTTTATGAAGCTGCTTGCCGTTTGTGTAGCCGATTTTAAGGAGTCTGCCAAGCTTTTCTCTTCTTTCCTTGGCACCTTCCCCGCCAATCAGGCCTGCAGTGACCAGGTCTTCCTGGGTAATGGTTTCTTCATAGGTTTCCTGCATAACCTGGGCGTCCTTTAATGCCTGGCGGATCATTTCCGGCGATGCATGCTCAACCCCCACTCCTCTGCCATGCTTGTGGAGCGCATCCGCTTTTTCTATAAAAGCATGCTTGCATCCGGGAACTTCATTGGTGATCGTATTCCGGATTTTTTGTCCGGGAAAGTCCGGATCTGTGAACACGATGACCCCTCTTGTCTTCTGGGCAAGCTTTATTTTTTCAATGGTTACCCCATTAATGGCAGATCCATTCGTTTCAATTGTATCGGCATCCAGCGCCCTCTTGATCGCCGCTGTATCATCCTTGCCTTCTACAACAATAATTTCCTTTATTTTCATGGTTCCTCCTAAGAAAAGCATAAGCGTCTTGCTCCCCCGGCTCCTCGAGGGGGGCAGGCTGTTTGCGCTAGACAGTTATCGATGTTCATTATTAAAAACTTCTATTCAAGTAAAAAAATATTAAAAAATTGAAAAAAACTTGAAACATTTCTGTAATGTAATTCGTCTAAATAGATGTAAGAAGAATATATTTATAAAGAATAGTTCTTATTATATATGAACCGGCGCGAAAATGAAAAATGTTATCCATTAACCTTCTCTGCAATGAAATAAAAAATGCAGGGGAAGCCCCTGCATCATAATATTTAATTCAATATTTTAATTTTTACAGTTTTCCTTCCCCACTTGTAAGCTTCTGATTTGGAGGAGAAGAATACATCGATTTTGTTTCCTTTAATCGCGCCGCCTGTATCAGCTGCAACGGCATAGCCATAGCCTTCCACATAGACCTTCGTTCCAAGGGGAATGACACTTGGATCAACCGCTATGACCTTAGCACCCGGATTGGCACGCAGGTCCAAGCCGGTAGCGGTTTTGCCTGAGCATCCGCTGCAATTGGCAGTATAGGCAGTTGACGATACATATATTTCTTTACCGCTTGCCTTGCTGCTTGTTCCGCGGGAAACGACCTGTGTTGCTGCAGCCACCTTTGTTCCGACAGCAACGACTTTATCCTGCTTCTCTTTCACTTGCTTTTCACTGATCAGCTTTCTGGAAATTTCTTTGCCATTCTCCAGGACGACTTCATACTCTTTCGTCTTAAGGCCTTTCTTTCCAGCATTCATCACTTTTTCAGTGCCCTTAGTCAAGCTATTATCCTTCTTTGTCACAACTGCGAAATTAATTGGTTCTTCCACTACATCGGTGACTTTTTCAACTCGAATGACTTTTATTTTGTCATTGGCTTTGACTGTCTCTTCCAACTTTGGTTCAACGCGGTCTAAATCATTGATCTTGATTCCCTGCTGTGATAAAAAGTCAGCGACCGTAGTCGAAGTTGACCAAACCTGCTTCTCTTTGCCGCCATTATTCAGCGTTAAAGCGAATGCCTTCTCTACTTGAATTTCCAAGTTGTTTTTAATTGTATCCTCTGGCTTTGGCTGAACCTTATCATGTTCAGTCAGCGTAATATTCTGTTCTTTTAAAACGTCCCCGACCGTCTTTGCAGCCGTCCAAATCGTTTTCTTCTCGTTATCTGTTACAACTTTCACCTGTTTAGCCGGTTCATAGACAACTTTTGTATTGTCCTTCACCTCTGTGTTTACCGAGGGAAACACATAATCTTCTGAGCGGAGTGAAATATCTAGATCATCGAATATATCTTGAATCGTTGCAGCATGTGTTTTGATGACTTTCTCTTGGCCGTCTATTGTCAGTGCTACTGTTTTCTTTGTCGTTTCATATGCAATGAAACCGCAGGCAGCAGCAAAAACTACTAAACTAGCAGAAAAAATGGCCAATTTCTTTTTACTCAAAGACTTGGATAACAGGTTTTTCATGTTTTGAATCACGATGAAAAACGCCTCCTTTTCTCTCGGAGTGATTATATAGAGTATCTTGCCGACTGTCAACTCTTTCAATTTTCCAGCTTCCGAAAGGCTGGAAGAATGCAGGCATTGAGCTTTTTTGCCTGTATTCTTAGAACTGCACTCTATCTCTATGTATGAATGATAGTTCCCTTCTATGCATGCCTTCTTGCAAATGTCCTGTTTTCAGTCATGCTTGCCTTGGATTTATACTTTTCCACATCCATGTGAAAATTCCTCCTTTTTCTGATTTAGGAAATTTTCACATCTGGAAATCCTTTGTTTTCCGGCTGACCAGACGCTCAGCAATCGGGAGCGATTTTCGGAATTCCCCTCAAGACTTCAGGCTTCCGGCCCTCATCTTTCACTCTCCCCAATCAGCAGCAAACGCCCTCCGTTCGATCAGCAGGGGTGCTAAAACAGCACCTTTTTCTAATTGTCCAGCTAACTTTTTTCTAGTAATTGGCAAGCACTTCCGTAAACGTATTTCCTATTATGCAAAAAAACCGGATGAAAGGAAAGAGAGACTTATCGACATGGTTATCCTATGAGAAGAAGGAGACATGTAGAACTTTTTAGAATTAGAAAAAATTTGGACAAGTTCCCACAGGCTTCGACAAAATGAGCTATCAGTTTATGCCGAATAATTTTTTTGCATTTTCAGTGGTTGCCTGTGCAACTTCTTCTGTTGAAAGTCCTTTTATTTCTGCAATCTGCTCTGCTACCAATTTGACATAGCTGGGTTCATTCCGTTTTCCTCTGTGTGGATGAGGGGTCAGATATGGGCAGTCTGTTTCAATCAATAGCTTTTCAAGCGGAATAACATCTGCTACTTCCTTTGGTTTTTTTGCGTTTTTGAAGGTCACCGGACCGCCAAGGGAAATGTAAAAATTCATATCCACACACTCTTGGGCAATTTCCGGGCTGCCACTGAAGCAATGCATGATTCCGCCTACTTCTCCCGCGCCTTCTTCCTTGAGGATTTCGACTATATCGGCTGTAGCGTCACGGTTATGGATGACGATGGGAAGCTTGACTTTTTTCGCCAGACGGATCTGCTTTCGGAAGACTTCCTGCTGAATATCCTTCGGGGACTTGTCCCAATAATAATCCAGACCCATTTCTCCCAGTGCCACCACTTTTGGATGACTGGAAAGCTCTTCAATCCATTGTAAATCTTCCTCTGTCATATCGATGGCATCCACCGGATGCCAGCCCACACTGGCGTAGATGAAATCGTATTTCTCAGTCAGCTCCATCGCTTTTTCAATAGTTGGACGGTCAAACCCAACGACTACAATGTTGGAAATTCCTTCACTAAGGGCCCGGTCGATCACCTCTTGTAAATCTTCGTTATATTGTTCGGCATTAAGATGAGCGTGTGTGTCGAAAAACATCAAAAAACTCCTTTTCCTTCATATTATTTTTCTATTACTATTATGTCAGTGGTGTAACAAAATGACTTTTCTGCCAAAATGGTTCCAATTAGATAAACCAACCAGAAATTACTTTCCAAGAATAATTTTTCCCAAAAATAAAAAACATAGAAATGCTTACGGTATACGCTTAACACTTCTATGTTTTTATGTTTAACAGGAAAAATAAATAATATTATTTTACCCTTGCACCTAGTGGAAGAGATTCAGCAATTGTGGCAAGTGAAAGTTCGCCGTCTTTTCCTCCTGCTAAAATCATTCCTTCTGAAAGCTCGCCGCGAAGTTTAACAGGCTTTAAATTGGTTACACAGATGACTTTTCTGCCGACCAGTTCTTCCGGCTTATAGAATTTAGCAATTCCGGAAACGACCTGGCGTTTTTCATAGCCAAGATCCAGCTGTAATTTCAGAAGCTTATCAGCTTTTTTCACCGGTTCTGCCCCAATGACCTGGGCCACTCTTAAATCGACCTTCATAAAGTCATCGATTGAGATTTCCTCGCTATCCGGCTTTTCCTCTGCTTTTGCTTCGGGCTTCGCTTCTTCTTTAGGAGCAGCAGATCCCTGCATTTTTGTTTTAATGAACTCAACTTCTTCTGTAATATCCAGGCGAGGGAAAATTGGTTCTCCCTTTAATACCTTTGTGCCTTCAGGAATCAGGCCGAATGTCTCAAGACTTTCCCAGGATGTTAATGCTTCTTCATTTACATTAAGCTGTGTGAAGATTTCCTTCGGCGTATGTGTCAGGAATGGCTGCAGAAGCACCGCGATTCTGCGCAGGGATTCCGCTAGATGCGCCATTACACTTGCAAGCTCTTCCCTCTTCTCTTCCTCTTTGGCCAGAGTCCAAGGCTGTGTTTCATCTATATATTTATTCGTTCTGCTGACAAGCTGCCACACGGAAGATAAGGCAACAGAGAACTCCATTTTTTCCATTGCTTCCTCATATTTGAAAACCGTCTCACGGTTCATTTGCAGCAGTTGCTGGTCGAACTCTCCGTCTGAATCTTCATATGCCGGAATGACACCGTCAAAGTATTTATTCACCATCGCAATCGTACGGTTTAAAAGGTTGCCTAAATCGTTGGCAAGATCAAAGTTGATTCTTTCCACAAAACCTTCCGGTGTAAATACTCCGTCTGCGCCGAATGGCACTTCGCGAAGCAGGTAATAGCGCAGTGCATCCAGGCCATAACGGTTAATAAGGGTAACAGGATCCACTACATTTCCCTTCGATTTGGACATTTTACCGTCCTTCATCAAAAGCCATCCATGAGCAAATACCTTTTTCGGCAGAGGCACATCCAAAGCCATCAGCATGATTGGCCAGTAAATCGTATGGAAGCGCACAATTTCTTTTCCAACCAGGTGAACATCTGCAGGCCAGTAGTTCAGATACTTGGAATCATCATCGGTTCCATAGCCAAGCGCTGTGATGTAATTCGATAGTGCATCAATCCATACATACACAACATGCTTTGGATTATTCGGCACTTTTACTCCCCAGTCAAAAGTGGTCCTGGATACCGCCAAATCCTCAAGGCCCGGTTTAATGAAGTTATTGATCATTTCATTCTTTCGGGACTCAGGCTGTATGAAAGATGGATTTTCTTCATAATACTGCAGAAGTCTGTCAGCGTATTTGCTTACCTTAAAGAAATAGGATTCTTCTTTTACTTTATGAACGGGACGTCCGCAGTCAGGGCAGTTTCCATCTACAAGCTGGCGTTCTGTGTAATAAGACTCACATGGTGTACAGTACCAGCCTTCATATTCACCAAGGTAGATATCGCCCTGTTCTACAAGCTGGGCGAAGATTTTTTCTACGATCTGCTTATGTCTGTCCTGAGTAGTACGGATAAAGTCATCATAGGAAATATCAAGCTTCTTCCAGAGATCCTGGATGCCGGCGACAATTTCATCTACGTACTGCTGCGGTGTTACCCCTTTTTCTGCTGCCTTTTCCTGAATCTTCTGTCCATGTTCATCCGTTCCTGTCAGGTACATAACGTCAAAGCCGCGCATGCGCTTGTAGCGCGCCATTGCATCACCGGCAACAGTTGTATAGGCATGCCCTATATGTAAATTTCCGCTAGGATAATAAATTGGAGTGGTTAAATAAAACGTCTTTAATTTGTCCTCCACAAGATTCCCTCCCTCATTTT
>NZ_BCUY01000057.1 GCF_001591465.1 Cytobacillus firmus NBRC 15306
CTCTTGTTACATTTTACCTTATCGCCCAGAAGCGACTTTACTAATATAACATGTTATCCATGAACAAGTCAACAACTTTTTTCAAATGTTTTCCTTTGTTCAACTTACCTTGTTAAGGACAAGAATTAATATACCATGACTCATTAAATGTTTGCAATATAATTTTTCAAAAATATTTATCTTTATATCTTTGATGCATTTTTGTTATTTATCTCTTCTCTATTAGATGATCGATTTGGAATCAATCCATTAGAGAGTACCTTTAATAAAGCGGCAGATAATCTAATTGATCTGCAACCAGATCTCATAATAGGTGCATGTTCTACAAATCAAATTAATGCGTATTTAACTTGAACTTTTAAGAATAAGTTATATCAATAACATATTATTCGAAAGCTTTATCAGACATGCCCACATACTTATCCACTGTAAGATACTTATTATTACAGTTGTCAACAAAGTTACACACAGCATGTGGATAACTTTGTTCACTTTTCCACAGTTTTAAAAGCATCCATACAGAATAGTAAATTTATAAAAAATTTCAAATAACTGCTTATTTAAATACAAACTCAAAAATAAAATATAGCCAGTATAAAGAAGAAATAGTAATAGTTTGAGTTAATTTTCATAATATCTATTAACTCTACTTTATACGGAAGGTGTGAATCAGACTGGAAACCGCAGCACTATACCTATCAGTAATCATGGCCGTATTTTTGTTTGCTTATGCTTATGCAGAGGGAATTAAAATTGCAAACTCAGATGAAGAGGTCTATGGAGGCACCTTCATCTTTTCTGTTACAGCTGCATTTATTTTTTCAGCTCTGACCTATGTATTCAGATAAAAAAATCTCCCTCTTTCAGGGAGATTTTTTCACTAATATACCTATAGACAGCTCCCATTTATCCGGAAACAGTTGTTTTTCTCTTCAATTCTTTCATCCGAATCCTTCTCTCATCTAATAAGAAGATAGTTATTCCTCCAATTACCACTGTTCCACCAAGAACTTGTGTCCATATAATCGACTCATGAAGCAAATAATAAGCTAGAATTGCAGCACCTACCGGCTCAAATAAGATGGCCATAGAAATAGTTGAGGTGCTTAGCCATTTAAGTGACCAATTAAATAATGTGTGTCCAAGCAGGGTTGGAATTAGAGCCAGCAATATAAAATATACCCAGTCACTGGTTCCATATGGGATTAAAGGTTCATTAACCATTAACACGTAGAATAACAATGTAACAGTACTTATACTGTAGACAACAAAAGTATAGGTAACGAGTGACATCCTTTTTCTGACTGTTTGCCCAAACATTAAGTAGGCTGTTACCAGGGCGCAGGCAATGATTGCAAGTATATCCCCGAACAAAGCAGTCCCGCTGATTTGAAAATCTCCCCAGCTGATAATAATACTGCCCACAATTGCGAGAAGCCCGCTTAATATTGCTTTCCAGGTAAACTTTTCTTTAAAAAAGAAATATGTACCTGCAAACGCAAAAAGGGGCTGAAGAGTCACAAGAACTGTAGAACTGGCTACAGAGGTGTAGTTCAGCGACTCAAACCAAAGAATAAAATGGAAGGCAAGAAACACACCGGCAATAATGGAAAAGATCCAATCCCGCCTTGTAATAAGACGAAGTTCGGGAACATACTTTATAAGGAACACAGGCAACATGAAAAGAACAGAAAAAAATAATCTGTAAAAAGCAATGACTCCCGATGGTGCGCTGGATACCTTCACCAATATTGCCGAAGTAGAGACAGAAACGACGCCAATTGCCAGGACAACATAAGGGTTTATTTTTGTATTAGACATTTTTTATACTCCTTGTTTCGGTTTCCTAATAATTAGGGTATATTTCATTTTACAACGTACAGCCAAACTTTTACTACGGTTTTATTAGATCCTATTTTGGATATATAATACTTTTAAAAAGCGGGAGATATTATGAGCAGTTTAGAGATAGAAATATTAATGAAGCTGGGGATTTCAGCAGTCCTGGGTCTTGTTATCGGCCTGGAGAGAGAATTAAAAAGAAAGCCCGTCGGCCTAAAGACCAGTTTAGTAATTTCCATAGTAAGCTGCCTGCTGACTATTGTGTCTATAGAGTCGGCTTATATGTTTCCCGGCAATGATGACATCAATATAACGATGGATCCTCTGCGTTTAGCTGCACAAATTGTTTCCGGAATCGGGTTTTTGGGTGCAGGCGTTATATTAAGGCGGGGAAATGACAGCATTTCGGGTCTTACAACAGCCGCATTAATTTGGGGGGCAGCAGGAATCGGAATTGCGGTGGGGGCCGGGTTTTACATTGAAGCCATGGCGGGAGTGGCTCTCCTGATCATATCAGTGGAGGTGATCCCATTTATTATGGGCTTAATTGGCCCCCGCCGTTTAAGAGAAAAAGAAATCAACCTGCAGCTGAAGGTTAGGAATAAAGAAACCATCGCCGACATCATACCTGCAATTAAAGATCTTGATATATCTATAAAACACATCCGAATCAAAGATCTGGAGGATGAACACCTCCATCTCGTTCAGCTGATTGTTGGGGTGGACTATAAAAGGAGAACCACTGATGTATATTACAGTGTATCAAGTATTCCTGGAGTACAGTGCATGGAAATCGATAGTATGCAGTAAATTTTTTAATAATTCCTCTTGCAAGATAGCCCCGATGTGGTTATAATTTTTCTTGTACCACCACCTGGGGGATTAGCTCAGCTGGGAGAGCGCAACGCTGGCAGCGTTGAGGTCAGGGGTTCGAGCCCCCTATTCTCCATAATTTAGAAAAAGCTGCAAGGCTAAAATAGGCCCTGCAGCTTTTTTATCTCAATTACTTGTTATTCCTCCACTCTTTCATCCTTCCCCGCCAGCCAAAAAGCCGCAGCGATGGAACCAAAGATTACGATAAACGGCGCATAAAACATTACAAATTCCGCCATGATTCTCCCCTCCTATGCATGGTCGTCACGCTTTCCCTGAACATAGTCTTTATTGAAAAGAAACAGCCTGAGCAGCAGATAAAGTGACGGCAGCAGCAATCCCAATCCTGCTATAAAGGCAATGACTAGGGCGATGGCCATAGCTTCGTTTGTGAAACCATCATAAATGGTCAGGTAGGGATAAAGCAGATACGGATAATGCGAGATTCCGTAGGCAAAGAACGCTACAAAGAATTGCCCTGTCAGTAGCCCGAAAGCAAGTCCATAGTACCTTCTCTTCCATATTAGATAAACAGTCCCCGCAAACAAGATGAATGAGATGCCGAACAGCCACCACAGGTCCATTAATCTGCTGAAATGCTCAGGGTTGTGGTCCCTCAGTTCGACAATGATGCCTGTCGCTGTTACGATAGCAGGCAACGCCCAAATAAGAGCGTATTTTCTCAGCAGTTCTGTGGCCGGTTCATCGTTTGCTTTATTGGCATACCAGGTCAGGAACACTGCTGATATATATAGTACTGCTGTTATACTCAGCACAACAATACTCCATGTCAGCGGGCTGGTGAACAATGTCCAATAGTCAAGCTCCAGTCCCGCTGAACGTTCACTAACGAATCCGCCTTCTGAAATGGTCAGGACAATGGACAGGGATGCAGGAATGAAAAGACCTGAAAGCCCGTACAGATAGGTCCATCTTTTTTGTCTAAGTCCGCCGTAGGTGGTAAAAGCGTAATATGAACCGCGAATGGCAAGCAGGACTACCGCAATGCTTGCCGGCACCAGCAGGATCGTTCCATAATAGTAGGCAGTTTTTGGGAAGAATCCGACAATGCCAACGAAGAAGAACACCAGGAACACATTTGTAACTTCCCAAACCGGTGATAAATAGCGCTGTATAATTCGCGTTAAAATATGATGCTTTCCGCGGAACAGACTGTATGCGTTGAAAAATCCTGCCCCAAAGTCAATAGAAGCAACGATGACATAGCCGAATAGAAACAGCCATAAGACGGAAATTCCGAGGATCTCAAGCGTCATCGAAGCTCACCTTCTTTCTCCAGCTCACGGTCGGCCAACTCCTGCTCGACCGGATTTTTGCGGAACATTCTGGTGAGGACAATGATGCTTCCGATTGCCAGCACGAGATATAAGCCTGCAAACAGCAGAAGCATAAGGTCTACCTGGCCGCTTGAAGTGGCAGCATCTTCAGTACGCATAATGCCCCGGAGAATCCACGGCTGCCGGCCCACTTCCGCAAACCACCATCCCGCTTCAATCGCAATGATCGATAATGGCCCGCCAAGAACGATCAGCCAGCGGAACCATTTCGCCGCAACAAAGCGCATTTTAAACCAGGTGCCTAAGACATAGATGAGTGATAGTGCCGTCATCCACATGCCAATGGTCACCATAAGGTCAAATAAATAATGGATATAAAGCGGCGGAATTTCATCTTCCGGAAATTGATCGAGCCCGATCACTTCTGCATTCGGATTGCTGTGTGCAAGAATGCTTAGTGCATATGGAATCTTAATTGCATATTTCACTTCACCGTCATCAAGAACCCCATATAGCATTAAAGGTGCCCCTTCTTCTGTTTCAAAATGCCACTCAGCCGCAGCCAGTTTTTCAGGCTGGTATTCCGCAAGATATTTTCCCGAGAAGTCACCAATTACCGCTGTAGCGATCGAGAAAATCAATCCGATTTTCATTGTAAGCATCAATGCCTTTTTATGGTAAATATGATTCGATCCTTTTAAAAGACGATAAGCACCTATTGATGCAAGAACAAACGCTGATGTCATATAGGCAGTGGATAGCACATGCGCAACCTTTGTCGGCATGGCAGGCGTGAACATCGCCAGTACCGGGTTAATATTAACAAGCTGGCCATTCACAATATCAAAGCCCTGCGGTGCGTTCATAAAGGCATTTACCATTGTAATGAAAATAGCTGAGAATGATGCCCCAATTGCGACCGGGATTAATAAAAGCAAATGCTTCTTCTGATTCTCAAACCGATCCCAAGTATAAAGATAGATCCCGAGGAAGATCGCTTCAAAGAAAAAAGCAAATGTCTCCATAAACAGAGGCAGCGCAATGACATTGCCTGCGAGTTCCATAAAGTTAGGCCACAGCAATGAGAGCTGCAGGCCGATGGCAGTACCGGTAACAACTCCGACAGCCACGGTAATGACAAAACCGCGCGTCCATCTTCTAGCGAGCAGAATATAATGTTCATCCTGCTTTTTGATTCCCACCCACTGCGCAATCATAATCATGAGCGGGATGCCGACACCAATGGTTGCGTAAATGATATGGAAGGATAATGTCAGCTCTGTTAAGACACGGCTGAAAAAAACTGATTCTTCATTTCCCATTTAACATTCTCCTTTTCCTATCCTGCAAAAATGCGTCCGATAAAAGAAAGCCCCATAATGATAGCCACTGTAAAAGCAAGCCACATCAATATGCGTTCCTGTTTTTTATACATTCACTCACTCCTCTTGAATGCTCACTACATCACATTATTCCACAGTTCCAGCCTAAAAGCTGTGACACTTAAACAACATTTGTGAAACATTCCTTTTACAGCTCCCTATTCCCTTTTAAGCGTCAATTAAAACGAAAAGGACATTGGAATTAGCCAATGGCAAGTTTCAGCAGATTATTTAATTATTTAACTTGTAAATTCCGTAAAAAGAGGAGGGGCGTCCAAATTTACATCTTCGTCGCCAAATCCCTTGGGTATAGGGATTTCTTCTTCTGCAAATACTTGTTTTGCCTATTTTTTATCCATTGAGCCGGCTCCTGTTTTTCTTATTAATCTGTTTCAAACCCGTCATATTTATTCTTTTTTGCCAATAAAAGTCCCGGTGCATACACACCGGGAAAGAGTTATATATTTTTCACTGCCGCTTCTGGATCTTCATCGCCTGATACCAGGTCGAATGCCTGCTTAAAGGTATTTTCTTTATCCAGCAGAGCATAAAGGGTTTTAGCTACATCCTCACGGGGAATGAAGCCCCGATCCAAGTTTTCCGCTGCTTTAATTTTGCCGGTTCCCGGGTCATTTGTCAGGCCTCCCGGACGTACGATTGTGTAGTTCAATCTGCTGTTTTCCAGAAATCTGTCGGCATAATGCTTCGCCGCATAATAAGGCTTGATTGTTTCACTCCACTTATCGCGATTATTTGCCTGAATAGCACTCACCATAATAAACCGGTCCACACCAGCCTTCTCCGCCGCTTCAATTGTTTTTGCCGCTCCGTCAAGGTCAATAAGCAGCGTTTTGTCATATCCGGTATTTCCGCCTGAACCTGCAGTAAATACAATCGCATCGCAGCCTTTGGCTGCTTCAGCCAGTTCATCAACTGTTCCTTCAAGGCTTGCTAGTACCGTTTCCACACCCATATCTTCAAACTGGCGGACCTGCTCTTCTTTTCTGACCATAGCTCTTGCTGTATGTTTATCCCCTTCTTTGATAAGCTTGACCAGCTGCTTTCCAATTTGCCCGTTTGCTCCGACGATAAGAACCTTCATGGATACCTGCCCCTTTCTGTTTTTATGGCCTTTATTATTTCAAAAGAAAAATGCGTTATCAAATGAACTGTTTAAGAACCCAAACGAACAATTCGCTTTTTATAAAGAGCCGCAATTGTATTCATAATTAATACAGGGATCTTCTTTGGAAAATATTTTCTTCTGTAAAATTTATAGAATGCATGCTTTAAGTCGTCCCACTGTGAACAATTTTTCGTTTGCTTAAATCGGGCAACATCAATGATTTTAATATGCCCATCCTCTGTAAGAATAATGTTGCGCAGATGAATATCCGAGGGGTTTAGCCCGCTTTCCCTCGCAAGTTTTAAGGCTTCATCAATTTGTCTTATTGTCTCCTCCTTTATCGGTACCCCCTGCGCAAGACAATCAAACAGAGTCAGCCCCTGCACATAATCAATTACAATATAGTTATCTCCAGAGCCATATAAAGAGGGATAGTATGGATGGTCAGGCAATGCCCTGTAAATCTCCGCTTCTTCCCTGGCAATTCTTTTAAATTCCGGAAAAAAGACTTTTAATACAAGATTGGTTTCTTTAAGCCTAAAAGCGAAGGCACTTCTCCCTGCCCCAATAAATTCCAGTCTGTCGTCCTTTTCAAGAAGTCTGGTCCAATTAAGGCTTCTTGAAAATTTCACACTGCCTGCAAGCTGATGATACAGTTTCATTATTAAACCTCCCTGTTCCAGACTCTCCCCAAAAAATAAAAGGCACAGAGCCATTTATTGGTCTCAGCGCCTTAAAAACAAAAGAGACCTTACCAAATAAATGGTAAAGGTCTCGCAAGCAACATCTGCTGCCAGTAAAGCCGGAGATTTAACATCCCGTATTGACGACTCTACTTGAAAGCTACTCCCCTTTAGGAAGAATCCGAACTATTTTGTTAGCTTAATTATATGTTTTATGCATATATTAGTCAAATGATTCGGCCGCGGAAAACTAATTACTCCTCAAAAATAGAGTTTGAAAGCAACCGGAAGAGATAATCCGTGTGATCCCGGAAGCCCGCTTCAAGTCCGATTAGTGTAACATCCTTATCCTGCTCTTTTACCATGATAGCCTGTCCCTGTGCTGCACTGCGATTTTTCCAGTGTCCGGCAACAAAGAAATTTTCTTCATCAGCAATGGCTGCCAGCACTTCATCATTTTCTGTGCCAGTATACCAGACTGGAGGGTAAACAAATCCCAGGTCATCCCCAGTGTAGCCTGCTGATGCGCCAATGCCTTTATACTCTACCTTAATGATTCCATTGCTGTTGGACCCTCCAGTATTAATAACATCGTCAGTCAGGCCAAGAGTCTTTGTGGCACGGGAAGCACCGGCGCCTACAGCAATATATTTTCCGCCTTCAGAAACGAACCTTTCTGCATATGCTTTAAATGCAGCCAGCTCTTCCTGATTTTTAAGGCCAAATTCTTTATTGGCATTGCTTAAATTCAAAGAAATTAAATTTTCCGTTCCGCTGTAAACAAAAACATCATGTGAGGCAAGACCGTTATTCGCTACTTCTGATGGAGTTAATTCCGTGACACTAAAGCCTAATCTTTCAAGTGCCAGTTTTGTTCCTGAATGAGATTGTGCCTTGTTCATGCCCCCATCTTTTAAGATGGCTACGCTTACTTCGCTAATTGCCTTAGCTTCAGCGGGAACCTTCCCGGAAGTAATCCTAAGGCCAGAATCCTTAACAGCTGCTGAAATGGCATTTGCTGATTCCTCAGCGTAGAAGTTACCTTTACTGTCTCGTTTAACCATTACCCCTTGCTTAAGAAGTGTGTTCACGAGCTGAACTGCTTTCACTGAGCTGTTTGGAATAATATAAGGACCTTTTCCGCTGATTGAGCCCTGTTCTTTTACATTATTTACTTTCGAAGCAGCTGCCTTTACATCACTTTTTACTGCGATCGCTTCAAAGCCCCATAGCTCAGGAAGACTCCAGGCAGAAATATCATACATGGCAGGTGTATCATCAGTTATGTCCTCACCATCCCAAAGCATGGTGTTTGCCAGGCCAGCCTTTGCCTGATCCATCGGTACAATGTAAGTGCCTTTCGGATAGGTCTTTCCGTCAGATGTAAAGGCTTGTGAAGCCTGTTCAACCTCGATATCATTCTTAATTAAATGATTCACAGCCTTATTTGTTACTGTTGGATCATTCTCATTCACTGGCAGGACGTACGCTTTTGGGAAATACCCCTCTTCATGGAAAGGGTGATCAAAGTTAATACCGCGTTTAAACATTTCAATTTGATCGGTAATCATTTCGTCCTTATTTCCTGTTGCATATTTTAATGCTCCCATAATGGCATTGTACATCCAGCGTACGCCATCTTCATCATTTGTCGGAGCTTCAAGCGTATGGCCGTAAGCACCATGGTACATGGCGTACATCGGTGTGAAAATCGGCGGGTAATCATCCCAGCCTGCTGAATCATCCCGCTGAGGAATATAGGTGCCTTCCATTTTCTGATAAAGAGCGCCTGTGTAGAGAGCCTTGTCCCCCATAATTTCAGCTTCCATAGCTGCCGCCTGATCATTAGCCCATTTTTGGTATAAATCATACTCATAGTTTGGATTATAAGGCGGTGTACAAGGTTCAATCAACCCCTGTTTGTTTGGCGCATAATTTTTCACATACCCGTGAGTATCAAGGAATACCATCGGGTTCCACTCTTTAATTAAAGATACCGTCTCCTGCGTTTCAGGCTGTGATTGCGTAATAAAGTCACGGTTCAAATCAATTCCTTCACCGTTAAAACGGGTTGCATCCACACGGCCATCCGGGTTCTGCACCACATTAAAAATTAGAATGTTATTGTCCAGAATTTCCTTTGTCTCCTCGTCATTCTGCGTGGCAAAACGTTCAATCAGCTGCATGACTGCATCGCTTCCCACAAACTCTGTGCCATGGATCGATCCATTGATCATGATTGGGACTTTAAAGTCCTGATTTTTTGCTATCCAATCCTGGGCTTTTTCAGGATTTTTGAACATTTGCTTTCTTAAAGCCTGAAATTTGCCGAACTTGCCGTGTGCACCAGGGTCAGCAATGGTGACAACATAGAGTGGATTTCCATCAGCGGAAGTTCCCTTTACCTCCACCTTCACTCTATTAGACTGTTTTTCAATTTCTGCAAGTTTTGTCCCTATTACTGAGAATTTCATAAAGTCGTAGTTTTCGCTATTGAATAAACTTCCGTCTTTTTCCTCTGACACATTAACATTGACCCACTTCGGACTAACGGCATGAGCGGAACTTAATGGAACAGATGCCAAAATACTTGCTGCCAGAACTCCTGAAAAAACTTTCTTTTTATTCATTATGTACCTCCAGATGCACTTTTTTGTATATTTATGAGATAAAACTTATTTTAATTCAAATAGATCAATTGTGGCAATGCTACTATTTTCCTAAAATAGTCTATTAAAATAGAAAAGAGGGACCAAGAAATGATCCCTCTATTTTCTACTTAAATGCTTTAACTCCACCCTGCACAGGAAGCATTATATGGCTTCTTTCCGGATCGATGGTTATTTTCGCGCCTGCCTTTGGCCTGATTGTATAGTTATAATCGCTTGATAAAACAACTACTCCCAGACGATCACCTTTTTTAAACACATAATCATCAGGCTGCATATCCCATGTAAATGTATATTCACGGTTCGGTGTAAGCCCGGTGGATCTATCTTCGCTGTGAAGGTTTTGAGGATCCATCCACCCTCTTGTAACAATTTCCGGCTTTCCTTCCCCATATTTAACAAGGAGGGCTGTTAGGTTGGCTGTTTTACGGTCTATGCTTGCACGAATTTGAACCTCTGGCGTTCCGCTCATGCGAATATCGTTTTCTAAAGGCGGAGTCAAATAGACAAGCCTATTAGCCAATGCAGAATCCGGATTCAAAGCCAGCTCTTCAGCCTTTATTGCTGCATCGTCCACAAAATGCTGGTTTTTCTTGTTCTTATTTGGTACAGGCTGCAATTCTAAGCTGCCGCCTCCATCGGAAGCCGGTTTAAAATGCAATTTTGCTCCTGAGGTTCCTTTAGCCGGCCAGCTTGCCTCTGTATGCCATGTCTTATCCTCTCTTTGAATGTCAACCATTGGTTCATCCATGACATCATTTTTTATATCATACAGCCAGTAATCAAACCATTTATTTAAAGTCGGAAGCCATACATCACGTCTAAAGCTGTAGGGGCTGGAATGGCTGCCCTGATGAAGCCACATTTTCCTTGGAACATCATTCTCGCCAAGTGCCTGCCACCAATCTGAAAAATGCTTTGTTTTAACATTCCAGTCATTTAATCCATGGACAATAAAGACACTTGCTTTTACTTGATCAGCATCCTTGGTATAATCTCTTTTACTCCAGAATTCATTATAATCCCCGGTTTCCCTGTCCTGGCCTTCCGTTAATTCTTTTATGACATTGCTGCATGCTTCAGGGCTTTTCCTGGTTAAAATCGCTTCCGCCATATTATCCGCATCTTCACCCTGATACCCCCCTGGCGCAATCACAGCACCGTTTGAACGATAATAGTCATACCAGCTGCTGATTGCAGCAATGGGCACAATTGTTTTAAGGGCTTCCACTCCAGTGGCAGCCACAGCATTTGGCAGTGTTCCGTTATAGGAAACTCCTGTCATCCCAACGTTTCCTGTTGACCAATCAGCTTTTATTTCCTGTCCCTCTGCATTGAAAGCTTTTGTTCTTCCATTCAGCCAATCAATTACAGCCCGTGTTCCAAGGATTTCATGTTCATCCCCGGTTGTAGGGCAGCCGTCAGAAAGGCCTGTCCCTACACTTTCCGCCAGAACAACCGCATAGCCTCTGGGCACAAAATAATCATCATAATACCCCGGGAGATTAGCCTGCGGTTTTCCTTTTTCCCCCTTGTCTTTCCCTTTTCCAGGCACAGTGTTAAGTTCTGTATCCACATCATAAACCGGGACACCTTTAATTCCGGAACGGTAAGGGCTCATTTCATAAATAACTGGAACCTTTAACCCTTCCTCTGTTTCTTTTGGCCTAATAATATCTGCACGTACCCGATCCATCTTTCCATCCCGATCACTGTCAGTGTCTGTTTCAACAAAAATCCTTTCGACAATGGCATCGTCCAGGGAAAAAACGGGCTGCGTCATGCCATTTTCGACTTTAATCTGTGTTTCAGCTGAGGCAATGCTGCTGTGGCTGTCTTTACCAATTGAAGGCAAAGCCCCGCCGGCAATCAGCGGGAAAGCGATAGCTGAAGTTATGAACACTTTTAAAGCAGCTTTTTTCATAAAAGATCCTCCCTTATATAAACTTTATAATTTTCAGAATAGATTAAAATCACTTGAGTTTCGATAGTCGAAAGACCTGTATTTTCTAAAAGAGAAGCGATAACAAGCCACCGGAGTCCTCCAAAAGTCATGACTAAAAAAGTATGAATCTTAGATATAGTACTTTACAGCTGCCATTTCCCTGAACCCAAAAAGTTAATATCTTCCTTTTCTCCCATTATTAATAAAACTGCTAGGATAATCGATTCGTTTTACCCTTTGATAAAAGGAAGCAGAGTTATGTAAGCGAATACATATAGCTGGACTACTAGCCGAGGGGGAATAAAAGATGAAAGTTGGAAAGAAAGCATCTTCTGTCATGCTTGCAGCGGTTCTGACAGCTTCAAGCATGTATGGGGTGCCTGTTCAATTTGTGCAGAGTGCTGAGGCAGCACAAAGCCAGGCAGAAAATCCAGGCTCAAAATCGTTTGATCAGAAGGTAATCGCAAGGGTAGATGCAGCTCGCATGATGGAGGATGTCAGGTATTTATCAGAAACCATCGGGCCTCGGGTTGCAGGAACGGAAGCGGAAAACGAAGCAGCAAATTTCATTCGCAAACGCCTTGAGTCATATGGCTACACAGTCGATACACAAGAGTTCAGCATTCCTGATAAAATGGCTGGAGGTTTGCATACCAGTGATCTGAAGGAGGTTCTTGTAACCATTCCTTCCGGGTCAGGATCGACGCCTGAAGAAGGAATTACATCTGAATTATATGATGCCGGATTAGGCAGGGCAGCTGATTTCTCAGAAGAAGCATCAGGAAAAATAGCACTCATTTCACGCGGAGATATCCCTTTCTCTGAAAAAGTTTCAAATGCAGTAAATGCCAGGGCTGCAGGGGTCCTCATTTACAATAATGTGGATCAGCCAGCCCCTATGAATCCCTCAATCGGAGGTCCCTATACTATTCCTGTGGGAAGCATAACGAAAGTAAGCGGAGAAGCACTCCTTCAAGATATTGCGGCAGAAAACAAAACGGTAACGCTGACTGTAAAGAGATTTCAAAACATAAAATCGCAAAACATTATTGCCATCAAGAACCCTAAGCCTAATAAAGGCGGAGAAACTGATATTGTCCACATTTCTGCGCATTTTGATAGTGTCCCATTTGCTCCAGGGGCAAGCGATAACGCATCAGGTACTGCTGTTGCCCTAGAGCTGGCGAGAGTTCTGAAAAGTTATCCTTCTGACAAAGAATTGCGTTTCGCATTTGTAGGCGCAGAAGAAATTGGGCTTCTTGGTTCTAAGCATTATGTCAGCCAGCTGAGCGGCAATGAGATAGAGCGGAGCATCGCAAACTTCAATATGGATATGGTAGGTACAGCATGGGAAAATGCAACTGCGATTTACATGAATACCCTTGATGGCCAGGCAAATATTGCAACAGAAACCGCTCTTGCTACTGCAGAGCGCATTGGCACACCTTCTGAATTAGTACTTTATCAGCGCGGCGCATCCGACCATGTTTCTTTTCACGATGCAGGCATCCCGGCTGTTAACTTTATCAGACGGGAGCCTGTCACAGCCAATCTTGAGCCGTATTATCATACTCCGCTGGATTCCATCGAGCACATTAGTGCCGAGCGGATGAAAGAAGCCGGAGATCTGATAGGGGCCTCGGTTTACAACTTGATTCGAAAATAGAACTGTCTCTAAGAATCCTCGGGTATACCACGAGGATTTTTTGTTTTTTACTTGCCAGCTATTCATTAAAGCCAATGTGTTTAGATGCAAAATAAGAGGGTAAACTATATCCGTTCTAAATTTCTTGTTTAATAATTGACGTTTTTACCGTTTAAATTGTAAAGAATCCGGGTAACATAATTGTAACATTACAAATAAATTAACTAACTGCCTGTTAGTCCTTTATACCCCTAAAGGAGGGAGTCATCATGGATGTTGAACACGAGGCTGTCATACTAAAGAGAGAACTCTCCCTTCTCATGGATGAATATGAAAGGTGCGAGATTGACGACGTGAAAAATGAAATATCAAAGGATATTCAACTGCTGAGCCGTGCAATAGACGATATACTTAATTAAGTATATACCTGGCATGGCTTTTTTTTTATTCTTGCTTCCTGTTTTTTTTAACACCCATGGTTTTTTATTAGGAGTGATGTTTTATGCCTCAGCACATTTATTACAGTTTCATCCGTCTGCCTTTAGTAATCAGGATTCTCTTGATTGCCCTGTTGGTGATCTTTCTTTTTGGCGGATTAATACATATTATCGAGCCCTCCTCTTTTCCGACCTTTTTTGATGGGATCTGGTGGGCTGTGGTTACAGCTTCCACCGTCGGATTTGGAGATTTATATCCGAAAAGCACTGCCGGGCGCATTATAGGAATTGCGCTTATCTTAACAGGAGCGGGCTTTCTGTCTACATATTTTATTTCACTTGCAACAGCCGCAGTGACCCGGCAGAATGACTTTCTGGAAGGAAAAGTTGAATATCGGGGCAAAAATCATATTGTTGTGATTGGCTGGAATGAACGGGCAAGGGAGATCGTTAATACACTCGGGGGCGATGGGATGAACCATTCCATTGCTTTAATCGATGAAACATTAAAATCAAATCCTGTTCCCCATAATAATGTACATTTTATTCAGGGACGCGCTAACAGAGATGATGTCCTCATGAAGGCAAATATATTTGACGCGCAAAAAGTCATCATTACAGCAGATCAGAATAAAGATGAATTGCATGCTGATATGAATTCAATCTTAACCTTATTGGCAATCAAAGGGTTGAATCGGGATGTTCAATGTATCGTGGAAATATTAACTTCTGAACAGGCAGCAAATGCCAAAAGAGCGGGGGCTGATGAAATTGTCCAGACGAATGTGCTCACAAGCTTCGTTATGATCAACAGCATATCTTCCCAGGAGCTCGTTACTTCTTTTCTTGATTTGCTCGGACAGCTTGATAAACGAAAATTAACGTTTCAGCCTGCATCGGAAGAAATAGAAAATAAAACCTTTGCTGAACTTAGTGCAGAGCTCATGAATGAAGGCATCCTCCTTTTAGGTGTTAAAAGAGGGGAGGAAACTCTGGTTAATCCTCCCCAGCCATTTAAAATTCTTCAGCAGGACCAGCTGATTGTTATACTCGGTTAATCTCTTATTAATATGGACTCAAGCTCTTCGACAAGCGCTTTGCCGAGATCAATGAATTCCTTCGGAAAACTGGCGTCCTTATCCACAGGCTCCGAGAATTGATCAAAGGAGGCGCTGAAATTTCCTGTATAAGCGTGGTCATCAAGACCGCGCTGGTACTTATGGGAAAGCAGAAACGGCCTGCCTATTTCCACCGTACAGCTAGGATCATCAAGCTGCCCATCAATTGCCTTAAATGGGACCCTTAAGAACTGGTAGCCCACCTCATCATCAATTTTATAGTCAAAAGAACCGTGATCATAATCCCAGTTCCCGCCAATTGAATAGCCAATTGGCTTCAAAGCCTGCTCCAGCTTATATAGATCAAAATGCTTTCCTTCCACTTTTGAAGGTATCTCAATCACTGAATCCATCCCCTTTTTCGCTTTTTGCTTAGTTTCTCCAAAATGGGGGATATCATGAATACGATTTAGCAGCGGCATCATTTTAGCCAATAAAAAAAACGCCCACCCGCAGGCAGACGCTTCTCACTATTACTTCAACCTCTTTTCAAGTTCAGCTTTTTTCTCTTCAAATCCTGGTTTTCCTAATAGGGCGAACATGTTCACTTTGTATGCTTCGACACCAGGCTGGTCGAAAGGATTCACTCCCAGAAGATAGCCGCTCATTGCACAGGCTTTTTCAAAGAAGTAAACCAGATAGCCAAATGTGTAGGCATCCATTTTTGGAATGGAGACGATCAGGTTTGGCACCCCGCCGTCTGTGTGTGCAAGCATGGTTCCTTCAAAAGCTTTATTATTCACAAAATCGACAGTCTCACCAGCAAGGTAGTTCAGGCCATCAAGATCATTTTCTGCCTCTTCAATGGTAAGCTCATGGCGTGATTCTTCCACCTTGATAACCGTTTCAAAAAGATCCCGGCGGCCTTCCTGCACATACTGGCCTAATGAATGAAGATCAGTGGAAAAGTTAGCTGAAGAAGGGAAAATTCCTTTCTGATCCTTTCCTTCACTTTCACCGAACAGCTGCTTCCACCACTCTGCAAAATATTGAAGTCCTGGTTCGTAGTTGATCAGCATTTCAATCGTTTTGCCTTTGTTATAGAGAACATTGCGGACAGCAGCGTACTGATAGGCTGCATTTTCCTGAAGCTCAGATTTACTGAAGTCTTCTCGTGCCTGTGCAGCACCCTTCATCATATCTTCAATGCTTGCACCGCTGACAGCTATCGGCAAAAGACCTACTGCTGTAAGAACAGAATAGCGGCCGCCCACATCATCAGGAATAATAAATGACTCGTAGCCTTCTTCTGTCGCAAGAGTTTTTAAAGCACCTCTCGCTTTGTCGGTCGTAGCATAGATTCGTTTACGCGCTTCTTCCACACCATATTTTTCCTCGAGCATTTTGCGGAAAATACGGAAAGCCAATGCCGGCTCAGTTGTTGTGCCTGATTTGGAGATCACATTGATGGACCAATCTTTTCCGTCAAGCAGATCCATTAAATCCTTCATGTAAGAAGAGCTGATATTGTTGCCGGCAAACAGTACCTGCGGAGTACCGCGCTTTTCTTTTGAAAGTGCATTATAGAAGCTGTGCTGAAGCATTTCAATAGCCGCACGCGCTCCAAGATAGGAGCCTCCAATTCCAATGACAATAAGAACATCGGAATCATTCTTAATTTTCTCAGCCGCTTTTTGAATGCGGGAGAACTCTTCTTTATCGTAGTTTGAAGGCAGATCGATCCAGCCTAAATAGTCGCTGCCAGCTCCAGTTTGTTCATGAAGGGAGTGGTGAGCAACCTTCACTGCATCCTGCAAATATGTAATTTCATGTTCACCAAAAAAAGGAAGTGCTTTTGCGTAATCAAAACGAACGTGTGTCATGAATGTCCTCCAATTTTTCTCAAATTTAAACAGCCTGCAGTAATTCTGGCTGTCATCCTTATACCACTTTAACGAAAGCCTTAAAGTTAATCAAGAATCATCCCCTAATGTAAGCGTGTCCAATTTTGACATATTTTTTACGCGCAAATGGTGATTGTCATTTTTCGGCGAAAAATGTAAAAGGACTCTGCTTATGGCAGAGTCCACCCTGGTATTTATAAAGAAGCGCGGTAGATTGAAACCACGTCATCATGGTTTAATTTCGCGAAATTGCCGAATTCTCCGTTGACAGTCGCTTTATCTGCCATCAATTCGATCTTGCTGTCATCGATATCATAATCTGCCAGGCGTGACGGTGCACCAATGCTGCTCCAGAATTCACGAAGCTTTTCAATGCCTTCAAGCGCAGTCTCCTCATCTGTTTTTCCTGCGGGATCCACGTTAAATACACGGATAGCCAGCTGCTTGAATCGCTCAGGCTTCACGTTCAGATTGTGCTTCATCCAGTTCGGGAACAGAATGGCAAGGCCGCCGCCATGAGGGATATCATAAACAGCCGATACGGCATGCTCGATATTATGCGTTGCCCAGTCTCCGCGATAGCCCATATTCAGAATTCCATTCAGCGCCATCGTGCCCGAATATAAAATGGCTGCACGATGCTCATAGCTTTCAAGATCTTCAAGAAGTTTAGGAGCTGCCTCCATTATGGTAATCAGCAGGGATTCACACATGCGATCCTGAAAATCAGTATTTTCTTCAAGATGAAAATAATGCTCCAGCACATGGGACATCATATCAACAATTCCATACACCGTTTGATTTCTTGGCACTGTGAACGTATTAACAGGATCAAGAATTGAAAATTTAGGAAATGTCACGGGACTGCCCCATCCGTATTTTTCGTTTGTTTCCCAATTTGTAATAACGGACCCGGCATTCATTTCAGAACCGGTAGCAGCTAAGGTTAGAACGGTTCCAAACGGCAGAGCTTTTTCAGCAAAAGCTTTCTTGATAACCAGATCCCAGGCATCGCCATCATATTTAGCACCGGCAGCGATAGCCTTGGTGCAGTCGATTACACTCCCTCCGCCAACAGCCAGCAGGAAATCGACGCCCTCATTTTTACAGATTTCAACCCCTTTGCGAACAGTAGAGATTCTTGGATTAGGCTCAACCCCTGCCAATTCAAACACTTCAGCACCAATTTCATTTAGCTGAGCCATCACTTTATCATATAATCCATTTTGCTTAATGCTTCCTCCGCCGTATACAACAAGAACCTTCTTGCCGTACTGAGGGATTTCAGTCTGCAATTGGGAAAGCTGATCTTTCCCAAAGATTAATTTAGTCGGATTATAAAAGGTAAAATTTTGCATATCACCATCTCCTTTTCCCCATCATTATCTTTCAAATTTTCAGCTAATGCAAAAAGAATGTTCGTCTATCCTTCATTGTGGCCCTTTACGAATAGTACAATGAATATTTTTTATTTACGTGCAGCAACATAATAGTGAACCTATACTATAAGGAGGAAACATCATGAGTGGCATTCAGCGTATTGCACTGGTTCTAACAATTATTGGCGCTATTAACTGGGGTTTAATCGGATTTTTCCAATTTGATCTTGTGGCAGCTATCTTCGGCGGCCAGGATTCAGCCCTAGCCAGAATCATATATGGCCTGGTGGGCATCGCAGGTCTTATCAATTTGGGTCTGCTCTTTAAACCTAATGAAGAGCTGGAAAGAGAACCTGAAGCAAGACCAACCCGATAATATATGCAAAAAATCCTTGCACTTAGCGTGCAAGGATTTTTTCAGGGAAAATTATCTGTTATTTTTACTTAAACCCATCCCCGGAATCGGGAGGCTTCAGACATTTTTCTTGCACCGACCATGTAAGCAGCTAAACGCATATTTACCTTTCTCTGCTGTGAAGTCTGATAAACATTATCGAAAGCCTGAACAAGCACTTTTTCAAGCTTTTCTGTAACTTCATCTTCAGTCCAATAGTACCCCTGGTTGTTCTGCACCCATTCGAAATAGGATACGGTTACACCGCCTGAGCTTGCTAAAACATCAGGAACAAGCAGGATTCCCCGGTCTGAAAGAATTTTTGTAGCTTCAAGAGTGGTTGGGCCATTTGCTGCTTCTACAATGATGGAAGCCTTAATATCATGAGCGTTTGCAGCGGTAATCTGATTGGACACAGCCGCAGGAACCAGGATATCGCAATCAAGTTCAAGCAATTCTTCGTTTGTCAAAGTGTTATCGAAAAGGGTCGTTACCGTTCCAAAGCTATCGCGCCTATCAAGAAGGTAATCAATATCCAGTCCATTCGGATCATATAGAGCACCATAGGCATCTGAAATGGCGACCACTTTAGCGCCTGCATCATGCATGAATTTTGCCAGGAAGCTTCCTGCATTTCCAAATCCCTGAACAGCCACACGTGCTCCTTCAATGGAAATGCCGCGCTTTTTCGCAGCTTCCTCGATGCAGATCACTACCCCTTGTGCAGTAGCCTTTTCCCTTCCTTGTGACCCGCCGAGAACAAGAGGCTTGCCTGTGATAAATCCGGGAGAATCATACTCACGGAGGCGGCTGTATTCATCCATCATCCAGGCCATGATCTGTGAATTCGTATAAACATCCGGAGCAGGTATATCTTTTGTAGGGCCAACGATCTGGCTGATTGCCCTGACATAACCTCGGCTTAAGCGTTCCAGCTCCCCCATTGACATGGAACGGGGATCACAAATGATGCCGCCTTTCCCTCCTCCATAAGGAAGATCCACAATTCCGCACTTTAAACTCATCCACATGGATAATGCTTTTACTTCATCTTCATTTACTTCAGGATGAAAACGGACACCGCCCTTTGTCGGTCCCACCGCATCATTATGCTGTGATCTGTAGCCGGTGAAAATTTTTGTCGACCCGTCATCCATCCTTATCGGGATTCTTACCGTGAGCATCCTCAGCGGCTCTTTCAGCAGCTCATACATCTCATCTGCATAGCCGAGCTTGTTCAAAGCTTCTTTGATCACAACTTGAGTTGAAGTAAATAAATTTAAAGACTCTTCCATTTTTTGTTCAGATACTTTACCAGCTACTCCTGCAGCTCCCATCATGGCACCTCTTGATTTTAATATTTAGGAAAATTACAGCAATACTCCATAACCGGCGGCCCTGCATCACAAATTCAGACACAAGGGTCAACTGTCCGTATAATTGTATTAGCTTAATACTTTATTGATTCTTTCAATTGCCCAATCAAGCTCTTCTTCAGAAATGACTAAAGGAGGGGCAAAACGAATAACCGTGTCATGCGTTTCTTTGCAAAGCAATCCTTGTTCTTTAAGCTCTTCACAATATTTGCGAGCTGGCTCATTCAGCTCAACACCGATAAATAAGCCGCGGCCGCGCACTTCTTTAATAACCGGATTATTAATTTCTTTTAATTTGCTCATGAAATAGTCGCCCAGTTTAAGGGAACGGTCTGCCAGCTTTTCTTCAACCAATACGTTCATGGAAGCAACAGATACGGCACAAGCCATTGGGTTTCCTCCAAATGTTGAACCATGTGATCCAGGATTAAATACCCCAAGAACATCTTTATTCGCAACTACGCATGAAATCGGGAATACTCCTCCACCAAGCGCTTTCCCTAAAATGAACATGTCAGGATCTACATCTTCCCATTCGCATGCAAACATTTTTCCGGAACGCGCAAGGCCAGCCTGAATTTCATCTGCAATGAATAATACATTGTTTTCCTTACAAGTTTCATATGCTTTTTTCAGGAAGCCTTCCGGAGGAATCACAATTCCAGCTTCACCTTGGATTGGCTCAATTAAGAAAGCCGCCGTATTCTCAGTGATTGCTTCTTTAAGAGCGTCAAGATCCCCGTAAGGAATCAGCTTAATGCCTGGAAGCATAGGTCCGAAGCCGCGCTTATATTCTTCTTCAGAAGAAAGGGAAACCGCTGTCATTGTACGGCCATGGAAGTTTCCGACACAAGCAATGATCTCCGCCTGGTTATCCGCAACCCCTTTTACGTCATAAGCCCAGCGGCGTGCAGCTTTAATTGCCGTTTCGACTGCTTCTGCCCCTGTGTTCATAGGGAGTGCCATCTCTTTATTTGTCAGTTCACAGATCATTTCATACCATGGTCCAAGCTGATCGTTATGGAAAGCACGTGAAGTTAATGTTACACGATCTGCCTGTTCCTTCAGCGCCTGAATGATTTTTGGATGGCGGTGCCCCTGGTTTACAGCTGAATAAGCACTTAGCATATCCATATATTTATTTCCTTCAGGGTCTTCCACCCAAACACCTTCCGCTTTGGAAATAACGATTGGCAGCGGATGATAGTTGTGTGCACCGTATTTTTCAGTTTGTTCAATTAGTGATTTTGATTTTGTCGCTTCAGTCAATTAAAATTCCTCCTTTTTCCGAATAGTCCTTTTTATTGTAACGTTAAGCTATTCTTCTTTAAACTATTTAAGGTTTTAGCATGTACAGGATATTAAATATCCCATACATGCTTTACAGATTTTAATACATTTCAGAAGTCGTCTTTGCCTGCATGTGAAGCAGGATATAGTCAGGTCCGCCCGCTTTGGAGTCTGTTCCTGACATGTTGAATCCGCCGAATGGCTGGTATCCAACAATCGCACCCGTACAGCCGCGGTTGAAGTAAAGGTTTCCAACATGGAAATCTTCGCGCGCTTTTTGGATGTGCTCCCGGTTCTGTGTGATCACTGCTCCTGTTAAGCCGTACTCGGTGTTGTTGGCGATTTCAAGCGCATGATCGAAATCCTTTGCCTTTGTGAAGCCAACGACAGGTCCAAAAATTTCTTCCTGCATTAACCGTGCATCCGGGGCAAGGTCTGCGAATACAGTCGGCTTGATGAAGAAGCCTTTCGAGCTGTCGCCCTCTCCGCCTGCCATCAGCTTGCCTTCTTCTTTGCCGATTTCAATATAGCTCATGATCTTGTCAAATGCGCCCTGGTCAATCACTGGACCCATGTAATTGCTTTGGTCTTCAGGATTGCCCTGTGTTAATTCGTTAGTCAGTTCAACCACTCGGTTAAGCACCTGATCGTAGACATCTTCTACAACAACCGCACGTGAACATGCTGAACACTTCTGGCCGGAGAATCCAAATGCAGAAGCCACGATGGAAGTCGCTGCCAATTCAAGGTCTGCCTCTTTGTCGACAACGATCGTATCCTTGCCGCCCATTTCCGCGATAACGCGCTTCAGCCAGATTTGGCCATCGTTTAATTTAGATGCGCGCTCGTTGATGCGAAGACCCACGTCGCGTGATCCTGTGAAGGAGATGAAGCGGGTATCTTTATGGTCAACCAGGTAGTCGCCCACTTCCGCACCGCTGCCAGGCACGAAGTTCAGAACGCCTTTCGGAAGGCCTGCTTCTTCCATCACTTCAACGAATTTCGCAGCCACAACTGGAGTTGTAGAAGCTGGCTTTAAAAGAACAGTATTTCCTGCCACGATTGCCGCAACAGTTGTACCGGCCATGATCGCAAGCGGGAAGTTCCAAGGAGAAATGATGATCCCCACTCCCAATGGAATGTAGTCATAACGGTTATATTCGTTCGGACGGCTATTGACTGGAACACCGTCTTTGATTTCTAAAATTTGGCGTGCATAGTACTCAAGGAAGTCAATCGCTTCTGCAGTATCAGCATCTGCCTCGTTCCAAGGCTTTCCTGCTTCTTTTGTTAAAAGTGCAGAGAACTCAGCTTTTCGGCGGCGGATAATCGCAGCAGCTTTGAATAGCACATCTGCGCGTGTTTCCGGCTTTACTTTTCTCCAAGTCTTGAATGCTTCGACTGCAGCCTGCATTGCTTTTTCGGCAAGATCGCGGTTTGCCTTTGATACACGGCCAACGACTTCTTCTTTATAAGAAGGATTGAATGATACAATTTTATCTTCAGTAGAAATGCGCTCTCCGCCAATTAAAAGATCATAATCCTGTCCTAAATAGCTTTCGACTGTTTTTAATCCCTGTAAGTACGCTTCACGGTTTTCTTCTGTTTTAAAATTTGTGAAAGGTTCATGTTTGTACGGCTGTACCATGATGCCATCCCCCTTTAATAAATTCGTTTTTTATCCACCATTTTATAATGCAAGAACTGTGCCAAATATAAAAAGCTGATAAATAACAATTCTTATAAGCTGGAAGCAAAATTTTTTTGCTCTTTTTGAAATACCAATACTTTCTGGTGCAAATTTTCATTGCATATATTCAATTAAATATATACTATTGAATAAACTGCCGAGTGAAGGAGATTACAATGAATCACAGGGAAATTGAACAGCTCCAACTAAAAAACAAAATCTTTCAGCGGATATTAGATGAAATTGATGTTGGTGTCCATGTAGTGAATGAGGAAGGAAGAACAACTTTCTACAATAAAAAAATGGCTCAAATAGAAGGCATGGATTATGAAGATGTATTGGATAAAAATCTTCTGGATGTGTTTTCTTTCAACCAGGACGAAGACAGCACCTTACTTCAGGCGCTCAAAAATGGCAGCAAAATTAAAAATGCCAAACAAACCTATTTTAACAATAAGGGGCAGGAAATCACCACGATCAATAATACTTTTCCAATTATGGAAGATGGCGAACAGATTGGAGCTATGGAAATCGCGCGTGATGTAACCAAGCTTGAAAAGCTGATCAGAGAAAATATGAATAAACGCGGAGACACCCGCTATACTTTCGATAGTATAATTGGCTCAAGCGACGAGATCAATGAAGTGATTGAAGCGAGCAAAAGAGCAACCCGGACAAGTTCTTCTGTCCTGATTATCGGAGAGACCGGCACAGGAAAAGAGCTCTTTGCCCAAAGCATCCATAATGGCAGCAGCCGATCTTCAAAACCATTTATCTCTCAAAATTGCGCTGCTCTTCCAGACAGTCTGATAGAGGGTCTTCTATTTGGCACAAAAAAAGGTGCATTTACAGGCTCCATTGAAAGGCCTGGATTGTTTGAACAGGCAAATGGCGGGACTTTGCTGCTTGATGAAATCAATTCACTTAATCCAGCCCTGCAGGCAAAGCTATTGAGAGTTTTACAGGAAAAAACGGTCCGCAGGGTCGGTGATACGAAAGACCGGACAGTAGATGTTAGAATTATAGCAACCATTAACGAAGACCCGATTGATGCAATCTCAGAAGACCGCTTGCGAAAAGATTTATATTACAGGCTGAGCATTGTTTCCCTCTTCATTCCGCCTCTGCGTAAGAGAAGAAAGGATATCCGGGATCTTGCACAATTTTTCATAGAAAAATACAATCAGCTCTTTGGAATGAATGTAGCGGAAATCGATGAAGAAGTAATGAGCAAATTCGAGCAATACGATTGGCCGGGCAATGTACGTGAACTGGAGCATATTATCGAAGGAGCCATGAATCTGATTGATCAGGAAGAAGCGATCAGCTATGTCCATTTGCCTCTTCATTTCCGGAATAAGCCGCAATTCAAGGAGGAGCCGAACGAAACCGGTCATTTGGAGGATTTGCTGATTCAGAAAAACAAGCCTATTAAATCACTTGAACAATATATACAGGAAGCCGAAACCTACTATCTAAAGAAAGTCCTTAAACACCATGGCAATAATATAACCCAAGCCGCAAAATCCCTTGGCATGAGCCGGCAAAATCTGCAATATAGGCTGAGGAAGTACGGTGTCAGGAAAGAAAACAGCTGATTGAATCCGGCGTGAGGACCTGCCAAAAATCGAATAAAAAACGAAAAGCTCCCCACGGGGAGCTTATTTGTATAGAATATCGTCCCGAAGCGCTGCAACACGAGTCAAAGCTTCATCGATATCCCTCTCACTCACTCCGAAATGCGCAAGTGCATCATGCAGATGCCTGGCAATTGCATCAAAGTGTTCCGGCTGCAGATTCATGCCCTCATGTGCTTTTGCCATGGAATTACCTGAATATTGATTTGGCCCTCCAAGAGCATAACTGATGAACTTGGATTGATGGCGTTTCTGCTTTACCATATCGGTATGCTCGAAAAACTGATTGACGGTCGGATCCTTCAATACCAGTTCCTCGTAAAAATAATCGACAACCTTTTCAATAGATTCTCCGCCGCCTACTTTTTCGTAAAGTGTCTGCTCTGCCATATTTATCTCTCCTTTCAACAAAATATATTCTTCGCTAACTGAAAGTTCCTATTCAAAATTTTACAGTCTGAATCAATTTACCTTTACCCTATTATCTTCTCAAAAAACAAAAAAGACTCCGAGGGTACGGAGCCTGAAATTTAAGAAGCTAATTGATCGTTCTCTTCCATTTCTTTTCGTTCCTGATCACTCATGAATGTTATTTTGTAGCCAAGCATCGCAAAGATAATAGCCAGAATCGGCACAGCGAAATTTAAAATCGCGTATGGTGCATATTCAAATGGATGAACCGCCAGAGTTGACATGATAAACACCGCACAAGTATTCCAAGGAACAAACACGGACGTGACAGTACCTCCATCTTCAAGGGCCCGCGAAAGATTCTTAGATTGCAGATTTTTATCCTTAAATGCCTGTGTGTACATTCTGCCCGGCAGCAGAATGGAAATGTACTGCTCTGCAGCCGCTACATTGGTAAAGAAAGCAGATAGCACGGTAGTGGCTACTAAGCTTCTTGCTGAACGGGCCAATTTCAGGATCTGTTCAACAATGGCTTTTAGCATCCCGGTCTGCTCCATAACTCCTCCAAACGCCATCGCCACTATCGTAAGGGACACAGTATACATCATATCGTCAATGCCGCCTCTATTAAATAGCTCGTCCACCATCGTGTTCCCTGATTCAATCGAAAACCCTCCCTGGAGTGTATTCACAGCATCCCCTGCAGCGCCTCCCTGTACAAAAATATGGCAAAGCCAGCCAAGGAAAACACCAACCGCAAGGGCGGGCAATGCAGGCACTTTTTTTGCAACTAATCCTATAACAATTAAAGGAACCAATAATAGCCAAGGGGAGATGACAAAGTTCTCCGATAAAACATTCATGACACCAGAAATTTTATCATTATTCAAATCATCCCCGCCAAATTGCCTTCCCAAAAACCAATAAGCAATAATGGCAATGGCCAGCGCTGGAAGGGTTGTGAAAAACAT
>NZ_BCUY01000058.1 GCF_001591465.1 Cytobacillus firmus NBRC 15306
TTTTTCCATGTATATATGGCAATTCGAATTAAAACACTATCTGTAATCCAATTGAGGAAAGGAAGATGGCATATGTTTGTGGGTCGTGATATGACTGAGCTTTCCATGATGTCGAAATCGGACTGGAAGGACAGCGAGCTTGCTTTTTACCATCATTCATTTCAGCAGATCATGCCTTATTTAAATGCTGAGGGCCAGACGATTCATAGGGAGATTATTGAAGAAATAGAAAACCGCGGCGGCCTGAAAAGGCAGGAAGCCGATTATACTCATGGAACCAGGGTTAGCTACGATTAACCTTATTGAAAAAGGGGGCACGCCCCCCCTTTTGCTATTCTTAGCTTTTCAAATATTGCTTCCAGATTTTCTGATGGGAAACCGGAAAAGGAAATTCCTTCATTTCTTCAAGAGTGACTAATTTCAAATCATTTTTTTCCTCTTTAAGTTCTAATAATTTTCCTTTATAAACATTTATGTTCCATGTTAAATGGGAAAAAACGTGTTCGATCTGACCCGTCATTTCCTGTATATCCACATGGGCGCCATATTGTGTGCTGAACGCATCCTTCATCTGCTCTTTGTCGCTTACATAGGCAATATTGATCTCTGCCATCGGAAATTCCCAGAGATTAGCAAGCAGGCCTTTTCCAGGTCTTTTGTGTATGAGAACCCGGTCCTGTTCATCTATAAGGACCGCTGCTGCTAATTGCACATTTCTTTGCTTTTTGATTTTCGTTTTTACGGGCAGCTCCTGCTGAGTCCCTTCATAAAACGCAGTACAATGTTCCCTCACCGGGCATAATAAGCAGGAAGGCGAAGTTGGTGTACATATTAATGCGCCAAGCTCCATTAGCGCCTGGTTGAAGTGGGACGGATTTTCATGTGAAATTAATGTTCGGACGGAAGACTCAAAGATTTTCCTGGAAGAAGGCTTGGCGATATCTTCCCAGATGGATAGGATTCGCGAAAGGACACGCATTACATTGCCGTCCACAGCCGGTTCGGGTATTCCGTACGCAATACTGAGAATGGCCCCTGCAGTATAGGGTCCTACTCCTTTTAAGGAGGAGATCTCTTTTGGCGTATCCGGAACTTTTCCGCCATATTTTTCATGAACCTCCCGGACGGCAGCCTGAAGATTTCTTGCCCGTGAATAATAGCCCAGACCCTCCCAGGCTTTTAATACCTTTTCTTCGTCTGCTTCAGAAAGATCCTTGATGGTCGGAAACTGTTCAATAAAACGGTGAAAATAAGGGATTACCGTATCCACCCGCGTCTGCTGAAGCATAATCTCAGAAACCCAGACTTTGTACGGATCCTGATCCTTTCTCCAGGGCAAATCCCTTTGCTCGGCTTCGAACCACCTGAGCAAATCATCTTGAAAACCTTTTATATCCGTTGATTCAATTGTATTTTGATTAACTTCTTTCAATTTTTTAATCCTCCTGATGTTAAACAATCGGAAAATATGGGAATATATTAGTACAGTCGCTTCTTATTAATAAATTGAACATTTTGCTTCAACTTTTGCGACACCTTTAAAAGTACCCATATTCAGCTGTTAATACAAGAATTTTGCTGATACACTTTAAATAAGAGCAATCGCAGAAATTATTAGCCCACGTAAGATTTGTTACTAGGGAAGGAGGTATTTTCCTCTTGGATACCGGCACACATGTAGTAATGGGGCTGGCGCTTGGCGGCATAGCCACTCTTGATCCCGTTGTTGCAGAGAGTTCTGCTACAGCAACGAGTGTCATGATTGGAGCCATCGTCGGTTCACAAATACCCGATATAGATACTGTCTTAAAACTAAGAAATAATGCCGTTTATATTCGCAATCACAGGGGAATTACCCACTCCATACCGGCAGTACTGCTTTGGCCACTTGCCATCCTTGCAGTGGTTTATCCTTTTTTTCCTTCAGCGAATTTGCTTCACTTATGGCTATGGACTTTTTTGGCTGTTTTCCTGCATGTTTTTGTAGACATATTTAATGCATATGGAACACAGGCACTCAGGCCCTTTTCCTCTAAATGGGTAGCACTGGGGATTATTAACACATTTGACCCATTCATTTTTGGGATCCATGTCGCAGGATTATTCATTTGGGCATTTGGGGCTCATCCCGGTTATACATTTTTAATCATTTATGGCATTATTTTCATTTATTATCTTCTGCGGTTTGCAGCGCAGAGAAGTGTATTAAATGCCGTAAAAGTTATGATCCCGGATGCAACTGAAATCATCATCGCCCCAACGATGAGGTTTAATCAATGGCGTGTGGCGGTTATGAGCAGGCAGCAATTTTTCGTCGGGCGTGCTGTTAAAAACCATGTGCGGATTCTCGATCAATTTAATCGCGTTCCGGTTCCCGAGACACCTGTTATAGAAGCCGCGAAGAAAGATAAAAATCTATCTGCATTCTTGTCCTTCTCACCAGTTTACCGCTGGGAAGTGGATGAATACGATGATTATTATGAAGTTCGCTTCATCGACCTTCGCTACCGGAGCAATGGACATTACCCATTTGTAGCCGTGGTCCAGCTCGATCGGGAGCTTAACATTCAATCATCCTATACAGGCTGGATTTTCAGCGAGGAAAAGCTTCGAAAAAAACTGGATATTCTTCCCGGCTAATAAAAACAGGCTGCTACTAATGGCAGCCTGTTTTTAATGTAGCTTATGTTTATCCTGCTCAAGCAAATGCTTGTATTTAGGATTATTGGCAACAAATTCATGGAGCCTGCTGCCATAGTTATCTATCCATTGTCTTACAATTCTTTCTGTCATTTCAGCACCTTTATATTCTCTGCCAGCTTTGGCATATGTTGCTTCGAAATCTTCCCAGAGCAGCTCAATCCATGTCCGGGCCTGACTTGCTGAAAGCATGTTATTCTTTTCCAATAAAAGCTCATAAAGCTTTTGCTGGTATTCATTCATAAAAATCACCTCTTTTCCATTTATTAATTCCCTTAATCCTTCATAGCCTTCCGTAAAATACAGATAATAGTATTACGTGATTCGCTATATGCCGGTCACGTTCTTATTCCGGTTTAGGAGGCTTGTTATGCGCAATAAAGCGAGAAATTTCCCAAATCAGAACAATATAAAACTGGAGGGGGAGCCGCGGGCAAAAGCAGAGTATGCTTCACGCCGGGCTGATGGCACCATTAACACACACCCTCAGGAACGAATGAAAGCTTCAACAGACCGTGAAAGTGACACACCTGAATTTTAAAATACAGGGAGGCTTGGTTATGGGAAACAGCAAAAACTTTTTTGGTGATAATCCTTATTCCAGTCCATTTACTTCACCGCACTTTAGGCCAAAACGTGCACATTCACAAGTAAATGGCGAGACCCAGCAAACTCAAGACCTCATTATTTTAAAAAGGCAGATTCGCAAAAACTCTTAAAGTGAAATTTCAATCAGGGGGGCTTTTCCCCCTCTGATTGTTTTTTACTCCACGTCAGGTCATCCTTTTTTCTCTAATTTTTTCAGCATGGAAATGGGCAGAGCCTCTTCGCCTTTACTTCCGTTCAGCCGGAATCCCCAGGCAAATACTCCATTCATATAGTCAATCTTAAAGTAAACACCCGGATCCCCGTCAATTTCATAAATTTCACCAGGTAAAAAGTCATCTGGATTGAGCAGGTAGGATTTCGCCATTATGACTTTGCGTTCAAGCACGGCAAACTCATTTACCATACCCATCTGTTCCGCTTTCCTTGCTTTTTCATTTAAACTGGCAATTTCCTGCTGAAGCTCATACGTAGTCATTGTACTGTATCTTTTTTCCTGCATATTAATATCCTCTTACTTTCTTCAGATAGTT
Source organism: Cytobacillus firmus NBRC 15306 (assembly GCF_001591465.1). Taxonomy (GTDB): domain Bacteria; phylum Bacillota; class Bacilli; order Bacillales; family Cytobacillaceae; genus Cytobacillus; species Cytobacillus firmus. The sequence continues at coordinate 3,840 of NZ_BCUY01000058.1, forward strand.
ACATTTACTGTTAAGGCTTCCATAGCTAAGTATATGAGAAAATGCCCGTTTAGAAAAGGCTCCTGTTTTTTGTTTTAATGCATTTCGCATGTGCTGGACTTTTTTGCTAAGATGGTGATTATAAGACGTTTCAAAGGAGGATTCAGATGAAGTCAGTCATCATTACCGGCGCGGGGTCAGGCTTGGGAAAAGAGCTTGCTTTATTGTTTGCGGGACAGGGATTTCATATTATTTTAACTGGCAGGACATTGGAAAAGCTGCAGAGCGTGGAACAGGAAATTCATGAAGCCGGCGGAAGCGCTCAATCCTATACTGTAGATATCACACAAACCAAAGACATCAGCAAATTGATGACGCAACTCCAAAACCATGAACTTTATGGCCTGATAAACAATGCCGGGGTTGGACATTTCGGGCCTGTTAACAGCCTTTCAGCTCATGACATTCAGGAAATGTTCGAAACTAACACGCTGGGCACTATTTATATGACACAGGCCGTTCTCCCCCTTTTAAAGGAAAAAAACGAAGGCCTGCTGATGAATATCATCTCGACTGCGGGCTTAAAAGGGAAAGTAAATGAATCCGTGTATGTGGCAAGCAAATTCGCTGTAAGAGGGTTTACGGAGAGCCTTCAGAAGGAACTGGAGAATACAAATATTAAAGTTAAAGCGGTTTATATGGGCGGCATGGATACCCCTTTCTGGGATGAAAACGACCATATCAAGGACAAATCGATGCTTCGTTCTCCTAAAGCAGTGGCAGCCATGATTCTGGATCATATAGAAGAAGACTCAATTGTCATCGAGTCAAAAAAATAACACATGGGCTTCCATGTGTTATTTTTCTTCACTTAAAAATTGCTCTATCAAATCAAAAGAAAAACCTTTTCTGAACAAGGCTTGCTTCATTTTTTGCATATATTCGAACTCAGGAAGGTTTGCATATTTCTTCTTCGCTTTTTCCGCCTGGAACCTAAGGGCAGCCAGTTCTTCATCCTCTTCTTTATCAATCTCCGTTTCAGTTACAGCTTCTTGAATGATGTCGAAATTAAAGCCTTTACGCATTAACATCTGTTCCAGCTTTTGCTTAAGGATTTTGGATGAATCACGGGCATATTTCTTTGAATATTTTTCACACAGCCTTATAGCGGCAGCTAACTCAGCATCCCTTGGATATTCCTCCAATGCCATTTCGATTAATTGAGGGGAAATCCCTTTTTCCTTTAGTTCTGTACGGATCAGGCCTTTACCTTTATCTGATGTGTTCATTTGTGTACGTACAAAAGCTGCTGCAAATTCTTCATCATTTAAAAAATGGTAATCATACAATTTGTGGATAACTTCCTGAATAACCGGTTCTTCCACTTCTTTTTCAGCTAAATGTTTGCGGACTTCGGTTTCTGAGCGCATTCTTCTGGATAAATAATGAATAGCCCTGTTATAGGCTTTCCGGATATCATCCTGATAGCCAATTTCATTTAAGGAGAATTCATCAAGCTCCATTCCCTTTTTTAGCTGATGCTTAATTAAAACATCTTCATCCACACTAAATGCATATTCTTCACCTTTCCCATAATCCATATATATATTGTAGCGGTCTGTATTTTTTTTCTGAACTGTGATTTTCGTAATAGTCGGCATTTTCTCCACCTCTTATCTTAAATGTAACACATCCAAAAAAGGATTTTGAAAGAAAACGTCGTAAAATGTACCAAAGTATATGACACTTGAAAGGGGAATTTCCCATGAGAATTGCCATCGCCGGCGGAACTGGTTTTGTTGGAAGCGCCTTGGTTAAAAAATTACTGGATAAAAAACATGAACTGTTTATTCTTACAAGGAATTCAGCTGATAAGCATGCTTCTAAAAATTTGCAATATGTACAATGGCTGAACGATGATGACTCACCTGAGGATGCACTGGAAAGCATTGACGTGTTTATCAACCTGGCTGGTGAGTCCATTAACAGCGGAAGATGGACAGATGAACGCAAAAAGCGTATATTAAACAGCCGCATTACTGCCACAAGGGAAGTTCTCCGCATCATTAGCCGCCTTGAAGAAAAGCCGTATACATTAATCAATGCCAGTGCGGTCGGTTACTATGGCACATCCCGGAATGAAACCTTTACAGAAGCCAACAGCAAAAGCGGCACTGATTTTTTAGCTGAAACAGTAAGATGCTGGGAAGAAGAGGCCTCCAAAGCAGAAGAATTTGAAGTCCGGACCGTTTTCTGCAGATTTGGAATCATTCTCGAAAAGAGCGATGGAGCTCTTCCGCGAATGGCCCTTCCCTACAAGCTATTTGCCGGAGGGTCTGTTGGAACAGGGGATCAATGGGTTTCCTGGATTCATTTAGATGATGTTGTAAACGGAATCCTTTATTGCATTGAATACGAGCAGCTGCAGGGGCCCGTTAACTTTACATCACCAAATCCCCTGACAATGAAAGAATTTGGAAAAATACTCGGTGAAGTCCTTAATCGCCCCCACTGGCTGCCCGCTCCCGGTTTTGCTTTAAAAATAGCTCTCGGGGAGATGAGTACATTGGTACTGGAAGGGCAAAAGGTGCTTCCTGAAAAACTGCAGGCATTAGGCTATGACTTTTTATATCCGGATTTACGTTCAGCTCTAAGGAATATTTATCAATGAAATTTGTATCATTTATGTCAAATAAGGGAAAAATAAGGTAAGTGTGTACCCTTATTCTGAAAGGATGATGCAAAGTGGATAAAAAGAAAAAAGACAAATCCAAAAGCACGTTATCAAGCATGCAGGAAGTAACTTATTCAAGAGAATTCAAACGGGCTGACAAGGCCGGCGGATTTGCAGGCAGACAGTCCAAACATTAATTTCCACTCATACCGCCCTGATCGATGGTACATGATAAAGGTACGGAAACACCTGAGTTTCCGTACCTTTATTGCTGAAAGGGGTTATTTGCAATGGGCCGTGCACATGGACATAAAACTCGTGATAAAAACAAAGCATCACTTCCACAAGTACCGAAAAACATGAAATCTGACGGCATTGACGTAGAATTTAACCGCGAACTCGCCGATCAAGATGATCTCGAGGCAATGGCACGTTCCAAGGCTGCCGATCAGCGGGCAAAAAGCCGAAAGAAGCGCTAGCTCAAAGGTAAATAAAGAAGCAGGAACCATCGGGTTCCTGCTTCTTCTTTTGTGCTTAATGGGTGTGTGCTTCTCTTTTGCCTATGCCGTGACCGCCTTTCATCATTGTCTTTATATATGGATAAGCGAATCTGTCAATTCCCCAGTAGTAAGCACCTGCGCCTGTAAATAGAAGGATGATTGCTGCTGTATACAGTATTGGGTTAGTGCTTGTTGTTCCTGCTAACAAGAAGTTTAGATTCATGAAAGCTGCTGCAATTAAAGCCGGAATGGTCGCAGCTCCAAGTATAAGGCCAACCCCGACAAGAACTTCACCCCATGCCACTAGAGTGCTGAATAAGTCTGCGTTTGGCAGTGCTACATTTTCCAGGAATCCGGCATACCAGCCCTGCACTGCCGGATGATCGCCAGCTGCTTTGGCAATGGCCCCCTGCATAAATCCGCCTGCATCAAATCCGTCTGCTACCTTATGCCATCCTGCTTCAAGCCACTGAATACCCAGCCAAACCCTTAATACGGTCCAAACAGCTGCTGCCTGAGGAGTTTTCCACCATTTCATCATCATAATCATCTCCATGTTATTATTGTGAATAATTTCACATAATATCTTAAAAATTTTTCCCTCTTGGGGATTTAAAAAGCCGGCCAGCTCTTAGGAGGAAGGAATGCTTTAGTGAAGTTGTTTTTTGAATTAATTTGTGAAACACTTCACTAACTTTCCTCACTTATAATATACTCCATCCCTCCCCTTTTCGCAATACACTTCACCAATTCTTCACAATTATTGGGCCATCATAAAACAGGCTGTTTTCAACCTCCCAAAGCGGGAATAGTAAGAGAGGACTGTGTAAATTTATTGCTGTTTTAAAGGAGGACCATTGACATATGCTTGAAAACTTACTGAAAGATCTCATTTCCATTGACAGCTCTTCAAAGGAGGGAGCAAACCAGGCCATTGAATATTGCCATCAATGGCTGTCAGGACATGACCTCCCTTCCAGAATCATCGAAAATAATGGCTATAAAATGGCTGTCTGCGAGATTGGAAGCGGAGATCAGACCATTATTTTTAACGGACATGTGGATGTTGTATCAGGAAAGGATGAACAGTTCATTCCTGTAGAAGTCCGCGATAAGATTTATGGTCGGGGAGCTGCGGATATGAAAGCCGGGGTTGCTGCCATGATGTGCGCAGTAAAAGAGCTCAAAAATATGCCTATTGGCGTAAAAATACAGCTTCAAATTGTTTCAGATGAAGAAGTCGGCGGTTTTAATTGTTCCGGGTATCTGGCAGAACAGGGATATCGTGGCGATTTTGTCATTTGCTCAGAACCGACTCAGCTTGGTATTGCCCTCGAAGCAAAAGGGGTTATCAGGCTGGACATAGAGATAGAAGGTGATCCAGCCCACGGAAGCCGCCCATGGGAAGGTATCAATGCTATTGAAAAGGCTTTTGAAGTACATCAAAAATTATTAGAACTTCCTTTTGCAAAGGAATCATCGGATTTTTTCCCATATCCTTCAATTAATCTGGCAAAAATAGCCGGTGGAGATGTGTATAATAAGGTGCCTGAAAAATGTGTAATGTCTTATGATATCCGCTATTTGCCCCAGCAGAATCATGAAGAGATCATCAAACAAATCGAAAATATCACAGATGGGGAAATTATCATGAATATGTTCTCAAAGCCTCTTGTGACAGAAAGAGATAATCCTTTCATCCAGATGCTTGAACCGATCGTGGAAAAGCACACCGAAGATAAAGCTGTTTTCTTTGGACAGCATGGTTCTGCGGATACTGTGTTCTTTGCCAATTACGGAATACCGGCTATTGAATTTGGCCCAACCGGCATGAACTGGCACGGTGATCAGGAATACGTCCTTCCGCATTCCATTCATTTATATCAAAAAATGCTGATCGGCTTTGCTATGAAATTTTCTAATTAAGATGCTTTTTTAATGTGAATAGACTCCCAATATGGTAAATTTTTGACTATATGATAAAAGGGGGATTCACCGATGAGCTCTATTAGTTTATTAAAAAAATCAGCCGGCATTGTGCTGGAGAAAAAGAACCTGACAAATGTTACTGCGAGAGTAGGTTTGGTGCTGGACATTTCAGGCTCCATGCGAAAGTTATATAAAAATGGGAACGTTCAGCGGGTTGTGGAAAGAATCTTAGCTGTTGCCAGCCAATTTGATGATGATGGCGCATTGGATGTTTGGGTTTATGATAATGAATTTTCCAGGCTGAAGCCGGTAACCGAACATGATTTTGAAGGGTATGTCGATCAGTATATACTAAATAATGATCTGATCCACAAATTCGGAAGAAATGATGAGCCTCCGGTAATGGAGGATGTCATTCAGAAATATACCTCTGAAGATCCGAGCAAAGATCCTGCATTCATTGTTTTCATTAATGATGGCGGCTGCAAAAGAACAATCAAAAAACCGGTTGTTTCATCTTCCGATAAACCATTGTTCTGGCAGTTTGTCGGGATAGGTGATTCGAACTTTGAGGTATTGGAAAAGCTGGATGAAATGGATGGCCGCTATATTGATAACGCAAATTTTTTCCACATTAAAGATATTGAGGCCATCTCGGATAACGAACTATATGACCTCCTTCTAAATGAATTCCCGGACTGGCTAAAAGAAGCAAAAGAAAAAAATATTATTTGATGGATAAGCGAAAAGGCGGATTTGATTTAAAATCAAGTCCGCCTTTAAATATTCATCACGCATTTGCCCTTGCTGCTGCTTTACCATGCAGCCGGTAATAAAAGCCCTCCTGTTTAAGCAGAGATTCATGTGTTCCTTTTTCAATAATCCTGCCCTCTTCCAGTACAAAAATCTCATCGGCCTTTTGAATTGTGTTCAAGCGATGGGCAATGACTAAGCTGGTCCTTCCCTTCATCAGCTCCTGGAGAGCATCCTGAATTTTAAGCTCTGTCACTGTATCAATGCTGCTTGTGGCTTCATCCAGAATTAATATGTCCGGGTTTGCCAGAAATGCCCGTGCAATGGAAAGAAGCTGCTTTTGCCCCTGGCTAATGCCATTTCCATTCTGGCTCAGCATTGTATCATACTGCTGAGGAAGTTTCATGATAAATGAATGCGCATTGGCTAGCTTAGCTGCCTCCATCACTTCTTCATCTGAAGCCTCCAGCCTGCCGTAGCGGATATTTTCACGAACAGTGCCGCGGAATAGGAAGGAATCCTGCAGCACAAAGCCCATATGTTTTCTGAGGTTTTCTTTTTTCACACATGCGATATCCTGACCGTCAATTAAAATACGGCCTGAGTCCCGTTCATAAAAGCGGGAGAGCAAATTGATCATGGTGGTCTTTCCTGCACCTGTCGGGCCAACGAAAGCAGCGGTCTGGCCTGCTTTGACATGGAGGCTTACGTTTCTTACCGTATTTCCGTCTTCATCATATGAAAAAGAAACATCCTGGAATTCGATCTCGCCTTTCACTTCGGCAAGCTCCTTCAGCTCTTCTTCATTTCGGAATTCTTCCTCCTCATCCATAATGTCAAATACCCGCTCTGCTCCTGCAATCGCAGAGAGCAGGGTATTAAATTGGTTTGCCAGGTCATTAAGCGGACGTGTAAATTGGCGGGAATACTCCGTGAACACGACAATCACACCGATTGAAATCATCCCGTTCAGGGCAAATATCCCCCCTACTCCGGCGATGATGGCAAAGCTCAAGTTGTTCAGGACATTCATTAATTTCGGAATAAACCCGGAATAGGTTTGGGCCCAAAACCCTGCCAGCTTAAGTTTTTCCCCTTTTTCCCGGAACTCGGCCATCACCTTTTGTTCCTGTGAAAAGGTCTTAATGATCCTCTGTCCTGATATGGTCTCTTCAATATAGCCGTTCAGCTCTCCAAGATTCTTCTGCTGCTCCTTAAAAAGCCTTCCTGTCCGTGCTGTAATCCACTTCATGCCCAAATACATAAGCGGCACAATGATCAGGGTAATAAGGGTCAGCAAAGGACTTAGCCAAAGCATAACGGAGACAGTTCCAATCAGGGTCAGCAGACTGGAAAAAACCTGGATCACTGAACTGTTCAGAGTCGAGCTGACATTTTCAATATCATTTGTTACCCTGCTCATCAGTTCTCCCTGCTGCCGCTTGTCAAAGAACGGAATCGGCAGCTTGTGCAAATGGCTAAAAAGCTTTGTTCTCATTGTAAAAACCGTTTCCTGTGCTATGCCGATCATCCAATAATTCTGAAACCAGAGGGCAAGTGAGTTCATCATATAAATGACTCCCAGCCAGATCAGCAAGGCTATAAATCCATCGCTGTTCTTTGTGACAATATAATCGTCAATAGCCATCCCGACTAAATATGGGCCGAGCAGCCCCATTGCCGAGCTGATGACCACCATTAATAAAACGAGATATAGCAAACCCTTATTAAAGGCTAAATAGGACCAGATTCTTTTGAGTGCAGCCCCCATGTTTTCAGACTTAGGCTTTTTTCCTATAGGAAATTCTCCATTCGGCTCAAGTGGAATCTTTTTGTATTGGAAAGGTTTTATCAGGTGCTTAAGCATAGTCTCTGTTCTCCTCTCCAGATTGGGATTGAAAAATCCGTTTATACAATCCGGATGTTTTAAGAAGATTCTCATGGTCTCCTTCAGCAAGAAGCATTCCATCCTCAAGCAATAAGATTCTGTCGGCTTCCATTGCTGTACTGATTTTCTGCGTAATAATCATGGTTGTGCAGGTATATTTTTTCAGTGAACTCAGAAGCTTGGCTTCTGTTTTCATATCCAGTGCACTTGTGCTGTCATCAAGAAGCAGGATTTTAGGCTTTCTTACAAGCGCCCTGGCAATGGAAAGACGCTGCTTTTGCCCGCCTGATAAGTTAACACCCTTTTGCCCCACTCTTGTTTCATAGCCCTGCGGAAGCTTCATGATGGTTTCATGTATCTGCGCATTGACAGCTGCTTCAGTGATTTCATCCATCGCTGCATGTTCTTTGCCCCATGAAATATTCTCTCTCACACTGCCTGTAAAGAGCAGGGCTTCCTGAGGCACGAAACCGATTTTCATGCGGAGGTTCTCCATTTTCAGCTCCCTGACATCGTGCCCATCAATTTCCACCTTCCCTCCGGTTACATCATAAAGCCTGGGGATCAGCTGGAACAGAGAGGTTTTTCCGGAGCCTGTTGCACCCAATATCGCCACTGTTTCCCCGGGATGGACGGTAAAGCTGATGCCATCGAGGACCTTCTCTGAAGTTCCGGGATATTTGAAAGAAACATCTTTAAAGCGGATTTCTCCCTGGCTCACAGTTAAGTCCTTTAGATCATGGGATTCGGAACGGTCAGTCAAATCGACTTCAGTGTCCAGTACCTCTGTTACACGGTTTGCTGATGCTCTTGCCCTTGAAAATGCCATGATAATCCAGGAAAAAATGGAGAAGGCAGCGGTTATTCTGGTTGCATAGTTTACAATCGCAACTACCTCGCCTACCTTTACATCCCCTGAATTCACCTGTATGCTGCCAAACCAAAGGACTCCAAGAATACTGAGGTTCATAAAGAAAAGCAGAACAGGCATGGTCACTTCCATCAGACGCAATGCTTTGACAGTACTATCTTTAAGATCCTCATTTGTATGTGTAAAGCGTTTCACTTCGTGATTTCTGCGGACAAACGCTTTAATCAGCCGGATTCTCGTCAGGTTCTCCTGCATAACGCTGTTCACAGAGTCAAGCTTTTCCTGTACTGCCTTAAAAAGTGTGCCGCCTTTTCCCATTACCCAAAACAGAAATAGAAAAAGAAAAGGGGCCACAGCTGATAAGATAAGAGCAAGCTTCACATCCACCACAAATGCCATGATCAGACAGCCGATGATTAAAAGAGGCGCCCTCATCATGATTCGAAGGCTCATAAAAACAGTATTCTGAAGCTGCGTAATATCATTCGTCATACGGGTAATTAATGAAGAGGTTGGAAATAGATTAAAGTTGGCAAAGGAGAAGGATTGAACCTTGTCATATAAGCGTTTCCTTACATCAAAACCAAAGCTCTGGCTGACATGTGCAGCATAAAAGGAATTAATGACTCCAGCTGCAAAAGCCGCAAAAGAAGCCGCCAGCATGATGACTCCCCACTTAACGACCTCCTGAAGATCATTCTGCAAAATGCCTTCATCTATGATCTTAGCCATTAATAATGGCTGAATAAGCTCAACAGCAAGCTCCGTCAGCATTAATGACAGAGCTATAGCCACCGCTATCCGGTAAGGCTTAAGAAATGCTAACATTTTCCCCATTTATAGTCCCCCAAGCTGTAATTGCAGTTAATATATGTATAATCATTCTCATAAAATCCTTCGTTAAACTAAATAATCCTATCATTATCATAATCTTTTTTACAAAATTTTTAAATAATTCCATTAAAAAAATTTAAAACGCCTGGATAAAACCAGGCGTCTATTCTTTTTTATATATGGGGGCAATCAGCTCAATCCTGTTTGTCCAAATGCCTCCTGAATAACCATCAGGCAGCCGTTCCAGGTCTTCAGGTCTGTCAAAGCCTTCCGACCAGCTTCCGTCCCCTGCAACCACAATGACTCTTGTGCCTGCATCATCCATTCGGTTCAGGAACTTATTTGGCCATCCCCATAATAATTTTGTATACGATTCAGGAATATGAACCTGTGTATTTTTACAGGCATTTGGCATATAGCCTGTCCACCCTGCTCCTATATAAGGGAGAAGGCACTCTTTCAATGTTGCCTTTGACATAACACGCATTCCGGGCATTTCTTCCTTCAGGGCGGCGATTGGCCTGTCCCCTCCATATACAGCTATTTTCTCCAATCTTTCTGCTGGAAGCATAGAAAGGTATTCAGCAAGCATGACTCCTTCCTCAGGGTCATTGCTTTTTATATGAATTAAGAGATCTCCTTCCGGAAATTCTTTCATGACTTCATCCAGGCTTGGCATCATTCCGATTCCTTTACCGCGGAACGGATAGGTTTTTCCTTGATCCGCTGTATAGCCGTACCCGATATCCAGCTTTTTTAATTCTTCCATCGTATAATCTCTTGTATTGCCCTTTGCATTTGTCCGGCATTCCAGCCCCCAGTCATGGAACACAGCAAATTGTCCATCCTTTGTAAGCTGAATATCCAGTTCAACTATATCTGCCCCTTCTTCAAAAGCTGCATCCATGGATGGAATCGTATTCTCAAGAAAGGAGTGTTCAGGTTCGTAGATTCGTTCAGCGGTACACGTCTCACCTGTGATCCCTTCCATATGAAAGGTCTGTGCCATTCCTCTATGTGCAAGAAGCAGCGGCTCAGCATCTCTTTCTTTTGTAAGCAGGGAGGTATTGTTTAAAAACATAAATACGCCGAGAACTAATAAAACTATAATTAGCCGTTTTAAGATCTTCATAAACTTTTTCATGTGTCCTCCGAAATATTGTACAAATAATTCTTTTCTCACTGATTTTACCACAATGCACCAGGCAGAAATATAAAAGGCCAAATCATAAGATTCGGCCTTTCAGTGTTAACTTGATTTCCGTCCCAGGTATGCTTCCATGATGCGCGGATCATTCAGAAGCTTCTGTGAGCTTCCTTCAGCTACCATTTTGCCTGTTTCCAGGACATACCCATAATCGGATATTTTAAGTGCCTGCCTTGCATTCTGCTCTACAAGTAAAACTGTCGTGCCCGCTTCATTTATTTCTTTAATAATTTTAAAGATATCAGCCACGATCAGCGGAGCCAGCCCCATTGATGGTTCATCAAGAAGAAGCAGTTTTGGTTTGCTGAGGATTGCCCTCGCAATGGCCAGCATCTGCTGCTGTCCGCCGGATAATGTTCCGCCAAGCTGCTTCTGCCTTTCTTCAAGAATAGGGAAGCGCTCCATTACCTTCTTAATATCCTGGTCTACTTCATTATCCTTCCGGTGGTATGCCCCCATTTCAAGGTTTTCAAGCACCGTCATTCCGGAAAGGATCTGGCGGCCTTCCGGAACAAGGGCAATCCCTTTGCGCAGCAGCTGGTCCGGCCTGAGTTCCGTTACATTTCCCCCCTGAAATTGAATGCTGCCGGATTGGGGCTTAAGCATTCCGGAAATGGTTTTCATGGTCGTTGTCTTCCCTGCTCCATTTGCGCCCAGGATCGTAACGATGCTGCCTTCTTCCACTTCAAGGCTGATGTCTTTCAGAACCTGGATTTTCCCGTAAAAAGCGTTAATCCCATTTACCTTAAGCATACATATCCTCCTCCTCGCTGCCGAGATACGCTTCGATGACATCAGGATTATTCTGGATTTCAGCTGGTGTGCCTTCAGCAATCTTCTTGCCGAAATTAAGGACGGCAATACGGTCGCATAATTTCATGACAAGCGGCATATCATGCTCAATCAACAGGACCGTGATGCCCTGTTCCTGAATTTTTTTGATAAGCTGAAATAATTCGCTTGTTTCTGTTTCATTCATCCCGGCTGCCGGTTCATCGAGCAGCAGCAATTTAGGAGAGCTGGCCAAAGCACGGGCAATCTCCAGCCTTCTTTGCTGGCCGTATGCGAGGCTGTCTGATACAGTTTCCGCGAACCCGCCCAGCCCTACAAACTCTAATAGTTCATTCGCTTTGCTGCGGATTCTCTCTTCTTCCTGCCGCTGTGATTTTGTCCTGAATACACTGCTGAATACCCCTGATTTGCTTCGGCAGTGCTCCCCAACCATCACATTTTCTTCTGCTGTCATCTGCGGAAACAGACGAATATTCTGGAATGTCCTGCAAATGCCTTTTTTCGTGATCAGATGCGGCTTTAAGCCATTGATATTGTCTTCATTAAAGATAATCTCGCCTGAGGAAGGAGTAAACATCGATGTAATCAGATTGAACATTGTTGTCTTACCGGCGCCATTCGGACCAATCAGCCCAAAGATTTCACCCTGATTTATAGAGAACGAGACATCAGACAGGGCACTTAGCCCGCCAAAGTTTTTAGATGCTTTTTTGACTTGAAGTACCATGCTTCTGCCTCCTCTTTGGTGTTTTAAGCTTGACCCAGTTTAAAATATTTACATCAATTAATCCCTGAGGCCTGACTGCCATCATAATTATAATGATCAGACCGTAAATCATGTAGCGGTATTCGCTGATAAATCGGAGCACTTCCGGCATTACAGTTAAAAAGAGCGCCCCAAACACCGGTCCCCAGATTACTTCGCTTCCCCCGAAAACGGCGAAAATCAGAATCTCTACAGCACGGTGATAGGCAAAATCGGCAGGGCTTATGTACGCAAGAACATGTGCAAATAGTGCACCCGCAAATCCCGCTACCAGTGCACCCTGTGCAAATGCCAGGACCTTATAATAGGTGATATTGATGCCCATTGATTCTGCAGCTTTTTCATCCAGCTTAATCGCTGCGAAAGCCCGTCCTACTCTTGAGCGGTTCTGCCTTCTGAAAAATGTGATGATGCTGATTGTCACCCCTAATAAAATGAGGAAGATAGCAAGAAATACAAACTGGTTATTTTGAAGCCCAAGTATTTTCGGATCAAAGCCAAAATCTTTTAAAGTATTCAGCAGCTCACGGCCCATATGCGGTATGCCTGATAAACCGACAGCTCCCTTTGTCATTGACTCCCAGTTTACAAAAATAACGCGGATAACCTCTCCAAACCCGAGGGTAACAATGGCAAGATAAACACCCTGAAGCCTTAATGTCGGTATCCCGATCAGGATTCCGAATACCCCCGCCAATAAAGTGCCTGCCAGTATTCCCACTATAATCGGAAGGTCAAAATTCAGCGTCAATAGTGCAGAGGTATAGGCACCGATCCCCATAAACCCTGCATTGGCGAGCGAGAGCTGTCCAGTTGATAGAGTAATATAAATGCTAACCCCTAATATAATGTTGATTAATATAAAAGAAGCTACCTGTAAATAATATGGATTTATTAATTCTGCAAGCATGAATTCACCTTCTTACGCTGAAATTTTTTGGCCAAACAATCCCTGCGGCCTGATGAGAAGTATGATGATAATGGCTGCAAAAGCGATTGCATCCTTGTATCCTGAATCGCCGTAAACAACGACAAAGGTTTCGGCCAGACCAAGGATAAGGCCCCCTGCCATCGCTCCTTTGACATTCCCCATGCCGCCAAGGATGATGATGGCAAGTCCTTTTAGCCCAATGGATAAACCCATCTGCGGCGTTACAGAGTTAAATGCCATCCCGACTAAAATCCCGGCAATCCCTCCCATTGCCGATGCGATAATTACCGTCATTGTAATTGTTCTTTTCACATCAACACCAAGGAGGCTTGCCGTTTCCAGATTTTCAGCAGTTGCTCTTAGTGCTTTTCCTGCCTTGGTTTTGCCCAGCCAAAAAGAAAGGGCATACATGAGAAGAACAGATATGACAAAGATGACAATCTGCACAAGATACACAGTTATCGAACCGATCTGGAAGCTGATTTCCGCAAAAGATGCACGGAAAGGATGGTTGCCGGGGCCAAAAATATGGTGGGACAGGTTTTCCAGCAGTATCGATACACCAATTGTGCTGATCAATGGCGCCAGATGGGATACCCCCTGTTTATTCCGAAGCGGCCTCAGGGCAAACCTTTCAAGCAAATATCCCATAGCAGCAGTTACAGCTATCGCTGCCAGAAAGGCCAGCCAAAGCGGCCCTTTAAATGTAGAAGTGACAACAACACCAATGAAGGCTCCAAACATAAAAATTTCTCCGTGTGCCATATTGATAATCCCAAGCACCCCGAAAACCAATGTAAACCCAAGTGCAACGATGGCATAAATGCTGCCAAGGGTAATTCCGTTTATTAATTGTTCGATTAACACGGCATTCACCTGCTTACTAGTAATTTTCTTAAAAGTAAGCTCTGGCACTGAAGGCGCCAGAGCTTCACTTTCGCAGCTTTTTAATTAAATTCCTTAAATGCTCCGTTCTCAATAACCAAAACGGTCGGATCCATTACGACATCTCCTTCTTCATCAAAAGAGAATTCTCCAAGAATTCCATTAAAGCCCTTGACCTCGGCCAGAGCATCACGAAGTGCATCACGGTCAGCTTCACCGGCATTCTTCAATGCCTCAGCCATTATGTACAGAGCATCGTATGCCTGTGCTGCAAACTGATCCGGCTTTTTGCCGTATTCCTTTTCATATTTACTTACAAATTCCTTGACCTTATCATCTTCTTTTTCACCATACCAGGGAGTTGCCACAATCAGGCCATTTGCTGCATCCCCTGCAATATTGATGACCTCAGGAGAATTGAAGCCGTTTCCTCCGACAAACGGAACATCAATGCCCATTTTCCTTGCCTGATCCATGATGACCGCACCTTCATTGTATAGAGCTGAAGCCAGAATAAGGTCCGGCTTTAAACCTTTAATTTTTGTGAGCTGAGCATTATAATCTGATTGGCCTTTTTGGAACGTTTCAATCGTTAAGATTTCAAGGCCCTTCTCTTCCGCTGCTTTTTTCATTGTGTCAAAGCCCGATTTTGTAAAAACATCATCATTTCCATATAGAATTGCTACTTTTTTAGCATCATATTTCTCAATGGCTTTATCTATTGAAGCCGGAATCGCCAGTGCTTCAGGCAGCGAGTTGCGGAAGACATAGTCCCCAATTTGCGGAATCCCTTCTGCCGTTGTTGAAGTTCCCATAATCGGCACTCCATTCAGATCGGCTTCCGGACCAACTACATTCATTTCTGTACTTAATGTAGGTCCGATAATGGCTGTCACATTCTCTGAATTCATAAGCTTTTGTGCTGCTGTCAATGCCTGATCCTGCTTGCCGGCTGAATCTTCTATAACAAGGTTAATCTCGACTTCACCCTTGCCATTGATTTCTTCCTGTGCGAGCTTTAAGCCATTTGTGATAGCTTCACCATAAGCTGCACCCGGTCCGCTGATATAGGAAATAACTCCAATATCCGCTTTAACGGCTCCTCCGCTGCTCTCCCCATCCTCATCCCCTGCAGCCTGGTTGCCGCCGCATGCAGAGAGGACAAGCAAACTTGACAATGCTGTAAATTGCGCAAATTTCTTTAACTGCTTTCTCATTTTCTCTAACCCCCGTTTTCAGAAATAAGTTAATATTCAAAACTATATTACTATTTAAATACAAATGCTTGTCAATGTAAACATTAATATGGAAACTTTTCTTACATATTAATTGACAACGGAAAATGGATGCTGCCTTGTATTGAAGCAAATGTTTCATTGTCTGGAAAATGCAGCCTTTCATTGTCCTCTGTCAACAATAGAGTTACAGAATCTTTGTTTTTTATGAACATTGTCGTAACTTGTCACAGAATTGTAAGATTAATCTAAAGATATAACCTATGGAGGTGCTTGTTAAAATGGAAGCGATTACAAGAGACTTTTTTCTATATTTATCAAAAAATAGCTTACTGAATAAAATTGCCCAGAACAGAGGCGGAAGTTTTGCCGCAGGCAAATTAATTGGCGGAGTTGATTTCAAAAGCAGCGTCCGCTTTATCAGAGATCTGAATAACCAAGGACTTTCTGTAACAGTGGACCATTTGGGAGAATTTGTTGATTCTGTTGAAGTGGCTAATGAACGGACAGAGGAATGTATTTCAACCATTGAAATGATCAGCAAAGAAGGACTTGATTCACAGGTTTCCCTAAAAATGACTTCCCTTGGTCTTGATATCGATCATGATCTTGTTGTGAAAAATATGACCAGAATTCTTGATACTGCGGAGAAGCATAAGATTATGGTGACAATTGATATGGAGGATGTACCGCGCTGCCAGGCAACGATCGATTTGTTTAAACAGTTTAAAGAGAAGTACAGTTGTGTAAGCACCGTTCTGCAGGCGTACCTGTACCGGACTGAAAAGGACCTGGAGGATCTGGGGAAATACCAGCCCTTCTTAAGACTGGTAAAAGGCGCTTATAAAGAAGCACCTGAGCATGCATTTCCTGAGAAGACAGATGTTGATGAAAACTATAAGAAATTAATAGAACAAAGTCTCTTAAACGGAAACTATACAGCAATAGCTTCCCATGATGATCAGATCATTGAGTACACAAAAGAATTAGCAAAGAAGCATAACATTTCAAACGATCGTTTCGAGTTTCAAATGCTTTATGGCATGAGGAATAAAACACAGCTGGAGCTGGCAAAGCAAGGCTATAAGATGCGGGTCTATGTACCCTACGGGATGGACTGGTATGGATATTTCATGAGAAGGCTCGCTGAACGCCCGGCTAATATTGCATTTGCTTTTAAGGGCATTTTCAAAAATTAATATTATTTTTCTTCCAAAATATTAATTTATAACTATAATAAAAGAAACCATTCTTGATTTCTAGGTAATGAGAAAGCAAACCACTGCTTTCTCATCGCTTATTTTATCTAAATATTTTGTTAAACCAACAAAAGGAGGCTTTTCAAATGGATTATGCATTAATTATATCTATTACCGTGTATATGATTGGAATGCTTTGGATTGGCTATTATGCGTATAAACGGACTTCCAATCTATCAGATTACATGCTCGGAGGACGAACACTGGGTCCTGCGGTAACTGCTTTAAGTGCGGGTGCTTCCGATATGAGCGGATGGCTGCTGATGGGCCTTCCTGGAGCCATGTATGCCACTGGCCTAAGCGCTTCCTGGATTGTCATCGGCTTGACTCTTGGAGCATGGGCAAACTGGATCTATGTGGCACCCAGGCTTCGCACGTATACTGAGGTAGCCAATGATTCTATTACGATTCCTGGCTATTTAGAAAACCGATTCGGAGATGCTTCCAAAATCCTACGCCTGATTTCAGGATTAGTTATCTTAATTTTCTTTACCTTTTATGTATCATCAGGCATGGTGTCCGGGGGAGTTTTATTCCAGAGCACTTTCGGGCTGGATTACCACACAGGTTTGTGGATCATTACTGCTGTTGTTGTAGCTTATACACTATTTGGAGGATTTCTTGCGGTTAGCTGGACAGACTTTGTTCAGGGTCTGATTATGTTTATTGCCCTTATTCTTGTACCATTAGTAACACTTTTCCATGTAGGAGGATTCGGGCCGGCAATTGATACTGCCAGAACAATCAATCCAGCTTTCCTTGATATCTTTAAAGGAACAAGTCTATTAGGCATCGTATCCCTTTTTGCATGGGGCCTTGGCTATTTTGGTCAGCCTCATATTATCGTCCGCTTTATGGCTATCAGTTCTGTTAAAGAAATCAAGAAAGCCACCCGCATTGGGATGGGATGGATGATTTTCTCGAGCATCGGAGCTATGCTGACTGGATTTGTGGGTATTGCTTATGTGGCTGATACAGGGATTAGCATCGAAGATCCCGAAACGATCTTCATCCTCCTTGGTGAGGTCTTATTCCACCCGATCATCACCGGCTTTTTAATCTCGGCAATTCTCGCAGCTATCATGAGTACCATTTCATCACAGCTGCTTGTAACATCAAGCTCATTAACGGAAGATTTATATAAGACATTCTTCCGCCGCTCAGCTACAGATAAGGAATTAGTTACAATAGGAAGATTATCTGTATTGCTGGTTTCTGTCATTGCATTGATTATTTCATGGGAGAAAAATGAAACGATTCTGGACCTTGTGGGTTATGCATGGGCTGGTTTCGGATCCGCTTTCGGACCGCTTATCATTCTCAGCTTATATTGGAAGCGCATGACAAGATGGGGAGCATTAGCAGGAATGATTGTTGGGGCAAGCACTGTCATCA
Source organism: Cytobacillus firmus NBRC 15306 (assembly GCF_001591465.1). Taxonomy (GTDB): domain Bacteria; phylum Bacillota; class Bacilli; order Bacillales; family Cytobacillaceae; genus Cytobacillus; species Cytobacillus firmus. The sequence continues at coordinate 21,738 of NZ_BCUY01000058.1, forward strand.
TTTGGTCTCAAGCCGGCTTATCAGACTTCCTCTATGAAATGATTCCAGGCTTTGCTGCCAGCTTAATCGCTATCATAGTGGTAAGCCTTCTAACTGCAAAGCCTTCTCCAGAAATTGAAAAACAATTTGCCGAATTTGAAAAAACATTAAAACAACCTAAATCTACCTGGACTGGGCCTTGAAAATGCCCGGTCCTTTTTCTTTCGACAAAATTCGGGTGGTGCCTGTCACTGTTTTTCACTATAATAAGAACATCAATATTTAGGAGGGAGCTTAATGAGCCAGCCGCTGGAGAAAATCCTTACTTTGACTGATATTGATGAGATCACAGAAATGGTCAGCACTTTTTTAAAGAAGCCTGTTGTCATCGAGGATGAGCAATTCTCGCTGCTGGCTTATAGCTCGTATTATATTGAACATTTTGATTTAGCGAACCAGCAGACTATTTTTTCGAAGAGATGGCCCATTCCCATTTTGGAGAAATTTATGGATGAAGGCATTGTTGATCAGTTAAAGACAATCCCTGAGCCTTTCAGAATTAAGAAAATGGAAGAAATCGGACTTAACCAGCGCGTAGTTGTAAGCGCTAAATATAAAGAGCAGATACTTGGATTTATTTGGGTTCAGGAATTGGACGGCTTCCTGTCAGAAAGCGAAATGAAATTTCTGCATGACGTTTCCTTCCATATTGGAAAGCTTTTATATCAGAAAAACCTGAAGAAGCTCCGCAAAGAAGAAGAAAAACATCAATTTTATCAAAAAATCATTGATTGCACGTATCAGACGGAAGATCAGATTAAGTGGGAGGCAGCCAATGTTAAAATCATCCTCCCGGAGGCCTTTATCATCAATGTATTTACGGTCGTTCAGGGAGATGAAGAGATGTTTGCGGAATTAAATGAAACTGTACGGCTGTTCGCAAATGCTCTCAGCCATCCCGCTCACATCTTTACGAATCAGCATGAGATCATCGTTATGATCGGCAGCAGCTCCCCTGCACCCGGCAGCCTTTCAGAAGACGCACACGAATTAACCAATACCGTTCTAAGCCAATTCAGGCAGCAGACTGTTTATGCGGGAATCGGAGGAGAATATTCCTCCATCCTCAAACTTCGCAAAAGCTATCGAGAGGCCCTGGAAGTCATCAAAGCCGCCAAATTCATCGGTTCGCCTGAAGAACTGCCTTATGAGTATAAAAAGCTCTGGGTGTTCCGTTACCTGGAGCCGATCGCCCAGCATAACAGCAAAACTAATTATGTAAATGAAGACCTTATGAAGCTGCAGAAAAAAGACCTGGAGAGCCAAACCAGCCTGCTTAAGACGCTTGAAGTGTATTTACTGAACAACTGCCGCCTTAAGCCGACAGCGGAGCAGCTTTTCATCCATACCAATACATTAAAATACCGAATGAAACAAATTACTGACCTGACCTCAATCGACTTTGACGACTTTAACACAAGATGCCAGCTGTACATTGATTTACAGCTGCTTAAGCGGAAGAAATAGGAATGCGGGGAGGCTGGCGGTGGAAGACATACACAAAAGGCGGTATATAGCGTTCATGGCAACCACTTTCACCTTCGCTCCCTGATTTTGGACTTCAGGAAGCGTTTATGGTGATCGTTTTCCGCTTCGCTTCCTATTTTTCAGCTTCATTCCGCCTCTTTTCCCGTCACTTGCTTCTAAACTTGCCTGGATTTTCAACTCTGATTGAAACAATCTCCCCGCAGCTTAAACAAAAGCGAAAGACCTTCAAAGATCCAGTTGAGAGTTTTTTATTCAGTGGCCTGACTGCCACATAGTCAGTGCCTTCTGCAAATTCTGTCCCTTTGCATCTCGGGCATTCTTTAACATGGTTCACCTTCATCAGCTCCCTTCAGCTTATATACGCATCAGAATTGTAAAAGTTCCCCAAAAAAGAAATGCCTGTCCCCCATCCAGGGAGCAGGCATTTTATTGTTCTTCTTTTTCCGGCTTGAATAAAAAATAGGAGATCACACCTGATAATAGTGCTGCACCGGCTGCTATCATCAAGCGGATCATCAGGTCTATCTGCTGATAATCCTTATTCAGCATCCACATTGCAGCCCCAGCTACAAGTATCATAATGGGAATGACGATAAGCTTTCTATTTTTCAAGATTTCTTACATCCTTTCGTGCTCGTGCTAATCATACCTATTATATAAGAATTATACAAAAATAGATATTAACACCCCCAGTGAAACATCTTTCAACTTTCATAATTATTAAACCTTATTTTTTTCCTCTCATTCCCTTTACAAAGGGTTTTGATGAGCTTTATAATCCCGTTGTTATCCTTTTATGTGTAAAGGAGGCGTTAGCATGAAGGTAATTGTAATCGGTGCCAATGGAGATGTCGGTGAGCTTGTAATCAGGAAGCTCGCTGACAGGAAGCATGAAGCTCTTGCCGTTGCGGCAAATGAAAACCAAATGGAAGATCTGATCAAGATGGGGGCAGTACAGGCAATTGTTTATGACGAGGAAAAGCTGATCCCCTATCTGCAGGCATCAGATGCAGTGATTTACTTGACAGGCGTCAATCCTAAAAAACATACCGGCAAAACCGTTATGGTCAATCACCAATCTATATCCGACATCATCCAATTGGCACAAAAATCAAATGTCAGGAGATTTGTGATGATGAGTGCAGTTAAAGCAGAGGAAAGCGAAACAGACCCTTCCCGCAAAATTGCGGCGAAGGATCTTCCGGAGGATATGCTCAAAGCTGCCGATCTAGTATACACAGTGGTTCGGATTGGCCAATTAACGGACAATCCCGGGAACGGAACCATTACCCTGTCGGAGAAAATCCATGACCGAAAAGCCGAGATACCGCGCGAGGAAGCTGCTGAAGTTCTGGTAGAGTCCCTTGACCAGGAAGCGGTCTTTCATTCAACCATTGAAGCAGCCTCTGGAGACACCCCTATCAGTGAAGCCCTAAGCCAGTTTTAATAGAAGGA
>NZ_BCUY01000059.1 GCF_001591465.1 Cytobacillus firmus NBRC 15306
TTAAACAGTGTATAAAAAATTTTACATACCAGGAGGCTGTCATGTTTGAATTACCTTCAGTCAAAGAAATAATTGAAAATAATTTCATCTGTCTTAACACAAATAATGAAAATGCCTCAGTCAGTGTTTATTTAGATGATCCGTTTGCTTCATTAGCTGATGCCTGCAAGCGTCATGCAGCCGTTGCCATTGTAAATTCAGGCGGTCAAGCACTCGGCTGCATTACAAATGAACAAATCATTGATTTTTTGCAGGATTCCTACAACCAATTAAAGGCTTTCTATGAAGCTGTCATCCATACATCGGACGCTTCAGTCACAGTGATTGATGCTGATGAACGTGTCCGCACATGGACAGAGGGAGCCGAAAAAATCTTCTCTGTAAAAAAAGATGAGATTGTGGGGAAACCAATAATAGAATTCTTTGAACATCAGAATCTGCAAATCCTGGAATCCTTGTACAAAGGAAAAAGAATCCGGGGAAAACATCACCAGCCAAGATCTGATCTTTTTGTTCTAATAAATTCAAACCCCGTTCACTTTAATGGGCGAATTATCGGGGCTGTTGTATCGGAAACTGATGTGACAAGCCAGGTGGTTCTTAATGAGAAATTATTTAATATGTCGACTGAGGTTCACCGATTAGAACAGGAGATGGCGAAATACAGGCCTTCAGATCCCTTTAGATACATTAAAGGGAAAAGCGCAGTGATGGAAAAGACTGTAGAAATGGCGAAAAAGGTGTGCGCTGTCCGGTCAACTGTATTGATTTTAGGAGAAAGCGGGGTCGGCAAGGAGGTCTTTGCCAAATCCATTCATGAGGCAACTGAAGGACCTGAAGCACCATTTATATCCATTAATTGCGGTGCTATTCCAGCTTCATTATTTGAAAGCGAATTATTTGGCTATGAACGCGGGGCCTTTTCGGGTGCAGATCATAGAGGAAAAAAAGGAAAAATTGAGCTTGCCAGAGGGGGAACTCTTTTTCTGGATGAAATTGCCGAAATGCCTTTGGAAATGCAGGTCAAGATGCTTCGTGTGCTTCAAGAAAGAAAATATTACAAGGTTGGCGGTGAAAAAGAGATAGAGGCAAATTTCCGGGTAATTGCTGCAACCAATAGGGATTTAAAAGAATTAATAAACGAAGGCCAATTTCGGGAGGATTTATATTATCGGCTGAATGTTGTCAGTTTAAAAATCCCTCCTTTAAAAGAACGCTGTGAGGATATCGTTGAGCTCATTCATTACTTTTTAAATGATTTTTCACTGCGCTATCAGCGGCCGATCCATCATTTTTCCCCAGGAAGTTATGCAGGAAATGCTTCAATATGATTGGCCAGGCAATGTGCGGGAACTGCGTAATGTCGTTGAACGACTGGTTGTTTTTGCAACAGATGGAGTCATTCGAAAAGAATATTTGCCATTTCACTCAGCAATGAGCTATCCAGCTGCATCTGATATGGATCTTCAGGAAAACAGCATAGAAATAAAAACGGGCATTGTGCCGCTTCAGGAAGAAATGGATCGTCATGAAAAGCAAGTGCTTGAAAAAGCATTGGCATTAACCGGCGGCAACAAATTAGAATGTTCAAAAAAACTGGTAATCACCCGAGCGACTCTTTACAATCGTCTCAAACGTCTTGGCTTAAGCTGATTTAATATCCAGGCTTCAAAGTTGGTACGATTTTTGCATTGTATTTTTGCATATACCTGAAGAGGAGGATTTCCAAATGAGTAACAATGAGGCACTTGTGATCTGCCGCTGTGAAGAGGTTACCTATGGGCAGGTTTTCGCAACTGCAAAGGAACATCAGTGTACATCCAGGGAATTGAAGCTTAGAACAAGAGCTGGAATGGGATTTTGCGGAGGACGCACTTGCAGGGTCATGGTCGATCGGATTATTGAAAGTATCGTCCCTAATACAGGCGAAGGTGAAATTCCCTTAAAATATCAGCCTCCAATTCGCCCTGTAACTTTTGGAACAGCAGGTGATAATAATGGCTAGAATTATAGATCATCCGGTTTTAGGCAAATTAGATGATAGAAAAAAGATTCCATTCACATTTGATGGAAAAGAATATGAAGCATATGAAACTGAAACAATCGCTGCAGCCCTGCTGGCAAACGGTGTGAGAACACTGCGATTTCATGAGGAGAGTGGAACACCAAGAGGGTTTTATTGCAATATCGGCCACTGTATGGAATGCCGTGTATATGTTAATGGGCAGGCCAATATAAGAGCCTGTTTAACGGCTGTGAAGGAAAATATGGCTGTTGAAAGAGGAAAACACCATCCTAATTTAGTTAAAAGGATGGTGGAGAATCAATGATAGATGTAATCGTAATTGGAGCTGGGCCAGCAGGTTTAGCTGGTGCCATAGCCTGTGCTGAGTATGGCTTAAAAGTAACCGTCATTGATGAATTTGTCAGGCCAGGCGGCAGATTAATCGGCCAATTGCACCAGGAACCGTCCGGAGAATGGTGGAATGGAGTAAAAGAATCCACTCGTCTGCACAACGAAGCACAGAAACGATCAGTAGATATCCGCTGCGGCGTTTCTGTATATAACCTTGAAAAAGATAAGGATTTCTGGAATGTTCATACTAATACAGGAACACTGATAGCTCCTTATGTGCTGGTGGCAACTGGTGCCGCTGAGTTCCCAATTCCTGTGCCAGGCTGGACTCTTCCAGGTGTTATGTCCATTGGAGCTGCACAGGTCATGACGAATGTTCATCGGGTCGAGGTTGGCAAAAAAGGCATCATCATTGGTGCAAACCTTCTGGCATTTGCCATTTTAAACGAGCTCCAATTAGCCGGAATCAATGTGGAACATATTGTGCTGCCAGAAAAGAGTCCGCTTAGCCAAAATGCCGGAAAACCAGAGGAAGTCTTGAAGTCACTCCTAAATGCAGCACACCTTGCCCCGTCACCAATCTTGCGTTTCAGCAGCCGCTTTATGAAAAATAGAGGATTCCGCAAATTAGGAATGAAATTTTACCCTAAAAGCGGCGTTAAGGTGAATGGAACACCCTTGCAGCTTAGGAAAGCAGCACTTGAAATACTTGGAAAGGATCAAGTGGAAGGCGTCCTCACTGCAGATATTGATGCGAATGGAAACGTGGTCAAAGGTACGGAAAAAATATACGAAGCAGATTTCGTGTGTATCGCAGGTGGCTTGTACCCGTTAGCAGAGCTTACAGTAGTTGCCGGCTGCCCATTCCAATACGTACCAGAACTTGGGGGACATGTTCCGCTTCATTCTGAAAAAATGGAAACTCCGCTCGAAGGATTATTTGTTGCCGGAAATATCACTGGGATTGAAAGCGGAAAAATCGCCATAGCCCAGGGAACAACAGCAGGGATTTCGATTGCTAAATATGCTGGAAAAGGCAGCACTGACATCACTAAGAAGCTTGAACAGGCACTGAGAAACGTTCATACAGTCCGTCAAAACGCTGCCATCCAATTCAACCCTGAAATTGCAAACGGCCGGAGGAAAGTCTATGAACTTTGGGACGATCTTTATGGGAAAGAACAGGATTCTTTACAGGAGATAGGATGAAATGATAATCATCCAAAAGCAAATATTCGCAAAAAACCGCCCTCCCTATTCGGAGGACGGTTCTTTCTTTTCATGCCGTTTATTAAGCACTTTCAGGACTTCACTAAAAGGCAGTTCCTGCTCGCGCAGCAGCACCATCAAATGATAAATCAGGTCGGCCGCTTCCCATTTAAGTTCTTCTTTATCACGGTTTTTCGCAGCGATGATAACTTCTGCGGATTCTTCGCCGACTTTCTTCAGGATTTTATCCACGCCTTTTTCAAAAAGATAGGTCGTGTAGGCTCCTTCTGGGCGTGTCTTTTCGCGTTCTTCAATGACTTTTTCAAGTGTATTAAGGATTTCATAGTCAGATAAACCGCCTGACTCTTCCCCGTATACTCTTTCCTCAAAGCAGGTGATTGTTCCCTTGTGGCAGGCAGGTCCCGCTGGTTCAGCCAATACCACAATGGCATCCTGGTCACAGTCAAGCTTCATTTCTACAATTTTCTGCGTGTTTCCGCTTGTTGCCCCTTTGTGCCAGAGCTCATTGCGGGAACGGCTGAAAAACCAGGTCTCCCCTGTTTCCGCCGACCTTAAAAGGGATTCCCGATTCATAAAAGCTAATGTTAATACCTCTTTTGTGTTCGCATCTTGCACAACGGCAGGGATCAGTCCCTTTTCGTCAAACTTTATACCATCGATATTCATCGGACTACCACCCCTTTTTCCTTAATAAAAGCTTTCACTTCTGCCACAGATGTTTCTTTATAGTGAAAAATAGATGCTGCCAACGCGGCATCCGCTTTCCCATCAATAAATGCTTCTGCAAAGTGATCGGCGTTTCCTGCCCCGCCAGAAGCAATAACCGGAATCGAAACGGCCTCGCTGACTGCTTTTGTCAGCTTAAGATCAAATCCCTTTTTCTCTCCGTCCGAGTCCATGCTTGTCAGTAAAATTTCTCCGGCGCCGCGCTCAGCCGCTTCACGGGCCCAGGCAATGACTTCAAGATCTGTCGGTGTCCGTCCGCCATGTGTGTACACGCGCCAGGAACAGATCTCTTCATCGTATTTGGCATCAATTGCGACAACGATGCACTGGGATCCGAAGAAATTTGCCCCTTCTGTAATTAAACAAGGATTGTTTACGGCAGCTGTATTAAGAGACACCTTATCAGCACCTGCCCGCAAAATTCGCTTCATATCTTCCAGCGCGTTAATCCCGCCGCCGACTGTAAAGGGAATGGCCAGCTCAGACGCAACAGCCTTCACTACCTCAACCATTGTTTTCCGTCCTTCATGAGAGGCGGAGATATCGAGGAAGACCAGCTCGTCAGCTCCCTGCCCATCATAAAAGCGGGCAAGCTCAACCGGGTCACCTGCATCACGCAGCTGTACGAATTGCACCCCTTTTACCACGCGGCCGTCTTTTACATCCAGACAGGGTACGATGCGTTTAGTCAGCATGTTTCCTTCACCTCTTTCAGGGCTTCCGCTACGGTAAACCGGCCTTCATAAATGGCCTTTCCGACGATGGCGCCGGAAACACCTTCAGATGCATATTCCTGAAGTTCCGCCAAGTCAGCCAGCTGACTGACCCCGCCGGATGCAATTACACTTTTGCCAGTTTCCCGCGCAAGCAGGCGAACAGCTTCAACGTTAGGTCCAGAAAGCATTCCATCTGTTGCGATATCTGTAAAGATAAATGTTTCCGCACCGGCGTCGGCAAATCGCATGCCTAAGTCAACTGCCTTTACTTCAGACGTTTCAAGCCAGCCATGTGTAGCCACATAGCCATTTTTCGCATCAAGTCCTACCGCTATGGCTTTGCCATATTTGCGGATCATGTCAATAGCAAACTCAGGATTGGAGACGGCGATGCTACCGATGATTACTCGTGTTACGCCATTATCAAGGTAATGCAGGATGTCTTCTTCTGTACGGATTCCCCCGCCAATCTGGACAGAGGCCCCAAGTTCACGGGCAGCCTGGATGACATACTGATCATTAACCCGCTTCCCATCCTTTGCCCCGTCAAGATCGACCATATGAATCCAGTCTGCTCCTTCATCAGCAAACTTTTTGGCCATATCAAACGGGGAGTCGCCATACACCGTTTCCTTATCATAATCCCCCTGCAGCAGCCGGACGCACTTGCCGCCTCTCATATCGATTGCCGGATAGATGGTAAAAATCATTTCACAGACATCCTTTCTTCAACCAGCTCGGTGAAATTGCGTAAAAGCGCCATGCCGAGCGAACTGCTTTTTTCAGGGTGGAACTGCATGCCGAACACATTGCCTCTGCCAACCACTGCCGGCACTTCTACATCATACAAACTCCTGCTGATAACTACTTCTTCATCATTTGTATCTACAAAATAAGAGTGGACGAAATAGACATAATCTTCATCAAGCCCATTTAAAATCGGCGAACCCTGCAGGAATTCAAGACGGTTCCAGCCCATATGCGGAACTTTGTACGTTTCACCTTCTGCTGTTGAACCGGGAAAACGCCTCACATGCCCAGGCAGAAGCTGCAATCCTTCTGTCAGTCCATTTTCTTCACTGCTTTCAAATAAAAGCTGCATGCCAAGGCAAATGCCAAGAAGCGGCTTGCCTGTATCAGCAAACTCCTTAACCAGATCTGCCAGGCCAGTAGAATTTAAGATACTCATTGCATCCTTGAAAGAGCCGACACCCGGCAAAATTAGGGCATCCGCTCTCAGAAGCTCGTCTTTATTTTCAGAAAGGAAATAAGGAACCTCCAACCGTTCAAGCGCTTTACTGACACTGAACAAATTCCCCATTCCGTAATCGATGATGCCGATCATTTACAACAGCCCTTTCGTTGAGGGAACTCCCTTAATCCGCGGATCAATCGTCGTTGCTTCATCCAGCGCACGTGCCAGCGCTTTGAAAATCGCCTCAATGATGTGGTGTGTATTCTGTCCATAGTGAACGATGACATGCAGGTTCATTCTCGCTTCAAGCGCGAGTTTCCATAGAAATTCATGCACTAGCTCTGTATCAAATGTCCCCACCTTTTGGCTCGGGAACTCCGCCCGCATCTCCAGGTGAGGGCGGTTGCTGAGGTCAACCACCACTTGAGCCAGTGCTTCGTCCATTGGCACAAAAGCATTTCCATAGCGCTTGATGCCTTTTTTATCTCCTAGAGCATCCTTCAGCACCTGGCCCAGGCAGATGCCAATGTCCTCTGTTGTGTGGTGATCATCCACATCTGTATCGCCATTTGCGACGATGTTCAAGTCAAATTGTCCGTGCTTGGCGAACAGGTCCAGCATATGTGTCATAAAAGGCACGCCTGTTTCCAGATCGCTTTTGCCTTCTCCGTCTATATTTAAGGATAGAGTGATATTCGTTTCATTGGTTTTACGTGAAATTTCAGCAGTTCTGGCCATGATTATTCCTCCAGCTTATTTTCTTAGTCTTGTCTCAATGGATCTGGCATGGGCTTCCAGTCCTTCCAGACGTGCAAAGGCCGCAATTTTTTCGCCATTATCCTTTAATGCTTTTTCGCTGTATAAAAGAATGCTTGATTTCTTTTGAAAATCTTCTACATTAAGCGGGCTCGAAAAACGGGCTGTCCCGTTTGTCGGCAGGACGTGGTTTGGCCCGGCAAAATAGTCGCCAACCGGTTCAGGGCTGAATCTTCCGAGGAAGATCGCTCCTGCGTGACGAATCCGTCCAAGAAGCTCCATCGGATTCTCTGTTAAAATCTCCAGATGCTCAGGAGCAAGACTGTTAACTGTTTCAACAGCTTCATCCATGCTTTCCGTCACATAAATAGCTCCGTAATTGCTGATGGACCCAGCGGCAATTTCCTGGCGGGGCAGCTCGGCAAGCTGGCGATCCACTTCTGCTGACACCGCTTCTGCCAAAGCAGATGATGGTGTCACAAGGACTGCGCTTGCCATCGGGTCGTGTTCTGCCTGTGATAATAAATCTGCCGCCACTTCATCCGCATGTGCTGTGTCATCTGCCAATATAGCGATTTCACTAGGACCTGCGATCATATCTATATCAACATCCCCAAAAACTTCGCGTTTTGCAAGGGCAACGTAGATGTTCCCCGGACCTGTGATCTTGTCGACAGGCCGGATCGATTCAGTTCCATATGCCAGTGCAGCAATCGCCTGAGCTCCGCCGACTTTATAGATTTCTTCCGCACCGGCGATGTGTGCTGCAGCCAGAACAGCCGGAGGCAGCTTTCCAGTCTTTTTATCAGGAGGAGAAGTAATCACGATTCTCTTGACTCCCGCAACCTTTGCAGGAATCACATTCATGAGTACAGATGACGGGTATGCCGCCGTTCCGCCCGGAACATACAGGCCGACTGAATCAAGAGGTGTAATCTTTTGGCCAAGGACTGTGCCGTTCTCTTCTGTTGTCATCCAGGAAGGACGAAGCTGTTTTTCATGAAAAGACCGGATATTTTCGGCAGCTTCTTTAATGATCTCAAGGATTTTCCCATCCACTTGACTCAAAGCTTCTTCTATTTCAGCCAGTGGTACCTTTAATCCATCCAGAGAAATGCCATCAAATTTTTCTGTGTACTCTTTTAAAGCTTGATCGCCGTTTTTGCGGACTGATTCAATAATATTTTTTACAATCGCCCGCTGTTCTTCTGTTCCGTTATCAACAGACCGTTTTATTGAAATCTGGTCATCAATTTTTAACATTTTCATAGGGTTCTACATCCTTTTAAGAGCTTATTTCTTCTCCTGAAATAACTTCTGTCAGCCGGCCAACCAGCTCGCTGATTCGTTCATCCTTGATGCGGTAGCTGACTGGATTGACGATCAATCTTGATGTGATCCCGACAATGGTTTCGTATTCAACGAGCCCGTTTTCTTTCAGTGTCCGGCCGGTTGATACGATATCCACGATCCGGTCCGCCAGCCCGATCATCGGCGCCAGCTCTATGGAGCCGTTCAATTTAATGATCTCCACCTGCTCCCCCTGCTCACGGAAATATGCCGCCGCAATCTGCGGATACTTTGTAGCAATTTTAGGAGCCACATCATTCAGCCTGGTGTTTGGCAGTCCCGCAACAGCGAGATAACAGGCACTGATTTTCAAATCAAGAAGCTCGTAGACATCCCGCTCTTCTTCAAGCATTACGTCCTTTCCGGCAATCCCAAGGTCTGCTACCCCATGCTCCACATACGTTGGCACATCCATCGGCTTTGCCAGGATAAAGCGGAAATTCTCTTCCGGCACATCGATGATCAATTTACGTGAGTCATCAAATTCCGGTGGCAATTGAAAGCCTGCACGGCGGAGCAATTCAGCTGCTTCCTCAAAAATGCGGCCCTTTGGCATCGCAATCGTTAAAACATTACTCATTTTATGCTCTCCTTTCCAGCTTTTCCGACTAAAAAGGTAATGTCCTCGTACTGGCTGGTGCAGGCATCGATGTCCTTAACACCGCTAATATCCTGCAGGACCACTTTCTTTCCGGCAGAACGTTCTTCCTTCGCAAAATCGAATGCCTCCTTGCGGCGTTCCGGACTGTATAAAATGCAATAGACAGGTTCAGCCTCATTGCTGTCTTCCAGCGCTTCAAGCAGGCGGTCCAATCTGATGGCAAAGCCGGTTGCTCCCGTATCTTTTCCGAACTTTTGAAGCAGCAGATCATAGCGGCCGCCATTTCCGATCGGGAAACCAACATTTCCTGCATATACTTCAAAAAGAATGCCCGTATAGTAGCTCATATGGCTGACGAGCGTTAAATCAAATTTAACTGTGCCTTCCTGGCCGTAGTCCCGCATAATGCTCCAAAGCTGTTCAAGCTCAGCTAATTCCTTTTTTCCTGTGCCGTTTTCCAGAAGGCCATAGGCAATCTCAATAACTTCTTCACCGCCCCTTAATTTAAGAAAATCAAGAAGCCTTTGTTTATCAATGGACGAAAGAGCCAGACTCTTTACATGTTCCCTGTATCCTACATAATTTTTCTCATATAAAAATCTTGTCAGGTTTTCCACTCGTTCTTCCGTTCCTAAAATCTGCTGGAAGAAGTCACGGACAAATCCGATGTGGCCTGCTGAAAGCTGAAAGTTCTGCAGCCCCGCTTCTTTTAAAGCAGAGATCATGAGCGCCATTCCTTCGCCATCAGCACTGATCGTATGATCCCCAATGCATTCAACGCCGATTTGCTCAAACTCAGCCGGCCTGCCGCCCTCCCGCTGCTGTGCGCGGTATACATTGGCAGAATACGCAAGCCTGATCGGCAGCTCGTCTTTTAAGAGACGGGATGCTGCAACCCTTGCAATCGGCGCTGTCATATCCGGCCGGAGCACCAGGGTATGGCCCTGCTGATCAAGCAGCTTGAACAGCTGCTGATCCAATATCGCTGAAGCCGCCCCTACTGTTTCGTAGTATTCAAGTGCAGGCGTTTCGATAAACTGATAGCCCCAGCGTTTCATTTCCTCCTGGATGGATGAACGGACTGCAGCTTTTCTTTCGTATAGATCAGGTAATGTATCTCTCATGCCTAACGGCTTTTCAAACATAAATAATCGGCTCAAACCATTCACCTCTATGACTTAAAAATTCCGAATCCTTTAGTTCGCTAATATGGTAGTAGATTGAAGTTATATGTAGTTTAACGCGCATTCACCACGCCGTCAACCGAAAGAGACTGAAAAATAAAAAAGACTCCTTTTTTTAAAAAGGCGCTTACTTATATAGTTTGTTCTTTTTTCTATAGGTTATTTTAAGTTATAGATTAGAAAAACTCCGCCAGCCTAAGCAAGCGGAGTTTTGTTTTTATCTTCACCATATATCGGATCATCCGCCCAGCGTGCGGCAAGTTCTTCTTTTGTATAGATGACACGCATCGGGTTACCCCCAACAAAAGCGCCAGACGGGACATCTTTATGAACAAGCGTTCCAGCTGAAACAATCGCACCATCTCCGATCATGACGCCGGGAAGAATGGTTGAATTGGCGCCAATCATGACTTCGCTGCCAATTTCAACCCTGCCAAGGCGATATTCCTTAATCAAATATTCATGGGCGAGGATCGTAGTGTTATATCCGATGACTGTGTTGCGGCCGACACTTATTTTTTCCGGGAACATGACATCCAGCATCACCATGAGTGCGAATGATGTCTGATCGCCCACCTTCATTCTCAGGAAATTACGATAGAGCCAATTTTTCATGCCCAGAAATGGCGTATAGCGCGCAAGCTGAATCACAATAAAGTTTTTGACAACCTTCAGGAACGGAACCGTTTTATACACATGCCAGAGTGAATTGCCTCCCTCTACCGGAAAACGCTCCGTTTTTCTCATTGGTTTTCTGCCTCAAGAATATCGAGCAGGTCAGCCATATTGTCCAGCATATAATCCGGTTCAAAGCGCTCGAGGAAATCACGGCCTTTCGCTGTCCAGGCAACACCTGCCGTTTTCGTGCCGGCATTTTTTCCGCCATCGATATCGTGTGAATTATCGCCGACCATAATGGCTTCCTCCGGCTTCGAATCCAGCAGGCTCAACGCCTTCAAGATTGGTTCCGGATCGGGCTTTGGCTTATCCACATGATCCAGCGTGACAACCACATCGAAAAACTGGTCAAGATTTGTCAGCTTTAAGCCTTTTTCAACTACATTGGAAACTTTCGTTGTAACAATGCCCAGTTTATATCCCGACTCTTTTAAAGTCCGAATCGTTTCAAACACGCCATCAAATTCCTTCACAAGCACGTCGTGGTTCTTAATATTGTACTCCCGGTAAACCGAGATCATCTCTTCCACTTTTTCCGGGTTGATGGACTCAAATGTTTCATGCAGGGTTGGCCCCATGAACGGAAGAACATCTTCCCGCTGATAGCGGTCAGGATAATATTTTCCGAGCGTATGCAAAAACGAGGAAATAATTAATTCATTTGTGTCAATTAGTGTTCCATCTAGATCAAACAATAGTGTGTTAATGCTCATATGTTGCTTCCTTTCTTTTTGCCAGATCAGCACGGTTCCAAATCATCGCCACCGCCAGTGTCAGGATGATCGCCACACCCAGGCGGATCAGCAGAAGCGGCAGCACCGGAATGCCAAGCGGCACGAAAATCAGTGTATCTTCAACGACTGCGTGACAGGCAACAAGGAAAATAAATGCGATCGTTACATCTTTTTTGCTGACGCCATCTTCCTCTACAGCCTGGATCATGACGCCAGCCCCATAGGCAAGGCCAATCAGCAATCCGGCTGCAAGGGTTGTAGACGTATTTTCTTTCATTCCAAGTGCCCTGGTCACAGGCGCCATCCATCTTGAAAAGACAGCAAGCCATTGCTTATCTTTTAAAATCTGAATAATGATCATCAGCGGAATGACTATGATGGCAAGCTGGAGAATGCCAAGCAAAGCCGTCTGCAGTGCATCCAGCAGGATTGGCATTGCCCCGGATACCTGCTCTTCTTTTGCCGGAATAAATCCGTACTTAGCCGTTTCGGATCCGCCCTGCCAAACAAGGTTGATAACAATGGCGCTTATCAGCGCCAATCCGAAACGGACGGTAAGAACGACCCAAAGCTTAACGCCAACCTTCAAAGCGACTCCTGTTTCAATCAGCATATTATGTGAAAACGACAGCATGACGGCAATAATAAACACTTCTTTAACCGTTAGATCGAGCGTTAAGATCGCTCCGATTCCGGCATACAAATTCAAGAAGTTCCCCAATACAAGCGGTATGGCTGCATCTCCTGACAGCCCGATCAGATTCATAAGGGGCGTGATCAGCTTGATAACCCATGGAAGCACCGGCGTATGCTGCAGCAGTGCCACAATCAGCGTGACCGGGAATATGACTTTCCCGAGTGTCCATGTTGTTTTTAAGCCGGCCATCAGCCCCTTTTTGGATGATTCAACCAGCATCTCTACTCTCCCCTGTGTGTTATTTCCCCTCGGCTTTATCCAAATAACGAGCTTTGGCAAGACCCTCTGCTCTTCTATAAAAAATCAGGACCAGCGCCACAATAATAAGAACGATGGATATCGTCTGGGCAATCCTTAAATTCTCAGTAAGCATCAAGCTGTCGGTACGGAGGCCTTCTACGAAGAAACGCCCGATCGAATACCAGATAACATACGAGAGGAAAAGCTCCCCGCTCCTTAAGTTTGCTCTTCTTAATAATATAAGGATGATAAATCCAATGATATTCCAAATGGATTCATATAAAAAAGTGGGATGATAATAAGCTCCGTTAATATACATCTGGTTAATGATGAATTCAGGCAAATGCATATTCTCAAGGAACGCCCGGCTGACTTCCCTCCCGTGCGCCTCCTGATTCATGAAGTTGCCCCAGCGGCCGATTGCCTGCCCCAAAATGATGCTTGGCGCTGCAATATCAGCAAGCTTCCAGAACGAGATTTGCTTTTTCTTTGCGAAAACATAAGCGGTGATGACAGAACCAATTAAAGCTCCATGAATGGCAATTCCGCCATTCCATATTTTGATGATTTCACCCGGGTTCTGCGAGTAAAAATCCCATTGAAATATAACATAATAGATCCTTGCGGAAATAATCGCAATGGGGATGGCCCACAGCATTAAATCGGCAAAGATGTCCTTAGGGAGTCCCCTTCTTTCCCCTTCCCTCATCGCGATAATGAGAGCCAGTGCAATGCCGAGGCCGATAATCAGGCCATACCAGTGGACCTGAATCGGCCCAAGTGAAATGGCAATCGGATCTAATGGCTGAATATTGTTTTCCATGATCACTTCTCCTTTCGAAAAGCGCAAGGCGCCCGCTTATCGGCGACAAGCATAAGACAAGCCGGCATGAAGGTTGTTCTTTAACCTTTGTGCCGGATTGGCTTATGACCTCGAGCCGATGGCGCCTGGAGCTAGACAGTTATCAAATTTGAAAGATATAATTTCTATTAATCCTATGAAAGCGCGGCGGCGCCCTTTATCTATTCTTTTTTGAAGCCTGATGAAGGTTAACAGCTTTCAATCAAACGTTTGATTGAAGAATGATTGACCTGTTTTCACATATTAACGATCATCATGGTCTCCGTCCTCAATCACATCGGAGAGGCGGTTCGTGAACTGTTCCGCTGCATTCATTCCCATTCTCTTTAAGCGGAAATTCATGGCAGCCACCTCAATGATGACAGCGAGATTTCGTCCGGGCCTTACCGGAATTGTCAGCTTCGTAATCTCCGTATCGATGATTTTCATTTTTTCTTCATCAAGTCCGAGGCGATCGTACTGCTTTTTCGGGTCCCACAGCTCCAAATTCATAACCACAGAGATTTTTTTATAGCTGCGGACAGCTCCCGCGCCGAACAGTGTCATTACATTGATGATGCCGAGACCGCGGATTTCAAGCAGATGTTCGATCAATTCAGGCGAATTTCCTACCAGATAATCTTCATCTTCCTGCCTGATCTCCACACAGTCATCCGCAACAAGGCGGTGTCCGCGTTTTACTAATTCGAGTGCTGTCTCGCTTTTACCTACTCCGCTTTTACCTGTTATCAGTACCCCTACCCCATAAATATCAACAAGGACGCCGTGAACAGCCGTTGTTGGAGCAAGCTTGCTTTCCAGAAAATTTGTCAGCAAACTGGAAAAACGGGTCGTTTTTTGCTTGGATCGAAGCAGCGGAACCGATTCTCTCTCGGCTGCTTCAATCAGTTCTTCAGGGATATCAAGTCCTCTCGTCACGATTATGCCGGGCGTAATATCTGTACAGAGGCGTTCAAGCCGGATTTCCCGCTCAGAATTTGTTAACGTTTCAACGAAAGACAGTTCCGTTTTTCCGATCAATTGAACGCGTTCAGCCGGATAATAATCAAAATAACCTGCCATCTCCAAGCCCGGACGTGAAATATCACTCGTTGTAATCGGCCGGTTTATGCCTTCCTCTCCGGCAATCAATTCAAGCCCAAATTTTTCTATAATATCTTTCGTGCGCACTTTTACCAAAATAAGTTCCTCCTTTAATGCTGGCACTGCCGGATGATCTCTTTATATGTAACTCTTAATTCTTTAGGTTCATGAAGTTTCACTTTATTCATTTTAGCACTTTTTAACCCAGAACCAAATTTCTGTAATCGATTTTTTCAAAATTTAACACTAGGCCCATATGCTTAATCCTGTATAAAAAAGACAATTTTCAGGATTGTTCTGCGTATAGATATGGTGACATGCCCATATAAAATATATAAATGGTATAGACAACTATACTTAACCTTGATAATATGGGTATGTAAGCGAATTCATTTATTTTTTAGCTCTTATTACGTTTATTCACTTTAAAAAAAGAGGGGGAAAAGCTCATGCGTAAAGAAGAACGTTTGGCGAAAGAGATTACGGAGCAGTTGGGCGGCACCGGCAATATTGCGGAACTGGCCTCCTGCATGACCCGTCTTCGCGTGAAGCCGGTCGATGAAAGCAAAGTCAATCTGAATGGCATCAAGGATATTGACGGCGTTATGGGTGTTGTGGAAGCAGAAACACTCCAAATCATACTGGGACCAGGAATCGTCACCAAAGTAGCTGACGAGGTTTCCAGAATGACAGGCAAAAATGTTTCTTCCGTTGATGATGAAGAAGAGATTGACACTTCATTGGAAGGACTGGCAGCCAGGACGAAAGCCGGACTAAGTGAGAAAAATGCTACTCCATTCAAGTTATTTTTACGAAAAATTGCAAGTATCTTCATACCGCTGATTCCAGCTATTGTTGCTTCCGGTTTGATTGCAGGAATCAATAACGTAATCATCAAATCAGGCGGAGATCCGGAATCTACTCTTGTGCAAATGCTTGATCTGATTGGCTGGGGTTTATTCGGTTACCTGGGTGTATTTGTTGGTATTAACACAGCGAAGGAATTTGGAGGATCTCCTGCTCTGGGCGGTGCGGCCGGTATTCTATTAATCAATCCAGGCCTTGCCAATATCACTTTATTCGGTGAAGCGCTGGTGCCGGGCCGCGGAGGACTTATCGGAGTCATGCTCGCTGCGGCATTGGTGGCCTTTTTGGAAAAAAGAATCCGCAGAGTCGTTCCTGCAGCTATTGATATTATCGTAACACCGACACTTGCATTATTAATTACAGGCTTTGCGACATTCTTTGTCCTGCAGCCTGTTGGCGGATTCCTTTCTGATATCATTACTAAAGGCCTGCTTGGCATACTAGATGTCGGCGGCATCCTGGCTGGATTAGTACTTGCCGGAACATTTCTTCCTTTAGTTGTAACTGGTTTGCATCAAGGTTTAACACCAGTTCACATGGAATTGATTAACACAATCGGCGACGATCCACTGCTGCCGATTCTTGCAATGGGCGGGGCAGGCCAGGTAGGTGCGGCATTTGCTATTTATTTCAAAACAAAAAATGCGCGTTTGAAAAGAGTCATTAAAGGCGGACTTCCAGTTGGAATGCTTGGAATCGGCGAACCGCTTATTTTCGGGGTCACCCTGCCGCTGGGACGTCCTTTCCTGACAGCATGTCTTGGGGCTGCTGTCGGCGGTGCTTTCCAGGCGTTCTTTAAAATTGCTACAGTAGCCATCGGGGTTTCCGGCATACCTTTAGCCTTCCTTGTGCATCCGAATCAGGTCGTTATGTACCTGTTAGGACTATTACTTGCCTATGCATTCGGCTTCCTGTTCACATGGCTGTTCGGATTCAAAGAGGAAATGGCGAAGAACATATAATAAACAAAGAGAAGGAGGAGCTTTCCTCCTTCTTTACTTATGAGTCCCCATTTTTACAAAATTCAGATTTAAAGAGGTGACCAGGATGCTTGGAATATCAGTTTACTTATCAGAAGAGCGTCAGTATCAAAATACGGAATGGATAGAAAGGGCGGCTTCTCACGGCCTCACTTCCATTTTCACATCCCTTCATATTCCCGAAGACGACCATAGCACTTATAAACATTTGCTTCAGAATCTTGGGGCCTTGGCAAAGCAGCATCATATGGAACTCCTCGCAGATGTTTCTCCCCAATCATTGGGCCATTTAGGATTGGATTGGGATTCGATTGATACACTTCCCGAATGGGGCCTTACCGGAATCCGGGCTGATTATGGCTTCACTTCTGAACAGATTGTTGAACTCTCAAAAAAAATGAAACTTGGTATCAATGCCAGTACGATCTCTGCTTCAGAATTGCATGAGTGGATGAAAATGGGATTAAAAACCAATAATATAGAAGCCTGGCATAACTTTTACCCGCGGCCGGAAACCGGTTTGGATAAAGACTTTTTAATAGAGCGAAATAAGCTCCTAAAAGGCATGGGGATAACTACCATGGCGTTTGTGCCAGGAGACGGGGAACTACGCGGTCCGATTTTTGCCGGATTGCCTACTCTTGAAAAACACCGGGGCTCGTCACCTGCTGCTGCTGCGGCTGAACTGATGAACAGCTGCTGGACAGACAAGGTATTGATTGGTGACCATTCTGTAAAAGATGGGACTCTTGCACAGCTGGCGAAAATCTCGGAAGGTGCTGTGCCTCTCCGGATCGAGCTGATCGGCGGACAGTTCCATGGGGAGCTTTTTAATAAAATCCATACAAATCGGATGGATCCTGCCAGGGATGTTATCAGGTCGGTTGAATCAAGATCCTATGCCGGGCAGGGATCAAATAAATGGGAACCTTTAAACCAGCTGGAACGTAAAAAAGGCAGTATCACAGTTGATAATATTCTATACGGCCGCTACGCAGGAGAGATGCAAATTATATTAGCAGATCTCCCTCAGGATGAACGCGTGAATGTAATCGCCAGAGTAATAGAAGAAGATATGCCCCTGCTGGATCAGATTAAGGCAGGAACTAAATTTCAATTAATAGTGAGGGATAAATAATGAATATTACAAAGCTGAATACAGAGCAGCGAAACCCAAAAACAATGGAAATAGATTTAATGACAACAGAAGAAATTATTACAATCATAAATCAGGAGGATACAATTGTTCCTAATGCCATCGCAAGAGAAATCCCTCACATTGTAAAAGTGGTGGATGAAATTACCGAGAGCTTTAAAAAAGGAGGCCGCTTGATTTACGTTGGAGCCGGCACCTCAGGACGTCTTGGCATTATCGATGCTTCAGAATGTCCGCCGACATATGGAACAGACCCTGAAATGGTTGTCGGCATTATCGCCGGGGGCAAGGAAGCCATGACCGAGGCGGTTGAAGGCGCTGAGGATGACAGTGAACAGGGACGCCAGGATGTCGCCGATATTCAATTATCGGACAAGGATGTGCTTGTCGGCATTGCGGCGAGCGGCCGTACGCCATACACAATCGGAGCTCTTCAATATGGAAACGAAGTCGGTGCTGTTACTGTTTCAGTTGCCTGTACCAAAGATTCCGAAATGGGGAAAATCTCTAAATATACGATTGCACCCATCACAGGTCCGGAAGTGGTTACAGGCTCTACAAGAATGAAAGCGGGCACTGCACAAAAGCTCGTCCTGAACATGTTAACAACTGCTTCCATGATTAAGCTGGGAAAAGTGTACGGCAATT
Organism: Cytobacillus firmus NBRC 15306; assembly: GCF_001591465.1. Lineage (GTDB taxonomy): Bacteria > Bacillota > Bacilli > Bacillales > Cytobacillaceae > Cytobacillus > Cytobacillus firmus. The sequence continues at coordinate 18,060 of NZ_BCUY01000059.1, forward strand.
TGATGGTGGATGTACAGATGACAAATGAGAAGCTGTTTAAGCGTGCTGAAAATATCGTTAAAATGGCTACAGGTGCATCTGATGAAGAAGCCCGGGCCGCACTTAAAGAACAAAACTATCAAACAAAGGCAGCCATTCTTCAGATTTTAACAGGATTAAAAGGTGAAGCAGCCGCCGAGCTTCTGAAAAAGCATAATGGCTACTTACGGGAAGCAGCTGCGGATACAAAATAATTATTTTTTGTATGTATTTCTTCTAATACTCAAATAAATAGGATAGAAAAGCGTCCGATCGCCTTCTATCCTATTTTTAGTTGTATAGACCAAAAAGTTCTAGAAAGTTAAATCCTCGAACTGGTATAGACATCTAATTCCAAACCTTTTATAATAAAAGTATCATTCAAACGGAGATGAACTGAAAATGAGCCGTCTATTACTGAAAAATGCCAGAATCCTTCTGGAAAACAGCACGAATGATAAAGGGTTTATTTTAATAGAAAATGAGCAAATCCTGGAGACTGGAACCTTGGAGGAGCTTCCTGCCATCGGCCAGGATACAGAAATTATAGAACTTTCCCATCAGCACACAATCAGTCCGGGGTTTATTGATGTCCACATACATGGCGCTGGCGGTTCCGATACGATGGATGCCACATTTGAAGCGCTGAACACGATGGCCGGCGTTTTGCCTGAAGAAGGGACTACAAGCTTCCTGGCTACAACCATCACACAGGAAAAAGAAAAAATAGAAGCTGCATTGATCAATGCGGCTCACTTTCAAAAAGAACAAAATACTCCCGGTAAGGCGGAAGTAATCGGAATCCACCTGGAGGGCCCGTTTATTAACGAAGCAAGAGGCGGAGCCCAGCCGAAGGATCATATCCTTGAGCCTGATATTGAACTTTTTAAGCGCTGGCAGGAAGCAGCAAATGGAACCATCAAGCTGATTACACTTGCACCTGAGAAAGCAAATGGCTATGAGTTTATCCGCTACTTAAGTGAACACGGCGTTGTTCCTTCAATCGGCCATAGCGATGCCATTTATACAGAAATGGAGAAAGCTGTACAGGCAGGAGCCAAGCAGGTGACCCACCTGTTTAACGGAATGAGAGGCATGCATCACCGTGAACCTGGTGTTGCCGGCGCTGCGCTTTTATTTAAGGAATTGATCGTTGAAATGATCGCTGACGGCATCCATGTCCGTCCAGAGATGATCAAGCTTGCACTGAACGCCAAAGGCGCTGATGGTATGATCCTGATAACCGATTCGATGAGAGCCAAATGCCTGAAAAATGGCCATTATGATCTTGGCGGACAGGATGTAAAGGTCGAAAATGGCCAGGCACTGCTTGCTGACGGCACATTGGCTGGAAGCATTTTAAAAATGAAAGACTCCATAAAAAATATGATTGACTTTACAGATATACAGCTGCATGAAGCTGTCCGGCTTGCGAGCAGCAACCCGGCCAGACAGCTCAATATTTTCGACCGGAAAGGCAGCATTTCAGAAGGCAAGGATGCGGACCTGGTTGTACTTGATGAGAACCTTGAGGTTGCCATGACCTTCTGCCGAGGCGTCAAAGCCTTTGAACGTGAGGTGAAAGGGAATTGAAAATCATTCGAACAGCCGATTATCACGATATGAGCCGAAAAGCTGCCAGGCTGATGATTGATAAAGTCCGCCGGCAGCCTGATTTGACATTAGGGCTTGCTACCGGAAGTACACCAAAAGGAGTTTATGGCGAACTGATTAAAGATCATCAGGAAAATGGCACTTCTTATGCAAAAGTCACGACGATTAATTTGGACGAATATATCGGCCTGCCCCCAACTGATCCTAATAGCTACAGGCACTTCATGAATAGCGAACTATTTGATCATCTGGACATCCAGCTCGAAAACACGCATCTTCCCAATGGAGCCGCAGAGGATATGTCATGGGAATGCGAACGGTATGAGCAGCTGATCAAGGATCTGGTGGATATTGATCTGCAGGTACTGGGAATCGGGCGCAACGGACATATCGGATTCAATGAACCGGGCACTGCCTTTAACAGCCGTACGCATGTCGTGGACCTTGCGGAAAGTACGCGTAAGGCTAACGCTAGATTTTTCAATTCTATAGAAGACGTCCCGGCCCAGGCAATTACAATGGGAATCGCTTCGATTCTTGATAGCCGGGAAATCATCCTGCTCGCTTCAGGTTCGGCCAAGGCAGAAGCCATCAGACAATTGGTTAACGGAGAGCCTGATGAACAGTTTCCCGCATCAGCCTTGAAGCTTCATCCGAATGTGACCATCATAGCCGATGAAGAAGCACTTGGCCTCGTCAGTCAGGACTGATGATCAGTATTAATAGTGATAGGAGAATTTCCATGATCGATAAGCAATCACCCATTCCGATATATCACCAATTGGAAGAGTATATTAAACAATTAATAGAAAACGGCAAGTTAAAGCCTGATGAAGCCATTCCTTCTGAGCGCGAGTATTCGGAGCAATATCAGATTAGCCGAATGACAGTCAGACAGGCACTAAATAACCTTGTCAACGATGGCTATCTTTACAGGCAAAAAGGACGCGGAACTTTTGTCAACAAGCAGAAGGTCGAACAAAAGCTTCAGGGATTGACCAGCTTTACTGAAGATATGAAAGAGCGCGGCATGGTGCCGAGCAGTCGCCTAATATCATTTGAAATCATCCCGGCCGAGCCTCAGCTGGCGAGAAAGCTTGATATAAAAGAAAACACACCGGTATATGAAATTAAACGGGTGCGGATGGCAGACAGCCTGCCAATGGCGCTGGAAACCACCTACTTGCCTGCTAATCTCGTTAAAGGGCTTACAGAAGAAATCATCAACAAGTCACTTTATCAGCATATCGAAGAAAAATTGTCCCTTACCATCAGGGAAGCCACCCAGCAGATTGAAGCCTCAATCGCTAAGGAAACGGAGGTAAACCACCTGCAGGTAGAATCTGGATCTCCTGTACTCCTTATTGTCCGCACTTCCTTTTTAGAGGACGGCACGCCTTTTGAGCTTGTAAAATCAGCATACCGTGCAGACCGCTACAAATTCGTTCATACGATGCAGCGCGCTGCAAAATAGGAGAAAGCCCCTTGGGGTTTTCTCCTATTTTCATTTTACCATGTCCTTTTGGAGGGTTTGTCCATATTATATATATGAAGATATTTTTTTTCAGAAAGGAGTGATCAGATGAAGATCATATTAGATGCCGGACATGGATGCAGCACCCCCGGCAAGCGCAGCCCTGACGGAATGAGAGAATATGAATTCAACCGTGCTGTCGCCAGCCTGGCAAAGGAGATGCTGGGAAAGTATCAAAACACAGAGGTATTCTTTGCCCATTCCGATGAACGTGACGTGCCGCTTGCCGAAAGAACCTCCCTGGCAAATAATCAAAACGCTGACTGCTATGTGTCCATCCATGCCAATGCTTACGGAACAGGCGGATGGAACAGTGCAGGCGGAATTGAAACATATGTCTACCCTTCCAAGCCTCGGGAAGCATTGGCACTAGCTCAAAAGATACAGCGAAACTTAATCAGTTCTACAGGCTTGCGGGACCGGGGAGTCAAAACAGCTGATTTCCATGTGCTGCGTGAGACAAAAATGACTGCAGTTCTTGTGGAATGCGGGTTTATGACCAATAAAGAGGAAGCTTCCCTTCTCCGGACCCCCCTCTACCGGAAACGCTGTGCACAGGCTATTGTAAAAGCAATTGCCGAGCAATATGCCTTAAGAAAAAATGATAAAATCAAACAATATAAAGTTCAAGTTGCCTTTCCCGAAAAGCAGCATGCCGAGAAACTTGCCGGGAACCTTAAGAAGGACGGCTTTAATGCCACGATTATTGAATAGAAAAAAAGCCAGCATAACGCATGCTGGCTTCTTAACGCATTTACTTTTCCCTCGCCGATTCCAGGATTGCTTTTTGAATGATCAGATTAACAATTGACATAATCACAGACACAAGAATCGCTGTGCCAAACCCGGCAATTTCAAATGAATCACCCATAAAACCATCCGTTATCATTAGCGTGACAGCATTGATGACGAACAGAAACAAACCGAGCGTTAAAACAGTAACGGGAAGAGTTAAAATAATCAGGATTGGTTTTACGAGAATGTTCAGGATGGAAAGCATGAAGCTGGCGCCAATGGCAGCCCCAAACCCCGACAAGTAAAACGAATCCTTAAAAAAACCTGCGATCGCTACAAATAGGACCGCATTTATCAAGATTCCCAGGATCCATCTCATTTCCTACAGCACCTCTTCATTCGGAAGCACAAACACAAGCAGAGCATAGATGAGTGTCATCGGGAAAACACCAGTTGTAAATAATAAAACAATGAAAATCACCCTGAGTATGGTAGCGTCTATTCCAATCGATTTTGATAAGCCGCCCAATACTCCCGCTAATTTCCGGTTGCTGCGGGAGCGAATCAATTTATTCATTAAGAATCCCTCCTATCAAGAAAAGCGGAAGGCGCTATTGCTCCCCCCGTTTTACCAGGCTGTTGACCGTTTGATCGTGATGGCACCTGTCTTTGAGTCAGCCCGCAGCTTAAGTCCGCTGCCGCTTTCTTTCACAGACTTAAAGCGCAGCATTTTCTGGATCACTTCGCTCTTTTCTTCTATTACTTCAATACCCTCAATGTCAGGATGAAAACTGCCCAGATTTGTCCGCAATTCTCCGCTGACAGCAGCGAAATCCGGAACAAACAGATCGATGCTGCCCGTCGCTGCCTTCGCTTCAATCCATTCGCAGCGTTCATTTTCAGCCCTGCAGGTTACATTTCCATTAAAAGATTGCAGTTCAACTTTTTTGAAGTCTCCCTCAGCCAGAATGGAGCCATTTAACGTTTCGGCTTCCACATGATCGATCCGGCTTTTTTGAATGGTAATCTGTCCGTTGGCTGTTTCAGCCTCCACATTTCGGCTGTTCAAATCACTAACCGTTATCTTTCCATTAGCCGTTTTCGCTTTAAAGTTTTCCACTGATAAGTTTTGACTTTCAATCGGGCCATTAAACATGCGGATTTTCACATTTTCATATTCAGACTTTGGAATATAGATGACTGCTTCAAGCTTCATCCATTTTTGCTGAGTCGAAAATCTCAGCCTTTGCCCTTCAATGGCAAAAATGACATCCTTCAGAAAATTCCTGCGGGCTTCATCCTGATTATCCACACGATAAACCTTGGCTTTGCATTCAACACGCACATCACTTTGCTCCCATGGAATTACCTTAACTGTTCCATTGGCAACATCAATGTCCAGATCTTTTAAGTATGCGTCTGCATGCTGAAAAATATGAGAGATTTCAACATTTTTCCCAAAATTAAAATCAAGATCCAGATCCTTCACTTTCTTAAATGCTGAATCTACAAAATCAATGATTTTTTCCTTTGCACTTTGATGCTTTGAGCTATAGGGCTCACCCTTTTTAGCTTCTTCAAACTTAACCTCAGCAGATAGCTCCTTAATTAAGTCCTCCTGCTTCTGCTCCATCGTCTGATTTGTTTGTTCAAGCTGTTCCAGCAGAGTTAAAGCTTCATCCACAGTAAGCTTTCCATCCTCGACCATTTTTAAAATACGTTTGCGTTCCTCTTTCATTATCTGGCCCTCCTCTATTAGTTCGATTCCTGTATCAGGACTTTTACCCCTTTAATGATATTCCAGATAAGTACAATTAATAGCAGTATGATTGTGATGCCGACAGCTGCAAGAAAAAATACCGGAATTCCCTGATCATATACTGTAAACTGAGTTACCCCTGCAAAAACAATAACCGGAACAGGAACCAGCGGGATCAAATGTGATAAGAATGCACTCTTGGCATGCCGCTTCACTTCCCTGTCTTCTGAAGCAAAAAATACAATGAGCGGAAAAATAAATCCTGCGAACATAATGCTAAAATAGCTTAAGGCAGACAGAATCTTCCTTGTTTCCAATGTTCTCAGCTCCTTTATCTGTGTAATACGGAAATGGAGCGTTAAAAGTTTCAGCTTCCTCTTCATTATAGAAAATCAACGGAGCATTTACCTCCATATTTTTAAAAATACATCTGCAGGCTGAGGGGCTCCATGGCCTCAAGTCTCATAGCCTTTTCTATAAG
>NZ_BCUY01000060.1 GCF_001591465.1 Cytobacillus firmus NBRC 15306
GACACTATTATTAAACCTAGAATATTTAAAGAAGGTGAAAGGCTTTGCAACGATCTTTAAAATGGCTTGCTGTTCTTACATCAATCGGCATGCTTTTGGTTTTGCTGGGCGGTGCCCTTGTAACGAAAACGGAATCAGGTATGGGGTGCGGGAAATCGTGGCCGCTTTGCAATGGCGAGCTAGTTCCCACCGATATTACTCCTGAACTGATTATCGAACTGGCACATAGACTGGTTTCAGGCGGTATCGGATTTATGGTTCTTATATTATCGATTTGGACATGGAGAAAAATAGGACATATTAGAGAGACAAAGTTTTTAGCGCTGACTTCGCTTTTTTTCCTAATCCTGCAGGCTTTAATTGGCGCTGCCGCAGTAGTCTGGGGGCAATCTGATTTTGTGCTCGCCCTTCATTTCGGGATATCTTTAATATCATTTGCTGCTGTACTGCTTCTGACTTTGCTTATTTTTGAAGTTGATAAAAAATTCGAGGCAGAAAAGCTTATTATCGATAAAAGAATGAGGAAACATATTATTGGAGTTTCTTTATACAGCTATGCTGTTGTTTACACCGGCGCACTTGTGCGTCATGTAAATGCCAGCCTTGTATGCCGTGACTGGCCGCTTTGTATAAATGGATCTTTCGCACTTCCCGCTAATATGTACGAATGGGTGCAAATGGGGCACCGGGCTGCCGCGGGCTTAATTTTCATATGGATTGGTTACATTACCTATCTGGCTATTAAACATTACAAGGACCAGAAGGTAATTTACTGGGGCTGGATTATTTCATTTATCTTAGTATCACTCCAGGTTGCCGCTGGAGCATTGGTTGTTTTAACCAGACTTAACTTGTATATAGCTCTTGCACACGCCTTCTTTATTTCCTGCTTATTTGGAGTATTAAGCTATTTTATCCTCCTGTCTTCACGAAGCAGAAAAAATGAGCTTGCTGTTTCAGTTATGGAAAAAGAGAAAAATGATGAATCTGCTATCCCCTCCATTACTTCCATACCATAAATGCAATAAAAGAAAGAGCTTCGGCATTTGCCGAAGCTCTTTCTTTTATTTTGACAACTCTATCAGCAGGTCTCCAGTTTGAATGGCTTCACCATTCGAGACGAAAATATCCTTCACAGTTCCAGAGAATGGTGCCTGTACTGTGGTTTCCATCTTCATAGCCTCTGTAATCATTAAGTGATCGCCTTTTTCGACTTTTTCACCTTTTTCTACAAGTAACTTGATAACAGTTCCCGGCATGCTGGCTGCAATATGGCTTTCATTATGCGGATCAGCTTTTGCCTTGGCTGCTGCTGTAGCTTTTATGCTTTCATCTTTTATGCTTACTTCCCGAGGCTGGCCATTTAGCTCGAAATACACAATTCTTGTGCCGTCAGCTTGAGGCTGCCCTATCGAAACCAATTTAACTATTAATGTTTTACCTGTTTCAATTTCAATTTCCACTTCTTCACCAAGTCTTAGACCATAGAGGAATGTAGGGGTATCAAGAACAGAAATATCACCAAATTGATCGCAGGTCTTAATATAATCCATAAATACTTTTGGATATAGTGCATAGGCAATTGCTTCAAAGCTTGTAACCTGTCTGCCTAATTCTTTGAAAAGTTTTTCTTTTAAAGCATCGAAGTCTACATCTTCAAGAAGCTCTCCCGGTCGGACTGTGATTGGCTCCCTGTCTTTCAATATAACCTTTTGCAGTTCAGCCGGGAATCCACCATACGGCTGCCCGAGGTAGCCTTCAAAAAGCTCAACAACTGAGTCTGGAAAATCCAAAGATTTTCCTTTATTCAAAACATCCTGTTCTGTCAGCTGATTCTGGACCATAAACAACGCCATATCACCAACTACCTTGGATGAAGGTGTAACTTTAACAATATCACCAAACATTTGGTTCACACGGGAATACATGTCCTTAACTTCATCCCACTTATCCCCAAGGCCAACTGCTTTAGCCTGCTGCTGAAGATTACTGTATTGTCCGCCAGGCATCTCATGCTGATAGACTTCTGAATGAGGAGCTTTCATCCCGCTTTCAAAGTCCTGGTAATATTTGCGCACATCTTCCCAATAGTAAGATAATTGCTCGAGCGACTGTATATCAATTTTGGGCTGCCTGTCATTTCCCTGCAGCGCGTAATATAAAGAGTTAGCACTTGGCTGGGATGTTAAGCCTGCCATTGTGCTCAGGGCCGTATCCACAATATCCACTCCAGCTTCAATAGCCTTTGCATATGTGTAAATTCCATTACCGCTTGTATCATGAGTATGAAGATGAATTGGAATGTCAACAGTTTCTTTCAATTCAGAAATAAGAGTGTATGCTGATTGCGGCTTCAATAAACCAGCCATATCTTTGATGGCCAGTATATGAGCTCCCTGATTTTCCAGTTCCTTTGCCAAGTCTTTATAGTATTTAAGATTGTACTTCGTTCTGGCAGGATCCAGAATATCACCTGTATAGCACATAGCGGCTTCAGCAATTTTTCCTGTCTGGCGCACAGCATCGATTGCGACTTCCATCCCTTTAACCCAGTTAAGGCTATCGAAAATCCGGAATACATCGATGCCAGCATAGGCTGATTTTTCTACGAACTCTCTTATTACATTATCCGGGTAGTTTTTATATCCGACTGCATTCGAAGCACGAAGCAGCATCTGGAATAAAACATTTGGCATTTTTTCCCGCAACGTCAGTAATCTATCCCAAGGATCTTCTTTCAGGAATCTGTAAGCAACATCAAAAGTTGCACCGCCCCACATCTCAAACGAAAACATATCCGGAAGCAATTTTGCTGTCGGCTCTGCTATATGCTTCAGGTCGTTAGTTCTAACCCGCGTCGCGAGCAGAGATTGATGCGCATCACGGAAGGTAGTATCCGTGATCAGGACTTCTCTTTGTTCTTTAATCCATTTAACAAGCCCTTCAGGACCTTGATTATCTAAAATTTGCTTTGTCCCATCCTGGTAATCTGTACTGTATTTTAATCTCGGCACTCGAGGCTCTTCAAATACCGGACGCTTCTTTTTTTCAATTCCCGGAAATCCATTTACTGTTACATTCCCGATATAATTCAGCATCTTCGTCCCGCGGTCTTTCTTTTTCGGGAATAAGAATAGCTCTGGAGTTTCATCAATAAATGATGTATCATACTCACCTATTAAGAATTTCTCATGTTTTACAACATTCTCAAGGAAAGGAATATTTGTTTTAATACCCCTGATACGAAATTCCTGAAGGTTCCTCACCATTTTTGATGCTGCCTGCTGGAAAGTCATTGCATGCGTTGAGAGTTTAACAAGCAGGGAATCATAATAAGGTGTGATTACTGCCCCCTGAAAACCATTTCCGGCATCAAGCCTCACGCCGAAACCGCCGCCTGATCTGTATGCCATTAACCTGCCAGTATCGGGCATAAAATTATTTAAAGGGTCCTCTGTTGTTACACGGGATTGAATGGCATAGCCATGTACATGAATATCTTCCTGTTTTGGAACACCAACTTCTTTGCTGTGCAGCGAGTAGCCTTCAGCCACCATGATTTGCGTTTGTACAATATCAACACCTGTTACCATTTCAGTGATCGTATGCTCAACTTGCACACGCGGATTTACTTCTATGAAATAAAACTGATCACCTGAAACCAGGAATTCCACGGTTCCTGCATTTAAATAATCTACATTCTTCATCAGGTTGACAGCAGCCTGGCAAATCTCGTCTCTCAAATTCTCCGGGAGGGAGACGCAAGGTGCAACTTCAACAACCTTCTGGTGGCGCCTTTGGACTGAACAATCTCTTTCATACAGGTGAACAATATTTCCTACATGGTCACCGATGATTTGAACTTCGATATGCTTTGGTCTTTCTATGAATCTTTCAACATAAACCTCATCATTCCCAAAAGCTGCTTTTGCCTCTGATTTGGCACGCTCATATGATTCCTTTACTTCTTCAAGGTTCCTTACGATGCGCATGCCTCTTCCGCCGCCGCCCAGTGAGGCTTTAATGATAATTGGGAAGCCATGATTTTTGCCAAAGCTAATCACTTCGTCAAGGCTTTCTACTGGACCATCACTGCCAGGTATAACCGGAATTTCAGCAAGCTGGGCTTGAGTTCTTGCCTTAACTTTATCACCAAACATATCCAGATGCTTTGAAGTAGGACCGATAAATATGATGCCTTCTTCCTCGCACCGTTTTGCGAATTCAATATTTTCAGATAGAAAGCCGTAGCCCGGATGAACGGCATCAACATCACTGGTTTTTGCTATATCAATGATTCCTTCAATATCAAGATAAGCATCAATCGGTTTTTTGCCCTCCCCTACCAGATAAGCTTCATCCGCTTTATATCGGTGGTAAGAACCGGAATCTTCTTTCGAATAGATAGCTACCGTGCGAATATCCAGCTCCGTGCAGGCGCGGAATACACGAATGGCAATTTCTCCTCTGTTGGCTACTAATACCTTGTTAATTCTTCTGCTCAAACAAAACACCCCGTCTTTATGTATTTTTTGGCAATATTCTGCCAAATCTAAGTTTAGGCCGGGCGGGTATTCCGCTAACCGGCCATAATAACTTTGATTGGCTGCCCCTGATGGAAGCAATTATGTAATCAGCATCTGCTGATTAATATATAAATAAAGCACTTTGAAGTTATCTGTGCTTATTTATGAATGGAAAATGTTTTTTCGGAAGCCATTTCCATGGATTCAGGGTTTGTCTCTTCATATTTATTTTTGTATTTCTTTTCATAATTGACGAACATAGAGACATTTACTAGAATTCCCATTGCAATGGAAAGCTGAAGCAGGGATGACCCTCCATAGCTTATGAAAGGAAGTGTTACACCAGTGAGCGGCATAACGCCCGAAATTCCCGCAAGATTAATGAACGCCTGAATTCCTATCATGGCGGAAATCCCGATAGCAAGCAAGCTGCCAAAAGCATCTTTACACTTTAAACTGATAAAGATGCCCCTCAGTACAATGTACCCGAGAAGCAAAATGACGAAACCTACTCCAAATGCCCCAAGTTCCTCAGCAATTACGGCCATAATGAAGTCTGTATGGGCTTCAGGAAGATATCCAAGTTTTTGAATACTCTCGCCAAGACCCAGCCCTTTTAACCCGCCTGCCCCGAGGGCAATATAGGAATTCGAAAGCTGATATCCGAACTCCGATCCAAAGGGATCTCTAAATGCTTCTACCCTCCCCATTCGATAAGGCGCAAAAATCTTATCTTTTAACAGAAGGATAAAAGGAGCAGCCAGCAATACGCCGAAAAGCCCTAATTTAAATATGTTCCTAAAATTCATGCCTGATGTAAAGATCACAGCTCCAGCCACAAGCAATATGATCATGGCTGAACCAAAATCAGGCTGTACGGCAACCAGGATTACGGCAAGAATCAGATAAGCTAGCGGGGGAAGAACCCCTTTGTTAAATTCATTAATATAGGGCTGCTTCTTTGCATAGACAGCAGCCAAATATATAATGACTGAAAGCTTGACAAACTCTGCAGGCTGAAGGCTTCTTTTGCCTATTTCAAACCAGCTCATAGCCCCACCCGCTACTTTTCCAAAGATAAATAACGCAATCAGGCCGAATAATGAAAGAAACACCATGGGAACAAGAAATTTGTTGCTTTGCATAGCTTTGTATGGAAATAGAGCGACAAAAACGAAAACAATGCCTGAGAAAATTAAATTAAGCTTTTGCTTATTATAAAAAAAGTCGCTATCCTGATCATAAATCTGCACAGCAGTTACCATGCTTGCACTGAAAACCATAATGAGTCCAAAAACAGATAACAGGGCTACAGCTATTATCAGGGTATAATCATATGATTTTAATATTTTTTTAAACATCCAGCCCTCTTCCCTTATCTTCTAAGTTTATTACTTATTCTACTATAGTATTGAATATCCTGCTTTGAAGAAAAGAAAAGTTAATTTAAATGTAACACAGCAAAGAAAATAATTCTATAATTATGTTATACTATTTTTAAATTAAGTTATACAATATTAACTATTCTTTTCTTTTAGATATACTAATTCCTATTTTTAACATAATACGGTTATAAAAAAACTCAAACAATCTTTGGGAAGATGTTTGAGTCTTTTATTTTTATTTTTTTACTGAAGCTTCGTGGAGCATGGACAGCTCCCTTTCCAATTCATCTAAAATAGCCTTGCCTTCAGTCTCTTCAATTAATCCAAGACGGACAGCAAAATCTATTTCTCTGGATAAGCCAAACATCTGGGTATCAAGAACTTCCTCATATAGAGGGCATTGAGGCATGGTTAGATTATCCATTTGCACCTTTATTAACTTTAATATTTTAGCAGCATCTGCCTTTAAAAGGGCATTTGCTTTTTCTTTGTGATCAATAATCATATCAGAAGCCAACTTTCAATCCCTCCATTTCCGAGCGATTATCCTATCTATAAATTTTATACTTAAGCATGGAAAAAAGCAAGGATTATAAGGGATTCGATAGAGAAATGATTCCGGCATCAATTCATAACCCACTAATAAGGCATGTCATCAATTCATCAATCATTAATTCGTTCTGTTCATTTAGCGACTTTAACCAATTAGCACTTGGGCCTGTATGACAAGCGCCTTAAAAATCTGTATACTTAAATCATACATATATTTAGAATAAAAGCTGCTGCCAGGAGGTTCAATATGGAAAATATTATTGCTTTCAAAGGAAACGTAAAATATCAAATCACCTTAGATCCGGGAGTCTGGATATTTGATGACCGAAGGTTGGATTTGACAACATACTTTATGCATGAAAATATCAGAAAAAACGAACTTGAGGAATATACTAAAGCAGTCTCAAAGCATTGGGATAGAGAAATCATGGAAGGCGCAGTTTTTCCTCCAACACTTAAAACAGAAAAGAAATTTGAAAAAGAAAAGGTCCTGACAGGCACATTCGGTATACCTTTTAAACCATTCCTAATGAATGCAGAGCCGGATGAGAGCGCAGAAATCGTTGTTATTGAGAGTGAAGATGGTGAAACCAGATTGACACTATCTGAAGCCGAGGAATTAATATTGGGGTTCTCAAAGGATGGAAAACCGTTAAAAGAGGATGGGCCAGTTCATGCCTATCTTGGGGATGGCAGCAACTATAATTCCCCCATAAAAAGAGTGAAAGCATTTAGAGTGGAATGACCGGAGAGGGCGATTTGCATCGCCCTTTTTCTTCGCAGTCTCTTCCCCGGCATGAAAACCTCAGATTCACAAACTTCTGTCATGCAGGCTATAACAGATCAGCAGCAAGCTGGGCCAAGCCAGATCTCTCACCTTTAACAAGTTTGACATGACCTGAGATAACCTGATCTTTAAATCTTTCCACGACATAGGTGAGACCGTTGTTATAAGCATCCAGGTAGGGATGGTCAATCTGCTCGGGATCTCCCATCAGGACAATTTTACTCCCTTCCCCTACCCTGGTTAATATGGTTTTTACTTCATGCTTCGTCAGGTTCTGAGCTTCATCAATAATAATGAATTGATCCGGTATGCTTCTGCCTCTGATATATGTCAGGGCCTCCACCTCAATCGAGCCCATACCTGCTAATATGGCGTCCAATTCACCTGGCTTTTTGACATTAAACAGGTACTCCAGATTATCGAAAATCGGCTGCATCCACGGTCTTAACTTTTCCTCTTTTTCACCCGGAAGAAATCCCAAATCCTTGCCTACAGGCACAATGGGGCGGGCGACAAGCAATTTTTTGTACTGGCCATAATCTTCTGTCTGCATTAAGCCGGATGCCAGCGCCAAAAGAGTTTTTCCAGTACCCGCCTTGCCGATAAGCGTAACAAGCGGCAGGTCGTTTCTCAGCAACAGCTCAAGAGCCATTGTCTGCTGCACGTTCCTGGGCTTGATCCCCCATATATGGTCATGATCAAAAATGAGTTTTTTCACTTTCTTTCCACTTTTGTCCACAATACCAAGTGCAGACGATGATGAACCAAGCGCATCTTTCATCACCAGAAACTGATTCGGATAGAAAGGATGATTTGCAATTTCAGATAGCGGCAGTTCTCCTTTTTCATAGAAACGGTTCATAATATCGAGACCTATATATACCTCCAGAAACCCGGGATATAAATGATCATTTTCAACTACACGATCACTTAAGAAGTCCTCTGAAATTAGCCCGATAGCATCCGCTTTAACTCTGACAAGGGCGTCTTTGCTTACCAGGATTACCGTTCGTCCATTTTCTTTTGTCTCTTCTTCCAAGGATAAGTTTTTTGCAACTGCCAAAATCCGATTATCATTCGTTTTTTCTACAAAGATCTCCTGAAGTTCATGAAATGATCTATGATTTAACTCAATTCGCAGGCTTCCGCCATTTTCAAGAGGTATTTTCTCATGGAGCTTACCTGTCTCCCTCATGCTGTCAATCAGCCGGGATACTTGCCTTGCGTTCCTCCCAATTTCATCCATATACCTTTTCTTAGAATCGACCTCTTCCAGAACTACAGCCGGAATAACTACTTCATTATCTTCAAATGAAAATATGGAATTAGGATCCTGCAACAAGACATTGGTATCTAATACGTAAATTTTACTCAATATGATGCCTCCTGCTCCTCTTGTGTCTTGATAAAGCAAATTACAAAAGCGAGGTCCCCTGCATGCAGATTTGCAGTTTCATGAAAAAGATCACCTTCATTCCTGATGGATTATAATCCTGTTGTTTTATATTATTCAGCCTTCGAAAGATGTTGATTAATTAGGAAGAAAGGCTTTCTTATGAAGTGGACAAATCTATCTTGGTAAAAATATATGTAATGCCGAATAAAGATAGAAGAAATTTTGCACAATAACATTAAACAATCCTCAATATTGCTGAACCTGAAAAAATCCAAGCTTTCATTTTCAGGAAATTTTGATGTCCCGGAGGTGTCAAATATGAATAAATGGCTGCTGTTATGGATGACAGGATTACTATTAACAGGATGCGGCATGAACAACAATCAGGCCCAAGACCATCAGGAACAGAAAAGCAGCAACACCGTAAATGTTAAAAATAGTACAATACAGGAAGTTGACAGGGAGACTGGACAGCAGGTTTCCAGGCATCTTGTCAATTTGGCTGTCCGAGTTCCCAATGTCAATGATGCAACAGCAGTTGTACTCGGACGCTTTGCAGTAGTTGGAGTAGATGTAAATAAAAATCTCGACCGTTCTGAGGTCGGATCAATCAAATATTCAGTTGCCGAAACCCTTAAAAATGATCCTCATGGTGCAAGAGCGATTGTAGTGGCTGATCCGGATATTAACGCCAGGCTTCGTGAAATAGCCGCTGACATTCAAAACGGAGAGCCCCTGCAGGGGATCATGAATGAATTGGCAGATATCGCTGGCCGGCTAATGCCTGAAGTCCCAGCCGACCTGGTTGATCCTAAAAAGGAAAACGAGAAAAACGAAACCGAAGATCCAAAGAAAAAACTCAACAATGATCAGGAAAAACAGCTTGAACACAAACAGGAAAAACAATCGAATTATTATAAGTAAAAGTGTCACCACCGATGGCATTTATTATTTAGCGGTAAAAAGGCTGTAAGAACAACAAAAGCTTAGTTCCCTGGGGAACTAAGCTTTTTTCATTGCCTCCATTACCTGTTTGTCCAAACGGGCTGCGGCGTCTTTATCGTATGTTTTGTCATATTCAGGTTCGACAGTGATTTTAGACCCGTAAAACATGACATCACGGACTTCCTTCACAGCGATGGACATAAGCGCGAGCTTTAAAGGTACGCCTTCCATCTTTTCAGCCTTAAGCGATGCTTCACCTGCGATGGAGTATGTAGATTCATTCGCGATAATATTCAGAACAACTTTGTTATTGCTATTAATGTTTTGAACAATTCTCGAACGGTTATCAACTGCAAAAAATAATGTTTCGTCATCTTTTGCCAGTATCCATGAAATCGCATTGACATTTGGTCCGCCAGTTTCAAAGTCAATAGTGGCAAGTGTGACGAAACGTTCCTTTTGCAATTCATCATATAATGGTTTGATTAATTTCGGTTCTACCTGATTTGCCATTCTTTTCCCTCCTTTATTAATTTCATCATAGTATGATAACGCTTTTCTTTCAACTTATAACATCTCTTCTTCAAGTTGGATTTAACCTGCAGCGCTTTCTATACTAATATAAACTAACATATGAAACCCGATACGGGATGACCCTAAAAAAATTATTTTGCCGCAAAGCATTCGAATCAAACCTTAACTTGTACTATAATGGTAATAACAACAGTTAAAACAATATGAGGTGTCCCATGCGAGTAAAATGTGTACTATGTGATAAAATTGAATCCATTGAAAACGAGTCCTTACAGGCTAAACGCCTTCGCAACCGCCCGATTCACACATATATGTGCAGACCATGCGAAACAAGAATTACAGAAAAAACACAAAAAAGAGCTGATACTGGAAACTTTAAGCTATATCGGAGCAAAGTTCAGGAGGAAGAATGGTGAACTGCACACCATTCCATGAACAGCAAAAAAGCCGCCCCAAACATTTTGTCTGGGGCGGCTTCTTTTAATCCTCCGGATAATTTACATATTTTTCAGGTTCACTTTGAATCTGTTTAAGCATTACTTCTATCAATTCACAGGGAAAACGGCTCTTATTCCGTTCTTCCCCCTTTGTGTATTGCACATAATACATTACATCATCTTTTTCAAAGTGAATATCGGAAATATTATGCTCTTCCGACAGAATCTCAAAGAACATTCTTTCAGTGTCTGCTGCTGCTGTGTCATCCGGACGATCCTCACAGACAATTTTTATCGTCAGCCAGTTATACAGTGAATCCTGCAAAGACTTCATCCCAGCATCTCCCTGTTATTCCGCCTTTGCCTGTTCCTTCTTTTCCTGGTTAAGGCGGATTTTGTAAATGATTAAGATTAATGCAGCCACAACAAGACCTTCTGCTACAGGAAGGAATACTCCAAGAAATGTTAGCATCGTACAGCCTAAAATCAAGAAAGTGTATATCATAGCTGATTTTAAAATTGGGAGTTTCTTGGCAAACCCTAATTTAAATACCAATATTGACAGCAGAACAATTGTTATATAAAGAAGCCACATTCCAGTTGTGGGATTCTCATCGACTTTGAACAAAGCAGCAAAAAAAGACAGGCGCTGTGATACATCCATATCCTTATCTCCTCCCCCTTCTTAGTCTTAGTTAGTTTCAGCGTATTTCTTCTTCTTGGCCATTCTTTCTCTTTCATTCTTATCAAGAAGTTTCTTTCTCAGTCTGATTGACTCAGGTGTTACTTCAAGCAGCTCATCATCATTCAAGTATTCCAGAGCTTCTTCTAGTGTCATAATACGCGGCTTTTTAATTACATTCGTCTGATCCTTATTAGCAGAACGGATGTTTGTCGCATGCTTCACTTTAGTGATGTTGACTGTAAGATCATTTTCACGAGTATGCTCTCCTACAATCATGCCTTCATAGATTTCAGTACCCGGCTCAACGAAAATTGTTCCTCGGTCCTCAACTTGCATAATTCCGTATGTGGATGACTTGCCGCTTTCCATAGACACTAGGACACCTTTGCTGCGTCCGCCGATTTGACCTTTAATTTCAGGCTGGTAGCTGTCAAATGTGTGGTTGATAATACCATAGCCACGGGTTAGCGTCATAAATTCGGTGGAGTAGCCAATCAGTCCGCGGGCAGGGACATTGAATGTCAGTCTTACTTGACCATTGCCGTTATTGACCATATCAAGCATTTCACCTTTACGGGTACCCATAGATTCAATAATTGAGCCAGTATTATCTTCCGGCACATCGATTTGAACACGCTCTACCGGTTCACAGCGAACACCGTCAATTTCTCTAATAATTACTTCAGGCTTAGAAACCTGCAGTTCAAAACCTTCACGGCGCATATTTTCAATCAGGATCGATAAATGCAATTCCCCACGTCCGGATACAACCCAGGCGTCAGGTGAATCTGTATTTTCAACACGAAGACTTACGTCCGTCTCAAGCTGTGCACGAAGTCTTTCTTCAACTTTTCTTGAAGTAATATATTTGCCTTCTCTTCCCGCGAATGGACTGTTGTTAACAAGGAAAGTCATTTGCAGAGTTGGTTCATCAATCCTTAGAACAGGAAGTGCTTCCTGATGCTCGACAGGGCACACAGTTTCCCCGACATTAATGTCTTCCATTCCAGAAACGGCAATAAGGTCTCCAGGATAAGCTTCCTGGATCTCTTCACGCTTCAGTCCGAAGAAACCAAAGATCTTTGTAACCCGGAATTGCTTAACAGAGCCATCAAGTTTCATTAAAGCAACCTGCTGTCCGACCTTGATTGTCCCCCGGAATACCCGGCCAATTCCAATTCTCCCCACATAATCATTGTAATCAAGAAGTGCCACCTGGAATTGAAGCGGCTCTTCACGATTATCAGCCGGTCCAGGAATATGTTCAATGATTGCTTCATAAAGAGAATGCATGTCATCATCCTGCTTGTCAGGGGTAACACTTGAAGTTCCCGAAATAGCGGATGCATAAATAACCGGGAATTCAAGCTGATCTTCATCTGCACCCAGTTCAATGAACAAATCGATTACCTCGTCAACAACTTCTGTTGGACGGGCAGATGGTTTGTCAATTTTATTTACAACAACGATTGGCGTAAGTTTTTGTTCCAAAGCCTTTTTAAGAACAAAACGCGTCTGCGGCATACATCCTTCATATGCATCGACAACTAATAATACGCCGTCAACCATTTTCATGATCCGTTCAACTTCTCCGCCGAAATCGGCATGTCCTGGTGTATCCAGAATGTTGATTCTTGTATCTTTATATTTAACTGCAGTGTTTTTAGCTAAAATCGTAATACCGCGTTCTCTTTCTAGATCGTTTGAATCCATCGCACGCTCTTCCACGTGCTCATTTGAACGGAAAGTTCCGGACTGTTTTAAAAGCTCGTCAACCAATGTTGTTTTACCATGGTCAACGTGGGCTATAATCGCAATATTTCGAATATCTTCTCTTAATTTCAAAAGATTTCCTCCTATTTATCAAAACTGAATCAAATTCATTTTTCAACATTTTTCACAACTGATACATTATATCACAATTACTATAGAAACCTAAAAACTTTTTGTGTAAAATAATGTAGAGAAGGATATATTTCTGATAAATTATACTGCCGGGCAGTATATTCTCTACATATTTTTCACCAGTATTTAACTAAATTAATCCTCTTGGGAGTGAAATTATGAAGAATATCAAGTGGCCTTTATTAGCCTTTGCGATTGGAGCAGCTATATGCATGATGGGTATTGGCGTTGCGGTGGCTGAAAGAAGCATTTTGGGGATTATCCTGTCCATCATCGCTTTAGTATTTGTGATGGGATATGGTTTTAAGACTAAGAAGAAAATGAGAGAAGAAGGTTTGTTATAAAGTAAAGCTGCAGCGGTTGGCTGCAGCCTTTTTTCATATTAATGGACAGACCATTATTAAAAATTCCCGGCCATCGTCGGAAGCCTCCGACTTAAACTGCTCAAATCCGGCATCAGATAAAAAGTAAATCCAATTGTTCCGATTTTCAGGGACACCAGCAAAGAAAGACTTTTCGCCTTTTTTCTTTAATTCAGCGGCCAACAGTTCGATAACCGCTGTTCCGATTCCTTTTCTTCGCATTTCTTTTTTAACCAGGATCGTACCGAGCCACGGCTTCCGGTTAGAAGGGGATAAATTCACATGGAAAGTGACGGCTGTTCGTTCTCCGTTAATACGCCAAATTCTCCACTCCCCATTTAATTCATGATGCCTGGCCATATAATTGCACAGGTTATTCCCGCATTTTTCTTCTTCTTCCCAGTCCGTGCTATCCTTAATGACTTCTATAAAAAAGGGCAGGTCTTCCTCTGTAAACTTGCTGCTTGATATGTTACCAATTGCCATTTTTTAAGTATTCGTTCATAATTTGCTGATGCAGCCCTGGCTTAGAGACAAAAACAGAATTGTTTTCAAGGTAGTTCAGCTCCTCACCTTTAACGGTTGTCGCAATTCCTCCCAATTCTTCAATCATAATCACTCCAGCAGCGAAATCCCATGGAGCCAGACGCATGGTTATGTATGCATCAACTCTCCCGGATGCTATATATGCCATTTCCATTGCCGCTGAACCGTAGGAACGTGTTCCCCTTGCATTTCTCACAAGTGGAGCCAGCAGTGATGGATCAATCCTTCTATTTTCGGTAACCCATGTGGCATTCAATCCAATGATCGCTTTTGACACATCCGTTTCCTTTAAGGGAGGAAGTTCCAAATCATTCATGAATACACCATGTCCCTTCATGCAATGATATAACTCGTCATGAACTACATCATATATTAATCCGATTTTGCCTTTTCCATTTTCATAGATGCCGACAGAAATGGCAAAGTTTCTCTGCTGATGGACAAAGTTCATTGTTCCGTCAATCGGATCAATAATCCAGACGACTCCATCCAGGTCGCTTAACTTATCACCAAAACCTTCTTCACCAAGGATCCGGTGATCAGGGTATTTTTCATTTATTTTCTTTATGAAGAATTGTTCTGTTTCCTGATCTATATCTGTCACTAAATCATTCGCATTTGACTTGGTGGTTATGGTCAGAGTCTTGCTGAAAGAATTTTTAATATTCCCGCCCGCCTCTTTAATTAAGGCTTTGGCATATGTATGAATCTCACTCCAATTTGTCATGGGTCAGCCCTCCGCATAGTGATAGCATTAAAATATAACTAGCTTAAATGAATTAGCAGGGTTCTTCAAGTTATATACTCTCCAATGATAGGGGTTATCATTTCCGGGTGAATAATTATTTACTGAAGGCCAGCCGTGATTTTTTCATCAAAAATAATAAACGAACTCCTCATATCATCATGGAGTTCGTTTCTAATTTTTCCTTCTTATTTGCATTTTATCTGCCTTTTCTCCTTTATTGACAATTCATCTTAAAGTGCTTTTAATCTAAGAAGTTCCTGCCTGATTTTTTCCAGCTTTAGTTTAGATTGTTTTTGAAGGTCTTCATTTTTTTCTGACATGGCATCAAACAAAGTAGCAAGCTCATAGTCCATTTCAAGTCTTAAAACAGCTGTTCTTTCCCTATCACCATTTTTCTTTTTCACTGTATTCATTAGTTGTTTCATTAGACAGTACACCCCTTCCAAAAGTGTTTAGTTTTCTGACTATTTTTACTTTTATCATATGAAGGACAATTCTCAGTTGCAACTAATTTGTGCGATAACCTAATACTTTATTTCATTCATTCTAAAGAGCATTAAGTTTTTGGATTATACCCGGTTATGCTACAATATTTGACAAAGTACACAGGAGGTCAGCTTATGTCTTTTTCCGGTTTTTCAAACGATGATTTCGATGTCTTTACAATAGATGGATTGGATGAAAGAATGGACAGTTTAAAATCTGTTATCAGGCCTAAATTAGAAGAATTGGGCCGCCATTTTGCACCATTACTTTCAAACCTGTCAGGGGATGAAATGTTTGCTCATGTTGCCAAACATGCGAGAAGAACAAAAAACCCGCCAAATGATACTTGGGTCGCATTCGCAAGCAATGCGAGAGGGTATAAAATGCTTCCGCATTTCCAGATAGGATTATGGGAAACACATGTATTCATCTGGTTTGCCATCATTTATGAAGCACCGAATAAAATGGCTGCAGGCAAGTCTTTTGAGAACAGCCTGGACAAGATATATAAAGAAATACCCAGTGATTATGTCTGGTCCGGCGATCACACAAAACCAGCTGCTGTTCTGCATGAGCAAATGGACAAGGAAGAACTAAAATCCATGTTTCGGCGTCTGCAGAATGTTAAAAAGGCGGAAATTCTTTGCGGCTATCATATTTCTCGAAAAGATGCTGTTCGCATGTCACCTGATCAGTTTATCGAAAAAGCTGATTCTGTATTTAGAAATTTATTACCCCTATACAAATTGGCATAAACATAATTTGCAGAACGTGAATTTGCCAGTAAAAAAACACAGCCATCAGCAAGCTGATGGCTGTGTTTTTTACCTATCTATTTCTGCATTTTTATTTTGTCCCCGGCTAAGCGTTCTTTAGCTAACTTTACTGTCCTGTAGGAGGAATAACCGCTTTGTTCTTCAAAGTCATCGCAGATGTTTTTCTCCTGGGCTTTCCCCGGTACGATTTCCTTGAAGCGTCTATATGCATTCATGAATTGTTCGCGCTCAATTCCTTTTTCATATGCCATTTCAATGCTTTCAAAATATTTAATAACATCCACTATTTCTTCTGTTGACCAGTCCTGGTCAATTGGGTACTGATATTCCATGATCAATTCACCTCATTTATGATAATCCTGATGCCTTTTACACTATTGAGTCCATTTCTCCCTGATCATTTCACTTTCTGCAATAATCCGCTGGAATAATTCTTCCACAGAGGGGATATCCTTAATTAATCCCATAACTTGTCCAGCCCATGCAAAACCTTCATCATCTTTCCCTTCATAAATATATTTCTTATTAGCATTCCCGCTGATGTAATCTTTTAACTGCTCATAGCCGCCGTTTTGTTTTTCAATTTCGAGTATCTTATATGACCATGAGTTGGCAATCACCCTAGCAGGTGAACCTAAAGTTCTTTTTATTACAGCGGTATCATTTTCTGTCCCTTCGACTAAGCGGTTTTTATATAATTCAGAAGCATGGACGCATTCCTTTGTTGCGACAAATCTTGTGCCCATCTCAATACCTTCTGCTCCAAGACTTAATGCTGCCATCAGCCCCCTGCCGTCTCCAATTCCTCCTGAGGCAATCACAGGGATGGAAACAGCATCAGCCACCTGAGGAACGAGTACGAAGGTTCCAATATCATCCCTGCCCAGATGACCTCCACCTTCCTGCCCTACAACCATCACTGCGTCTGCACCAAGCTCCTCCGCCTTTACTGCCTGCCTTTTTGCTGCTACAAGAACAAGCTTCTTCACATTTACACCCTTTAATTGATCAAAGATAGGTGCAGGATTTCCCCCTGTCATAGAGATAACGGGAACTTCTTCCTCAATGGCTATATCCAGATAATCAGAGAATGGCCTTCCATGCTGCCCAATAGCAAAATTAACCCCAAATGGATTATCTGTCAATTTCTTAACCTTTTGAATTTCTTCTCTTAATTTTTCAGGGCTGCTGAGAGACATGGCGGTAACCTGCCCTAAACCTCCTGCATTTGAAACAGCCGCAGCTAAATCTGAATAGGCAAGATGCGCAAGGCCGCCCTGGATAATTGGATATTTAATTTTCAGTAATTCTGTCACACGTGTATTCCAGTTCATTTATGTACCCTCCATTTCTTCCTAACTTTTATTTCGATTTATATGGTTTAAATTCCTGTTAACTTCTAAAACTAAACGGAAACTTAAATGTGGAAGCTATTGCTGGGAGACGGCAGGCTCTAACAGAATGAATCAGCGATAGAACTTTCTATGCAAAGGTATTGAATAATGCTATAATGCAAATGTTTTATATCATCTTGAGCTTTTTGAAATATTATTATTAAAGAGGTGTGGGAATAAGTTGTCTCAATACAAAACACCGTTATTCAGCGGTTTGCTTGCACACGCAAAAAAGGACCCGGTACAGTTTCATATACCCGGCCATAAAAAAGGAGCGGGGATTGATCCGGAATTCAGGGAATATATTGGTGATAATGCACTCGCTATTGACCTGATCAATATTGGCCCGCTTGATGATCTCCATCAGCCAAAAGGCATTATTAAAGAAGCCCAGGATCTTGCAGCAGAGGCCTTTGGGGCAGACAGAACATTCTTCTCAGTACAAGGAACAAGCGGAGCTATTATGACTATGGTTATGGCTGTCTGCGGCCCCGGCGATAAAATTATTGTCCCGAGAAATGTTCATAAATCAGTCATGTCTGCTATTGTTTTTTCAGGAGCAACCCCTATCTTTATACATCCTGAAATTGATGAAAACCTTGGTATATCTCATGGGATTACAACTGAATCAGTATCGAAAGCCCTGGAACTGCATCCGGACGCAAAAGGGGTATTAGTGATTAATCCTACTTATTTCGGTGTTTCAGCAGATTTGAAAAAAATCGTCGAAATAGCACATTCATATAATGTTCCTGTTCTGGTGGATGAAGCCCATGGTGTGCATATTCATTTCCATGATGAGCTTCCCTTATCCGCCATGCAGGCTGGTGCTGACTTAGCGGCAACATCTGTCCACAAGCTGGGGGGATCCATGACGCAAAGTTCAATTTTAAATATGAAAGGAAATCTTGTTTCGGCCAAAAGGGTTCAATCCATTTTAAGTATGCTGACAACAACTTCAACTTCCTATTTATTGCTTGCTTCCCTGGATGTTGCCAGAAAACGTCTGGCTACAGAGGGGAAGGAACTTATTCAAAAGACAATTGATTTAGCCCAATCCATTCGCCGCCGCATCAATGAAATTGACCGGCTC
Source organism: Cytobacillus firmus NBRC 15306 (assembly GCF_001591465.1). Lineage (GTDB taxonomy): Bacteria > Bacillota > Bacilli > Bacillales > Cytobacillaceae > Cytobacillus > Cytobacillus firmus. The sequence continues at coordinate 18,558 of NZ_BCUY01000060.1, forward strand.
TATTGTGTCGGTGAAGAAATCCTTGAAACCAAAGCAGCACATGACTACGATCCAACCAAATTGATTATTTCAGTCAAAGAGCTGGGCTTGAATGGTTTTGATGTAGAGAATTGGCTTCGGGAACATCATAATATTGAAGTAGAAATGTCTGATTTATATAATATCCTTTGTATTGTTACCCCTGGTGACACTGAACGGGAAGCAGATATTTTAGTTTCAGCTCTTGCCGAACTGGCAAGTGAACGCAGAGGGAATACTGAAAAGCTTGAAACTCAGGTTCTTCTGCCTGATATTCCCGTTTTATCACTTACACCTCGTGATGCATTTTATGCTGATACTGAACTTGTACCATTCGACGAGTCTGAAGGCAGAATAATTGCAGAATTTATTATGGTTTATCCTCCTGGTATACCCATTTTTATTCCGGGAGAAATCATTACAAGAGAAAACCTGCGTTATATAAAAACAAATATGGAAGCTGGACTGCCTGTTCAAGGGCCGGAGGATTATGATTTCAAATACCTTCGCGTTATTGAAGAGCACAAAGCCATAAGATAATGCAAAAGAGCCTTCCATTTAGGAAAGGCTCTTTTTATGTTCAACGGTTATTTGTTTGTCTTCTCTGATTTTTCTCCATCACAGCAATTGCATTTTTTTGAATATAACACAGTTACTTTTTCATCCTCAAAGTGATCAATAGTTGAATTGCAAGCCTGGCATACGATTGTACCCATCTTTTCATTCTCCTTTTCATTGAGTTTTTAATATTATTTGAAAGCGCTTTATCTTTAAGTCTATAATAATATAACATTATTAATTTATCAAGCCTAATTGTATAACATAATTATTGTTTTATATTGGCATTCACCTTATCAACCATTGAAACTCTTCTTTAATAGTATGTCATAATATAAAAAACAGACCAATTATGGCCTGTTTTTTTATATTTATTTTAGCCGTATTGTTCTTCAAAACGGGCACTCGGGATTGCTTCTAAGAAAAATTCGCTTAAATCTGCAGCCTGTTCATATAAATCAAGCTTGAATGCCTTTTGCAAGTATTCGATGTCTTCGAGATCTTTAGGGTCGAGGAGAGTTGAGCGGCCTGTCTGCATACAAATAACCAGAGGCTTGGAAAAGAAGAGGTTTGTATATACAATACCAAAATCATAACGTGTTGACTCCGTTGTAAAGCCAACAAAACGGACATTCACGTTTTCATGCTCATCATAGAGCTTCTCAAAAAAGTCCATAAGATTCCTCCTTATTTATAATAATATTTAGAATATTATTATAATTCATTATAGGCTCTTTGACAAGTATTATAAATTTACCTCACTATTTTAAGTTGTCATAAGATTTTATCTAATGCTAGAATGGAAGAGGATGTTCATTACCATAATTATTGGGATAATGGGGGGAAAGAAGTTGGCAGCTAATTCATTTATCAAGCTGGTTCCTTCATCAGCTAAGGAAAATATTTCAACAGAAGAGCTCAAAGAACTTTTTTTATATTATAGGGATATTACTGGAAAAACAGGCAGCCAGATTAAATGGGAATATAATGACGCCGCTTTTCCTTATGAGATAAAAGAGAAGCCTGAAGCAAAAGGAACCTGGTTTTACCTGCATTCTCAACATGACCGATATAACACCATATTGCTTGGCATTGACCAAGAAAAAGTGAAGGATGAAGACGGTTCTGAACGTGAGCAGTCTTACATACAAGTTACATTGCCGGAAGGTGCTACATTCGGGGATAAAGGCAAAGCAAATGAATTTTGCAAATTCCTCGCTAAAAAACTTCAAGGTGAATTGCATCTTTTCAATGGAAGAGTTATGTATTTTTATAAAAGAAAATAATCGCATTTTTAACAAATGAGAACAGCAGCGGCTGTTCTCATTTTGTTTCCGTGCTGATCAAAACTGGGTCAACTGGCGTAAATCCTTTATTCCTAAGCCCTTCACAATATCCTCTAAAGCTTCTTTTGTCCATTCCCTATCATGCAGCAATAAGTTTGCACCTTTCGATAAATAGGGTGAATTAACCATTATATCTGCTAAAGCTTCTTTTGACTGATATTCCTTCTCCCAGTCATACCCGTATGTCCAATTCATGAGCACCATGCTTTCAGCTTCAGCAATTTTCCTGCTGTAGTCTGTAATAGACCCGAATGGTGCCCGAAAGAATTTTGGCCTCTCTCCAATAATCTCCTCAACTCGATCATTAAGGTCAACAATCTCTTTATACTGCTGCTCTTCAGGCAAGCTTTTCAGGTTTAGGTGACTGTTTGTATGATTTCCAATAGCAAAGCCAAGTTCATGAATTTCCTTCAAAACGTTAGCTTCTTCCGGGGTATCTATGAAATGCCCATTAACAAAAAAGATTGCAGGTGCTGAAAGTTTCTTTAAAATCCTGGCCATTTCCAATGCATTTTTATCAGGAGCATCGTCAATGGTCAGTAATACAACTTTTGAATTGGCCTGACTAATTGGCTCTATTGACCAATTATGTTCATTTATCTTGTATTGCGGTTCCGGCAAGGATACCTCTTCTTCTTTCGGCTTATCATCAGAATCAGTCTGGTTCTTTTCCGATTTAGATTCTTGAACATTAGAATGATCAGCCAATTTATTTTCTTCTTCTTTTTCCAATTCTGATGGCTTACCTTCATCAGCAGAAAAATCCGTACATGCAGTCAGGATTATTACGAAAAAAACACAAATATAAAGCCCAGCTATTCTCATTGTGACCTCCTTAGTGCATATTTCTTTAAACTCACTTTTATAAGTGTTAGTATGTAACATGGCCTTACTAAAAAGCAGTTCCCCTATAGAAACCTTACCATTACCTACTGATTTTACCCGAAACAGGTTCGTTTTGAACATTTTAAAGTAAAATTTAGAAATTAGTCTGGATCTCTGCATCCTTTCGATTTTACTTAATAGACCTTGTTCGGGAAGCTGCTCTCCCCTGCTGAGCTCCAATTGCTTAAAAAATCAAGCAAAAACTGTCAGGAAAGCGGGATAATTAAATGCCTGCATTTTTAGGATTGGAAGTTTTACAGAATTATTTTATTTAGGTTTATATTATTAAGACTGGAGGGATTTGATGAAGAAACTGACACCCGTTTTTACGGTTTCAGTCATATTCACAGCAATATTTATTTTATGGGGACTTGTTCCGAAGACCATACTGCCAAAAGGCAACCTTGATTCTGTTACAGCATCTGTTCAGGGATTCATATTGGAAAAGTTCGGCTGGTTTTACCTTTTATCAGCTTCAATCTTTTTAATTTTTTCAATCGTATTAGCATTCAGCAAGTACGGAAATATTCGTTTGGGAAAGGATGCAGACAGGCCTGAATATAGCTACTTAAGCTGGTTTGCCATGCTTTTCAGTGCAGGGATGGGAATTGGCCTGGTTTTTTGGGGAGTTGCGGAACCAATGTATCACTATTATGCACCGCCTTTTCTTGACGGGCAGACACCGGAAGCCGCTAGAGCTGCCATGAGGTACTCCTTCTTCCACTGGGGACTTCATCCATGGGCTATATATACAGTCATTGGGCTTGCACTCGCTTATTTTCAGTTCAGGAAAGGTGCACCGGGTGTTATCAGCTCCATATTGAGGCCAATTTTAGGGAGCAAAGTGGATGGCCCAATTGGAGTATTAATTGATTTTATAGCCGTCTTTGCTACTGTTTTTGGTGTTGCGACATCACTAGGTCTGGGAGCCATTCAAATATCCGGCGGACTTTCTGAAACATTTGACGGCATCGGCAATAATTTCACCACTCAATTAATTATTATTGTGGTTGTGACGATCTTGTTTATGGTTTCAGCACAAACCGGTTTAAACAAAGGAATTAAATACTTAAGTAATTTAAATATTATTTTAGCTATCTCGTTATTGCTATTTCTGCTGTTTGTTGGCCCTACAAACTTTATTATGGATCTGTTTACAACGACGATTGGCTCTTATCTTCAAAATCTTCCTTCCATGAGCTTCAGGCTTAGTCCTTTTGATCAGGAGCTGACATGGTTTCAGGATTGGACCATTTTTTATTGGGCATGGTGGATTGCCTGGGCGCCATTTGTCGGTACATTCATAGCCAGAATATCCCGCGGAAGGACAATAAGAGAATTCGTCATTGGCGTGCTTGCTGTTCCTACCCTCTTTGGAGCGCTTTGGTTCTCAGTTTTTGGAGGAACAGGCATATACCTTGAATTCTTTGAGGCTAAGCCTTTAATGGACACAATCAACCAGCAGGGAATGGAAGTTGCATTGTTTACTGTGTTTGATAACTTTCCTTTCAGCACTGTTCTAAGTTTATTGGCTATATTCTTGATCAGCACATTCTTTATAACTTCTGCAGATTCAGCTACCTTTGTTCTTGGGATGCAGACGACAAACGGAAACTTGAACCCTCCGGGCAAAGTGAAATTTGTTTGGGGCATAATCCAATCAGCCTCTGCAGCCATCCTTTTATGGACGGGAGGGCTGGAAGCACTCCAAAGAGCTTCAATTATAGCTGCACTTCCTTTTACAGTCATAATGCTCTTAATCGTGCTATCGCTGGCTAAATCGTTTAAAGAAGAAACCATACCAAAAAAATAGATGATAAAGACTAAAAAAATCGGCACCTGTAAATGGGTGCCGATTTTTTTTGCTTGCCACTTTGCCAATTACCAATGTGTAATGTAGGACATCGCAAAATGAAAAGAAGCATATAAGCTTAGGCTCATAACTGTAACCATAAATGTTTTTTTTGCTGACTTAATAACCCAATTTCCAATATTGATTGCCAAATAGAAAAAAACAAAAAACATAATAACTTTATATAGGAGCTGATCATATTTTGACAGCCACTCAATGAAAGTATATCCGCTCCAGATTAACATCTGCAGCAAAAGAGCTGTATAAATCTTCATACACTCCACCACCAAATTTTTTAATCCTTACCCGTTTTTTTTATAAAAGAAACACTTCTGTTTGTAATATATGTAGAAAAGGATATTCTTATTTTTCATTTCTGTATCATTTGAATGACAAGCTAATATTTCCATTTGCTATATGATAAAATACTCATAATTATTAGGAGATTATTATGAATTGCTCACCTTCTGTAAGAATGATGGAAAATTCTCAAGACTTCTTTCCTGTTTTAGGTCAGTTCAAGTAATAAGGTGGAATTTTTTATAAAGTGAGGGCAAAAGGATGAAAGGTCTGCCATTTTTATTGATTACTGCACTCTTGCTTGTGACCTCTTCATGCAATCATAAGGAAGTAAAAGAAGAGCTGAAGATAGACGACAGTGTTAAGCAGCTTATTTTTTTTACTGATAATAAACAATATGAACAGGAAATATCTTATTATGATGCCATCATCGAATTAAAGAGAAGCTATCCAGAACTGATTAAAGATATGAAAGTAATAACAGCAGCTGAAGCCAGTCACTTAAGCAATTATAAGGTAGAAAACTGCCCTGCCATCCTGCTGGTCTATCAGGACAAAGTTTTAGTAGAAATAA
>NZ_BCUY01000061.1 GCF_001591465.1 Cytobacillus firmus NBRC 15306
TCATTCTGTGTCCGAAGCCGAAACCAGGTTCCAACTTCAACTTATTTTCCATCTATCTCACTAATATACTGCTTTACAACTTCATACACATAATCCTGATTTGCTGCCGCGGTGTTGGGATCGTACTTCCCCCCGTTTGTCTTGTTATTGGAAAGGACGCGAATTCCCAGGAATGGAACATCATATGCTCCGGCAATCTGCGCTGCTGCGGCACCTTCCATTTCTTCTACCGATGTTTCGTAGTTTTCATGGAACCAGTTAATGCGGTCCACTTCATTATTCCATAAGTCTGCTGAACCTATCGTTCCCTCCACTACCTTGCCCTTGGTGTACTTACCTTTTACGGCATTGGCAGCGGCCAGCAGATTTTCATCACCTTCAAAGTAGCGGATCTTTTCTGCATCAGGGTCTTCCCCCGCACTTCCTTCTGAAGCCATGAGGTCCATTGGAATCCAATTGGTTGGTTCGATTCCTTCTCCTTCTTCTAAATGCCCCGTTTTCAGTGATCCGATATTGACTGTTCTTTCGCCTAATACAATATCATACACATTCAGGCTCGGATCATGGCCGCCGGATGTTCCCTGATTGATGATTGCAGCTGGATCATATTTTTCAATGGCAATCGCGGTAGCTGCAGCTGTATTTTCCATACCCTTTCCTGTCTTGGCAACGATGACTGGATACTTGTCCAATTTTCCTTTATAGAAAACAAAATTCCCTGATTTTTCAACCTTAACTTTGTCTAATCGCTGGGCAAATTTTTCTGCCTCGATCGGCATAGGTCCTTGAATAAGAATTGGCTTTTGTGCCCCTTCTGCTGTTTCAAATTTTGGTGCTGAAGTGCACCCTGCAAGCACGGATACAGACATAACTGCGATGGCAGCGATTGATGCTAATTTCTTTTTCAAAGTACGTTCTCCCCCTGTTGTCTGATTCACCCGAAATCCTGGTAATAGAAAAAGGCCTGAAAAAAGCAGAATGAATTCTACCTTCCAGACCATAGAGTTAAAGCAGCTGCCAAAAAAGAATACAGCTTTTTATACTTTAACCCGTAGTCCGGTTCTTTCATTGGGAACCAGGTAGAAACGCTCAGACCATATTACCGAGCATATACGAGTGATGTTTTTTATAAGATTACTTTGCCAATATAACAAATAGTCCTTATAAAATCAACTAAAAAACGAACATTTAGTTCATAATCACTATTTAATATTCGCGATTTCAAAATCCACAAAAAACCTCCAGCTAAAAAACTGGAGGTTCACACATTATGCTGCTTTTTTCACTTCAGCAGAATGTGACTGGCTGCCGCCCTTTATTGCTGCAGCTGCAAGACCGATCAGACCGCCTGCCAAGGACGGGACAATCCAGCCTAAGCCAACATCATATAAAGGAAGGATTGCACTAAATAGGTCATTGATCGGCGCGAATGTAATGCCTGCTGCGTTCAAGCCATCAAACAAACTTACCACAAATGTGAAAAGCATGCTTCCCTGATAAACTTCTTTCCTGCCTTTAAAAATCGGATGAAGGAAAGTAAGAGCCATCAGTGCAATCGCCAATGGATAGATTCCCACCAATACAGGTACAGAAATCGCGATGAGCTGGCTTAATCCAAAGTTGGCAAAAACCGTGCTGAAGATGGATAAAACAACTACGAACATTTTGTAAGAAACCTTTGGCATCAGTTTATTAAAATAGGAAGAACAAGCTGTGATCAGACCAATGCTTGTGGTCAGACAAGCACCAAATACAATTACACTTAGAAGCAATGCCCCTAATGAGCCAAAATAATGCTCGGACGCACCTGATAGAACAGCTCCGCCGTTATCCAATGCTCCCAGACCGCTGACACTTGACGCTCCAATAAAGGAAAGCGATGTATAAATGACTGCTAATAGACCTGAAGCAATTAAACCTGCTTTGGCAATGAATACCATGATATCCTTCTTGGTTGCAGCGCCTTTTTCCTTTACAGCATTTACAACAATAATCCCGAATACAAATGCTGCCAATGCGTCCATCGTCAGATAGCCTTCCTGGAATCCTTTAAAGAATGCACCGTTCATATAGGCTTCAGTCGGAGCCTGGAATGCACCCATTGGATTAAAGAATGCCGCACCAATCAAAACGGCAATAACAATTAGAAGGATAGGTGTTAAATATTTTCCTACGATATCAACAATTTTTGATGAATTCAAAGAGAAAAATGCTGTAATTCCAAAGAAAATAATTGAAAATATAATTAAGCCGACTGAACCGCTTCCTTCTGACAGATAAGGCTTAATGCCGATTTCGTATGAAACGGTAGCTGTTCTCGGAATTGCAAAAAGCGGTCCGATTGATAAGTACAGGGCTACTGTAAAAGCCAGTCCGAACAATGGATTGACACGGCTTGCCAGCGATTGCAAATCACTTTTTCCCGAGAAGCCCAAAGCCAGGATGCCAAGCAATGGCAAACCCACACCTGTAATAATGAAGCCTGCGTTCGCTGACCATACATTCGTTCCTGCCGATTGGCCCAGCATTGCAGGGAAAATTAAGTTTCCTGCTCCAAAAAATAAGGCAAAGAGCATAAACCCAACTGTCACTGTAAATGAGAATGGTATTTTGTTCGTCATGTTTATTTCCTCCTATTAACAAGGCTAAAACTTTAACAAATTTTAATTTTCTGATATTATAGTGCGCTAATATTTTTATTTTTGCACTCTAGTAATATATCGCATAACTCAAGATAACATATTCAAAATACTTATGCAATATATCGCATAAACCTTTCGTCGAATCATGCGATATATTGAATTTTTCAGGATACTTCTATATACTAAATTTATATTCTATTGGAAATAACTATAAGTTCGCAGGAAAATTGCTAGAAATTAAAAGGTGGTCACAGCTATGCCAATACCCTCCAATTATTCATCACCTACCCGTGTATCCGCTAAAGATCGCGCTTTCTCTCAAATCCAGGAGTGGATTATTGACGGGACACTTCAGCCGAAGGAAAAATTGAACGATGCTGATCTTGCCAAAGCGTTAGGAGTCAGCCGCACCCCTATCAGGGAAGCCCTTCAGCTGCTGAATGTTCAGGGATTTGTAGAAATGTTCCCGGGTGTGGGAACTCAAGTCACTTCAGTTAACCCGGAAGATATCAGCAAGATTCTGCCCCCTTTAGGCGTACTGCAGGCTCTCGCTGCAGAATTAGCAGCTCCTGTTATCAGCCAGGAGACAATCAATATTCTCAGGGATATCAACCATAAATTCGCCAAAGCTCTTAAGGCGGGAGATACCTTCTCCGCTTTGAAGCAGGATGAGAAGTTTCATAATATCATTATCGATCTTGCCCAGAATCCTTATATTTCGAATACAGCTTCCATGCTGCAGGCTCATGTCATGCGGCTATACTATAATAAAACCATTATTCTAAAAGAACGTTCTATAGAAGAACATGAAGATATATTAAAAGCTTTTGAACAAAAAGACAGAGAAAAGGCCGGAAATATTGCACGAGTTAATTGGCTTCGGGCAATTGACGAGTACTACTCCGGGGAAAAATGATAAACAGAGAAAGCAGCCTTCATAGGCTAAGGAGTTCGATTGAGGGGTATCTATCTAATCGCATCTTTTGGTAATAGCAGCCTGGGATGCAAAAAACAGACCTCTTGGAGGAGGTCTGTTTTTTGATTCTATTGGCAAGAGGTCCAGGGAATCTGGCTGTTCGAACTCCGGATCGCGGATATATTCTGATTGCGTCCGAAGTTGAACCGGGTTCGGACTCTGACGGTGCCTTTTCCGCTTTTTGTGTCTGAAGTTGCTCCGGGTTCCGGCTCAAACACAACGATCTCCGCTTTCTCTATCCGAAGTTGCTCCGGGTTCCGACTCAAACACAGCTTTCTCTGTCCAAAATCAGAATTCTACTTTCTGCAAGAACCCATTCCCAGCGATATTGAGACTGCCTTCTTATATAATCCGTGACGTAATCATGCCTTCAATTTGGTTAATCTGTTCAAGCAGTCCAGGGATTACATCGCCATTCACCTTATTATCGATGTCGATCATGGTGTACGCATATTCACCGCGGCTGCGGTTTACCATGTCGGCGATATTCAGCTGGTAGCTTGAAATGGAAAGTGTGATTTGGCCGACCATATTTGGGATGTTTTTATGAAATGCAGTGACACGCCGCTTGCCAGTGTAAGGAAGCGCAGCATTTGGGAAGTTCACTGAGTTTTTGACATTGCCTGTTTCTAGGAAGTGCTTTACCTGGCGTGATGCCATGACTGCACAGTTTTCCTCCGATTCCTTCGTTGATGCCCCGAGGTGCGGAATGGCCACCGCGTTTTTCATTTTCAGGATATTTTCATTTGGGAAGTCTGTAATATACTTGCCCACTTTTCCGCTTTCAAGGGCAGCTGCCATAGCTTCTTCATTCACAAGCTCTCCGCGTGAGAAATTCAGAATGTGAACACCATTTTTCATCAAGCTGAATGTATCTTCATTGAACATTTCCCTTGTAGCATCAGTTAAAGGAACATGCACAGTGATATAGTCGGATTCTGCAAACACCTGCTCGATGCTCATGGCACGCTGAACATTGCGGGACAGGTTCCAGGCCGTATCGACAGAAATGAATGGATCAAAGCCAACGACATCCATATCAAGTTCAAGTGCATCATTAGCCACAAGTGCCCCGATTGCCCCCAACCCGATGACACCCAGTGTTTTCCCCTTAATTTCTTTTCCTACAAATTGCTTCTTCCCTGCTTCTACAAGCTTAGGGATCTGATCTCCTTCATCTTTCAGCGTTTTGGTCCAGGCAATGCCGGCAAAAAGATTCCGGGATGAAGCCATTAAGGACGTAAGCACCATTTCTTTTACTGCATTCGCATTGGCACCCGGTGTATTAAAAACGACAATTCCCTGCTCAGTGCATTTCTCCACCGGGATATTATTCACACCTGCACCTGCACGGGCAATTGCTTTTAATCGATCGCCCAATTCCATAGAATGCATATTAAAGCTGCGAAGAACAATCGCATCAGGATTGCCGCTTTCATTATCGATTGTAAAATGATCCTTGTTAAACACTTCAAGTCCGCTTGGCGCAATGGCATTCAGTGTTTTAATCGTTTTCACTCTGTCTAAAGTCATGGTACTCACTGGATTCTCCCCTTTTCAACTAACATTGTCAGATTTTAAAACAGAAGAGGCAAGGGTAGAATCCCTTACCTCTGCCCAGGCGAACGGCTTCGACACTATGTGCTCCCCCGCGGTGATCCGCGTCTCGCCAGTTACACATAGCCTTTTCGGTTTTTTAAATCTTATCAAAGTCTTCTGAAAACTTCAACCCTTTAAAGCGCTTACATTAATAAAATTTATTTTTATTTTTCTTGCTTTTTTTACAGTATATTTTTTGCATTTTGTACATTATGCTCCATACACTTTACATATTGCTTTCCAGATAGCCATTCCTGTATTCTGAGCACCTGCTTCACCTGCTGAAATATGAATATCGATAGGCTTAACATTTTTTTCATTTATATAATTTTACCGGGACGGGGAAAACTTTGTTGAGAAAAGTACCTCTTTCTCAACAAGCTGACCTAACAATCAGGTTAGGAATTCATTATTCTATATTAACCTGGATTCTTTCACCTCTGAATCTGGTGAACATTCGTACTCACCGGAATATTCCACTAGTCCAATCTCGCAATTTTTGCCGATTTTGACATTTTTCCCTCTGACGACAAAAGCTGAGGTGCCTTCGAGTTCGATGTCATCGCCTTCAATTAATTCTGTCTCGAGCTTGAGGGGGAAAAGTGATTTGATCAATTTAAATAGGCTTTCTCTATGCTGTGCTACTTTTATCTTTCTTCCGCCAATCTCTTTCGCTTTACTTTCTCCAAATAGTTTAATATCAATCGTTTCTGCGTTCAGTAAACCATCTATCGTAAAAGCTCCTTCAGCACGGAAAACCTCCGCTTCACAGTCTCCTGCAATCTTTGCTTTCCCATTCACAACCATTTCATCGCTTTTTACAGAACCTCCACGTTTAGAATATTATTTTATTCACTTTTTACTGAGTTTTTTCGACAAATTTTCTGTTTTGTACCAAGAAATCAATACTGTATATACTTCTCTCAGTGAAACAATGTTCTATTCGCACAGAAAAACCTGGCTCACATAGAACCAGGCTTTTCTTCATTCGTATACTTTTAATAAGTTATACTGCTTTCCAATATATCGGTAATTTTGCCTGCGGTACATCTCTTTTGGAGTATCTTCTCCATCCGCCACAAGAATGACCGTTTTATCATTAAACTGATTCATCACCGATTTCTGCAGGCGGCTGCCGATGCCCTTTTTCTGAAAATCCTCATGGACCATCAATCCATCAATTTCAGCTGTTCGTTCCTTGATAATGACATCAACAGATCCGGCAGCTTTCCCTTTGTAAAATGCAATAAGCTGCAGAATGCTTTCATCGCAGTAATTTCTAAGATGCTGAGCTTTCTTTTTCTCTGCGAAATTTTCCCCATATACCGAATCCTGCTCATACTGGAATTCCAGATAATCATTCCATGTTTCATCCGTAACATTCTCGACTATGATTTCCTCCCTTTCCTGAACTTGCGGAAAATTGGCTGGAAGAATGGCAAATAACTCTAAAAAACCAACCGTATAATCTTCATCTTTTTGAAAGAAAGCCAGAAGCTCTCCAGAAAGCTCCTCGCCATCCGGAAAATAAAATCTTACATGCTTTTGGCCATATTTCTGATGAAAATCTCTTAAATAGTGATGTGCCTCCTCAAACTCCTGAACAGAAGGCATTCTTTTAAAGGAGATAAAATTGCTGTCATATTGAAGGAGCATGTTAGGATTATGGTTGTGAAAAAATAGTTCATTTTCCAGAACGGTGTGTCCGGGTTTATATGTATCATGAAAATTGATCTTTTCCATCGGTTTCTCCTAATATCATTTTATAGGTATTTATACTCTCTATCTGTTATGAGCACATCATGGCAGCGCATTAAATTCTCCTTTAATTCCGGAGGGGTACTTCTGTTATCATAAGCACACAGGGGAATCAGACCATGCTCAGAAATGGCTTTGCAGAGCTTCTTTTCATATTGTTCCACTAAAGGAATATAGTCCTTTACATTTCCCCATTCAACCAGACCCCATGTAAATATCTTTGGACTGCTGTCTAAATAAGGCTGAATGTGTTTAAGAAAGAAATTGAAAACTGTATCAGGATTAAAATTACCGTTGGAGTAATAAAAATCAAAATTATTCATGAAATGAACCCTGCTTAATTCCTCTTTTCCCAATAAATTAGTTAATTCTTTGTCAATAAGAAAATAATTTCGGTCATTCTCCACAAACAAAACATGTCCGCCGCACTTTACACCTGCCGTTATGTATGAGACCGCATTTTGAATATAGCAATCCATTTGATCATAGTGGTAAAGAATATGGCCCCCATTTGAATTTTGCAGATCATCAATTAGATCCATTAATAATTCATTCATTGGTAAGTCCCCTTATAGTGAAAAAATGTTTGAAGTAATCTACCGCTACTCACTCCCAGCTGCTTTTCCTTTATTATATCTAAAAATTGAAATAAACGGGTGATTTTCAGCAGGTTTATGCGGTCCTTATAAAAAACTCGAGGTGAATTCCTCGAGTCTGCTGCAATTTTAAAAATATTATTCAGTCTTCCACTTCCGCGCCGGCTATTTCATCAAAATTAATTTTCTCAAGATCCCCGCTCTCCAATTGCAGATATATTTTTCTGCTGATGCCATCCAATCTGTTTATCCTCCCTTTGTATTCGCGGAAAAATCCTTCCCGCCAGACTTTTACTTTCAAAAGATAAGCAAATTCTATTGCAAAATGAATTTTGTTTTCAAATTCCTCCAATTCATATTCCTCAATAAGCGGCTTGTTTTGCGCCATTTGTTCCCTTTCTAATTTCTTAAGCATCACCCGATGTTCCGGCATGAAGTGAGCAGGCTGCCATTTTATTTTCCCTCTGTCCTTTAGCGGCATAATAAATCCCTCCATACTCTATTATAGAACATTTGTTCGATTATTAAACCCAAAAAACAGAAAAAGCTTAAGTTGGTTCATTTGGATAATAAAAGTACGAATGGTAAAATACACTTTAACTCTCTAAAAAAGATTGGTGAAACAATGAAGCAGCTGCAAATCAACAACCGGTGGCTCGGACGCTTGCTGGCATCCGATCCCGGACTTATCCGATTTCAAAAAGCTGGACGGGCCACATTAAGTTTAATGGCGTCGGTGTTTACAACTTTATTTCTTTTGCAATTGGCTGGTACTGATGCCGCTGGTGCCCTTACTCCGGCTATTGTTTCCGGAATGGCCGGCATGCTTGGCATCATGATTGTGATGGATGACTCTAAAAAAGATAAAATGCTAACAACTGGCTTGCTGGGATTTTCAGCAATGGCGGGGGTATCGATCGGTTCACTGCTGGCAGAAAGCACAATCTTTACTGATATTTCAATGGTATTATTAATATTCTTAAGCTTTTATTTGACCCGCTTTGGGGTCCGCTATTTTTCTCTATGCATGATCGCATTCATGACACTTTATTTCTCATCTATTCTGCAATTATCAGGCAGCCAGCTTCCCTCTTTTTACTTCGGGATCTGGATTGGGGTCGCGTATGCTTTCCTGTTCAATTTCATCCTTTTTCAGGACACTGCGAAAAACCTGAAAAGAAGCATCCGCTCCTTTCATTTCCAAAGTAATTTTACATTCAACCTCTTAATTGAGGGGATGCAGGAAGAGAGTATGACTGCTCACCAGCGGGAAGAATTGCGGAGAAACGTGCTGAAGCTCAGGGATTATGCTGTAATGGTTTCTGAATATATCAATGAGGATGATGTACAAAAATTATGGCCCGGGCTGACCCCTTCCCAGCTGAGGTTATATATCTTTGATACAGGCATGCTGATTGAAACCCTGACTGACTCCATCCGGAGCTTAAAAAAAGCGAATGCCCTTGACATAGAAGAGCTGAGAAACCTCCTGGTCTGGGTCACCCGCTCTCTTCGTGACGCCGAAGTTCTTGCCCATCAATATGAAGAACAAAATCTTCGTGAAGCAGAGCTTGCTGTCCAGGCACTTCGCCTGCTTATTATGGATTTGTTCAACAGGGAAGACAAACCGGCAGGATGGCTTTACTTGATCAGACGGATCGAGTCCCTTGCAAACCATGTCATTGAGGGCGGCATAACCATACAGCAGGCACTTCATAAAATAAAAGACAATGAAATAAAAGCATCAGAAGATACGCCTGAAGAAGATGAACCATCTGAAGAAGATAAGAGCCTTAAACCTTCCACCAAAAAAGCGTTTCAGGCTTTGACTGCTGCCATCATATCCATCATTGCCGGACAGATACTTTCGCCTGACCAGCCTTATTGGGTTCTTTTGACAGCCTTTATCGTTTTGCTCGGAACCGAATCAATCGGGCGCATTTATACGAAAGGTTTTCAGCGGTCAGTTGGAACGATTATTGGGGCAGTGATTGGATTTACGCTTGCCAGAGTGGTCAGCGGCCATTCTGTACTGGAAATCACGCTTATTTTTGCAGCAGTTTTCTTCTCTTTTTATTTATTTGAAGTCTCTTATACATTAATGAGCATGTTTATTACGATGCTGGTCGCTTTTATGTATGACCTATTACTTGGCGGAATATCATTCTCCCTTATCAGTGCAAGGGTTATTGATACTATAGCCGGCGCCGGCATTGCATTCGGCGTTTCTCTATTTATTTTTCCAAAGAAAACGAAGGATAAAGTGGCCGATACGATAAATGATTACCTTCAGGAACTGAAACCGTATGTCACGGAGTATGTGCGAAGCTTCCGGGAAGATGTGAATGTTAAGGAGCTTTCAGGCAAAGGCTTCTTATTGGATCAAAAGCTTAAAACCATAAACGTCGAAGCGCAATCGCTGATAAAGAAACCCGGATCTCCGCGCCATGCTGACATTAACAGATGGATCACCCTTTTTTCAGCCATCAATTACTATGCAAGACATCTGGTGGCTTCCTCCTACCGGAAAGGATTCGACTATCCTGATGAGCTGGTCGATGTTTTCATAAGAATTGAGGAGAAACTTGAATTAAATATCGAAACATTAATGGACCTGATTAAAGAAAGCGGAGACGGCACGCTTGTCTATAGTCTGGATCGGGAAAGAGAACAAATTGAACGAATGGCACCTCCAAGGCAGCAATCCCAGCGTGATTTAATTCATCACCTTTATTTCGTCTGGAGAATCAACAAAGCCATTGTGGAATTGGCAGAAGAGCTTGGTGCAGGGAAGGAGCAATAATGCTCCTTCTTTTTTATTTATTTACAGACCACAAAAAAAGAGCCATGCCCGATGACATAGCTCTGAGTTTTTTCATTTCTTTATTTTGAGAAGCCGCAGGCTATTCAAGGTGACCAGAAGGGTTGCTCCCATGTCCGCGAAAATGGCAATCCATAAGGTCAGCCAGCCTGGAACCACCAGCAATAAGGCAACCGCCTTGATTCCAAGTGAGAACGTAATGTTCTGCTTAATGATCCTTAACGCTTTTTGGCTGAGTTTAATCGTATAAGGCAATTTGCTCAAGTCATCAGACATAAGTGCAATATCTGCTGTTTCGAGTGCAGTGTCTGTTCCGGCACCGCCCATGGCAACCCCGACAGACGCAGCAGCAAGAGCAGGCGCATCATTGACCCCATCCCCGACCATTGCCACACTTTGATAGCCGGCACGCAGTTCTTTTATAAAAGCCAGTTTATCCTGCGGAAGCAGATCCGCTTTAATCTCGGAAACACCGGCTTGCTTTCCGATCTCTAAAGCCGTTCTTTGATTGTCGCCTGTCAGCATAACCGTTTTAATTCCCATATCATTTAGTTTGCTGATGACCGTTTTCGAATGCTCCCGTATTTCATCTGCAACAGCTATTAATAGCAGAATTTCGCTTGCTGTCCCCAAAATCATAACGGTTTTACCCTGGGTCTGCAGATCTGCTATTTGCTTTTGAAGAGTTCTTTCCATGCCGCTATGAAGCTCTTCAAACAGATTGGGGCTGCCGGCATAATAGAGGACACCATTCACTGCAGCTTTTACTCCCTTTCCGGTAATAGAGGTGAATTCCTCTGTGTCCAGCCCGGTAAAATCAGCACCCATTTCTTCTGCTTTTTTCATGATTGCTGAAGCAAGGGGATGCTGTGACCCTTTCTCAATAGCAGCCGTGATTTGGAGAAGCTGTCTTTCATCACCATTAATAGTGATGATGTCCGTAACGGCGGGAACACCTTTTGTTAATGTGCCTGTTTTATCGAATGCAATCGATTTAAGCGCCCCAGTTTCCTCCAAGTGGATGCCGCCTTTAATCAGGACACCGTTTCTTGCCGCATTTCCGATGGCTGTAACGACCGCTACCGGTGTTGACACGACAAGCGCACAGGGACAGCCGACAACCAGTGCTGCTAGCCCCTGGTAAATCCATTCGCTCCAATCCCCGCCAAACAGTGGAGGAACCACCGCTATTAAAAATGCTAAAACAATAATGGCAGGCGTATAATACCTGGCAAACTTATCGACAAACTGCTGGGAAGGCGCTTTTTCCGCCTGTGCTTCTTCCACTAAATGGATGATTTTGGCGATGGTGGTATCTTCAGCATGCTTCGTGACTTTTACTTCAAGGAATCCCTCTTCATTTAGTGTACCTGCAAAAACCTCATCACCTGCAGTCTTAACGGCAGGCACGCTTTCTCCGGTAATCGCTGCCTGGTTCAGGGAAGAGGTTCCTTTCATGACCAGTCCATCCATGGCCAATTTTTCTCCTGGCTTCACAATCATGATGTCACCAATTTGAATATCATCCACATGAATCCGCATTTCTTTATTGTCCCGTTTGATCAATGCTTCTTTAGGGGCAATGTCCATCAATGATTCAATGGACTGACGCGCTTTTTCCATTGAGAAACGCTCAAGGGCTTCACTGATGGCGAAAAGGATGACAACCATCGCTCCTTCTCCCCACTCGCCAATGATCGCTGCACCTATAATAGCGATCGTCATCAGGGTGCTCATGTCAAAATTCAATCTTGCAAGATTTTTGAAGCCTTTCAGGAATAAAGTATAACCGCCTATGATGATCGCTGCTGCATACCCTGTGATCGGGTATAGATGATCCTCTCCATACTGTTCGCTTAAAAGCCAGCTCACAATGAGAATAAAGGCTGACAAATACACTTTATAGTTAGATTTCTGCTTCCAGAATGGCTCGCGCTCCACAGCTTTTTCATTCTCTGCACGCAGCTTCAGATTTTCAAAGGCTCCGGCTTTTTCGACCGCCTTCATTGATGCTGTCCCTGTGACAGTTATCTTTGAAGCTCCGAAATTCACATTCGCGTCTAAAACGCCATCCAGGCGTTTCACGTTCTCTTCGAACGTCTTCGCACAGCCTGCTCAGGAAAAGCCCTGAACACGGTAGGTTACCGTCTCTTTCTCCGCAATTCCAGCTTGTTCAGACATTGGCTTTCACCTCATTTCCGTGTTCAAGCGCAATCATCATTAATTGCCTGATATGATCATCATCCAATGAATAAAAAGCCAATTTCCCTTCTTTCCGAAACTTAACAATTCCCTGCTTATGCAATGTCCGCAAATGGTGGGATGCCGTTGCTACTGTTGCGCCAATGATATTGGCAATATCACAGACACACAGCTCTTCATCCCGGCATAGTGCATAAGAAATTTTTGCCCTGTTCTCATCAGCAAGAGCCTTAAATAATTGAGCCGCACCCGAAAGATCTTCCTTCACCAGTTCCCCCTGAATGCGATTCACTTTTTCTTCATCAAAGCAGTAAATATCGCATGTATCTTTAGAGCCCAATTTTATTCTCCCCTCATTATTCAAATATTCATTTGAATAATATTATACCTCGCCTGTGAACTTATTCAAACAATTATTTGAATATTGTATGAAAAAAGGAACCGGATTGCTCCGATTCCTTTTATTTCTTTACTTCTTCTTTCAGTTTTATCAATAATTCATCCGAATTCTCAGCTGCAATCAGTTTACCGTCCACTACAGCATAGGGAGATAGCCTGCATTCTTTGCATTTGCTCTGGCATTCGTATTCTTTATAGTTAATATTCTTCCGGCTCAAGAATTGATTAAATTCAGCCAAACTTTCTTCTTTTAAAAATTCATCCAGATTCCTCTGGCAAAATTCAATTGAATACGTCCTATGCTTTGAGAATAGTTTGTTGATGAGTTTCACCTGATCAAACTTCCTTTTGATTTTACTTTATAAACGCTGGTAAATATTGCTTTCCCTAATCCATTTGGTTGCCGCCCATTTTTCTCCCTTTTTGACGGGAACGCTGCTATGGACTGACAATCGGTCCAGCTGCTCCTGCTCATTGGCATAAAGAAAGTAAATGGCCGACCCCTTTTTGGGAACAATCGAAAGTCCGGCTTCAGAAAAAACGGTTTCACCGCCATCAGCCACATCGTTCAAATAGATGAGGAAGGTGCCAACCCGCTGTCCGCCTTTGCCGGAATCCACCATATGGGGAGGGAAGAAATCAAAATGAGGCTTATATTCTTCACCCAATCCATAGTTTAGGATCTGAAGGCCTTCGCCATTTTCTGCCGGATAACCCGTCAATTCGGCGATCCTCATTTCGATCCTTTCGACCAGCTCATTTTCCCTGAAGCGGAAAGCCATGCTCCTGCTCGTTCTGCCGGAACCTGCACGTTCTTCTCCAGAACCCGTATCCACCACACGGGATGGCTGCAGGCGGCTCCTTGAAAGGCTGATGAGCTCATCACATTCTTCTGAGGTGAGCACATGATCCAAATGGAGAACAAACGGTTTTTCATTCCTGGAAAGCACCTTGACGTCCCTGTCACTGGCCTGCAGGATATTCCCCTTCCTGCCTATTACGGGGACTTCATAATTATATCGAATCTGCTGCCCATCTGTCGTCCCAATTGCTTCATTTCCAACAATTTTAAATAAAGTCTCATAAGCAAACCGGTTAAAGAACCCTATCTTGATCAAAGCATTCGCAAGCGCAATCGGACTCACTTCCTTTTTTAGAGCACCTATAATCCAATCCTTCAGTTCGTCTGATATCTGCATAATCTTCGCCATCAAATCTTCCCCCTGTATGACTCACTGAAAATACCCGTCGGCGGCCGAAAAATAGAAATATATGTATTTTATTCTACTATTATGGCGACCGTTTTCTTCCCGATGCTCGCTTTTTCGGCTTCATGACGCCATGGCGACCATTTTCCCCTCGCTGCATGAATCTTCGGCTTCAAGCTTCACAAAAAAAACAGGAAGAGCAACCCACTCTATCCTGCACAATCTCAATTTTTATTTACTTATTACCATCTACATTTCTTCTCATTTTCATTAAATCATCATCAACTCATCCGATCATGATTTTTTCTTCGGCATATTTGAAATTAGCTTTTTCTCTTCTTCTGGCAAGTGCGAAAGCAAGAGTTAAAGGACCCACCCTGCCTGCAAACATCATGAAAGAAATTAATGCCTTGCCAACTGTACTTAATTCCGGGGTTAATCCAAGAGACATCCCAACAGTTCCGAAAGCAGAAATCACTTCAAATAGAAGCATATTCAGAGGTGCGTTTTCTGTTAAAGAAAGAAGGAATAGAACCAATGCTATTAACCCCATAGAGTACACTGTAATCGTAAAGGCTCGAAAAATTAATTCCTTCGGGATTCTTCTGCCCATCATATTAACTTCTTCATCTTCTTTAATGAGGGCTCTGACAGCAAGCAGGATCAAAACAAAGGTTGTTACTTTAATGCCTCCTGCCGTTCCGCCTGATCCTCCTCCAATAAACATTAGAAGCATGGTTATTAGCTGAGAGCCCATTGTCAGTTCACCCGTATTAAGCGAATTAAACCCAGCTGTTCTTGGAACGACTCCATGAAAATAAGACCCTAAAAGTTTTTCCTTCATTCCCAAGTCACCAATTGTTCCGGGATTATTGAATTCCAAAAGAAATATGAAAACTGTGCCCAGAATATTTAGAATCAGTGTCATCAGCAAAACCAATTTCGAATGGAGAGAAAGTTTCCGTAAGCTTTTATTGATTTTTAAATCAACCAGGACGATGTAGCCAATCCCCCCAATGATAAACAGCGAACTTAACGTCATAATGACAGTAAAGTCACCTACATAACCGGTGACACTGCTAAAGTCGCCCATAATATCAAACCCGGCATTATTAAAAGCTGAGACCGAATGAAAAGCCCCATAATATAAAGATTGCGGAAATCCAAAATCTTCAGCCCACCGGACAGCCAAAATGATGGCACCAATTGCTTCAACAATCAGAGTAAAAGCCACCACAAATTTTACAAGACGGACCATCCCTTCAATTGTAAGCTGATTTAATGATTCCTGTATCATCAGCCTCCCCTTTAAGCCAATAGTTTTCCCAAGCATAATGGCAATGAGAACTCCAAAAGTCATAAAACCAAGTCCGCCTATTTGTATAAGGGCCATAAGAACTACCTGGCCAAAAACCGTAAAAGTTGTCTGTGTATCCACGACGACTAAACCTGTCACACATACAGCAGAAGTTGCTTCAAATAATGCATCAATAAAGGATAGATGATGCCTGTCACTAGTGGAAAAAGGCAGCATAAGCAGCAGGGTGCCAATGGCTATTAGTATTAAGAAGCCAACAGACAAAGCCTGGGCAGGATTCATTCTGATCCATGTGCTGGGCCGCTCAGTTCTTCTTCTCCTTCTGGTTTCTTTGTACATGGTCCATAATCTCCTCATTTAAATGGTAAACATCATTGAAAAGCTTATACTCCATGCCTTTCAAATCTGCCAATCCCTTTATTGTGTCCCATTACAATCAGGATGTCGCCCCTTAAAATGACCTCTTCCGCTGGAGGAGAAACAATAATTTCTTTCCCGCGCTGAATCCCCACAATATTACAGCCATACTTAGACCGTATATTCAATTCTGATAGAGATTTGTTGGCAATTTTATTTGTCGCCACAATCTCCACCATACTATAATCTTCAGACAGCTCAATATAATCAATCATCTTTTCTGAAACAATATGGTGGGCAATCCGCTTTGCCATATCCCGCTCCGGATGAATCACACGATCAACGCCTATTTTTTCGAGCACTCTGGCATGATACTCATTATGTGCCTTCGCCCAGACCTTTGGGATTCTCAATTCTTTTAACAGCAATGATGTCAATATGCTGGACTCAATGTTTTCACCAAATGACACAAATGCATGATCAATATTTTTGATTCCCGTCTGTTTAATGGCAGCTTCATCAATACCATTGATTTGAACGGCGTATGTCACAAACTGTGCGTATTGATCCACTTTCTCCTGATCCACATCAATCGCAAGCACTTGCACACCCAACTCATGGAATTCCTTTACCAGACTGCCGCCAAAGCGGCCTAAACCAAATACAGCATACTGTTTTTTCATTGAAGAAATTCCCTTCTTTTTGAAAAATGAACAAAAAAAAACCACTCTTTATAAAGAATGGCCAAATGTTTCCATTAACCCTTCTCTCGATTTGGCTTACGGAGTTAGCTGTCGGATTAGGGATTGAGAGTATCCCTTCTTAGCTTTAATATGCTAAGATTCACCCCAAGATAAACAAGGTTTATCAAAATTGGTTCCCCCGCTCAAATGATTCAGCAAAAAGGTTTACTATGAAATTAATAAATATAAATTACTCCCATGGTAATCTCTTGTCAATCTTTTTTTCATAGTAAGTAAAATAAAAAGCACTTCCTGTAACGGAAAGTGCTTTGCCAAAGATTATTCCCAAATCGCTGATGCCCACTCAGGATGATCTATAAACGGATTGCGGTTATGCTGGTAATCAGAGTAGATCATTTCGTTTCTTCTCCTCTCCGTCTCGTCAACTGGATCTTCCTTATGCCACTCGAGCAGGACAGACATTTTGCCATGATAAGGAGCAGAACCGTTATTGACTGCATTGTTTAGCTCCAGATCCACTTCTCCGCTGTCTCCTTCATAGCGGACAGCCATATAAAACAGCATACGGGCTACATCGCCTTTTATAGCATCCCGTGGTTCCCAGGAATCTGAGTCATAGTAATTTCCAAGTGCTTCAGAGTGCTGGGATCCCCCATTATCAAAGTCGAGATTTCCTCTCGAACTATTTACAGAAGCATCTGTTGGCCGCAAATGATGCAGGTCGGTTCCCGCACCCATCGCTGTCCCAAAGTCTCCGTGCGATTTAGCCCACACATGTTCCCTATTCCAGTCATTGACTCCAGATCCATTAGTGAATTTGCCTTGTGAACGGCCGGTATATAAGAGAATGACGTTATTCGGATTAGCCGGGTCTTCGTCTGTTTCACGAAGGGCTTCCCATACATTGGAATAAGAAATTTCAGTGTGGTCATCGATGATGTTATGAAGGGCTGATTTTAAAGACTCACCTGTTTTTCCATATGCAGCATCATAATATCCTAAAGGGCCGGGTTCCGGGTCAGATGTTCCGCCGCCATCAAGTTCAAAAGCGGTTCCGTCCTTAAGCCCCGGATGAGAAAAATAGGTAGTCAGCGTTCCCGTTACTTTAATTTTCTTTCCCATCTGAGATGAATTCGATTTCAAACCAAAAGCTGAGCGAAAGGAGGATGGGATTTGAACATAAAGCATCTTAGCCAAGCTGGTCTCTGTTGGACTATCCGCCAGGGCCAAAGCATAGTCATTTGGAAACCCGCTGGTGATAACCGTATTTGTGGCAGTCGGCTGTCCAACCACATAGCCTTGAACAGTTTTGGCAGCGTTATTTTGAGAATTGATTCCCTGTGAAACCGAATAAGGTGATGACCAGGAGCCATCTCCCGCAGCTGCCCTTGTTATTGAATCTTGAATGGGCTGCATTACAACCAGAATGGCAGCAAATAAAATCAACGATAACAGCAGACCTTTTCTCTTACGATTCAGCATTCATTCGCCTCCATATTGTTTTGAAAGGACTTTGAATAATCAGAAAAGTCACAATCAACCACTAGTATAAATGAACACCTTCGGCCATAGCATGAGATATTGGTCCCAAAACTTTACTGTTTTACAATACTTAACAATAATGCAATTTATCTTAAAATGCTTACTTCTTTAAAATGCCCAAATACTCAATCCAGGGACCAACATCTGTCCTGTACCTATTTGCCAATACTCTTGAAATCCGTGAAATATGCGTAAGATCATGAACAGCCCAAGTGGAAATCAATTCCCTTACTCTTACTGGACCAAATGCCGGATGAAGCCCTTTCTTTTCAAAATGAGTACCCAGATCAGGCATCCCCCTCAGTGTGGCCAGTTTTTTTCTAAGGGTCTTAAAGATTTCAAGCTTTTCTTCAAGTGATAGATCCCCTGACAAACTTAAATGAGCAAAACGGTCAAATGGAGGAAATGGCTTGCTTTCCCCTTCCTGCAGAATAAATGTCAGCCGCGGAATCCAATTTTTCTCCTCGCCGTCAATCAAATGATCAACCACTTCGGCTGCATTCCACGTGCCTTTCCCTTCATTGCCATTAAGCCATACTGAAGATAGACCGCTTAGTAATGCATCCAGCGTATCGGGTGTACGTTCAAGAATCTCAATAGTCTCCTAAGTTAAAATTCATATAGCCGCTCCTTTCCGCCTTCACGGCTTTCCTATAATAATTTCTCAAAAGCAGTAATAGTGAGTGCTTCATTTATTTCCATTTTATCAAGCTCTTTAAAACCATTCTTTAAATAAAAATTAACAGCAGGTGAATTCTTAGAACCTGTTGTCACAACCAATTTTTCAATCATCGGCATCCTTTCAATGAAGTTCAGCAGCTTTTGTGCAATTCCCATCCTAAAATATTCAGGATGCACAATGAGTCTATGTATATCTAAAACACCTTTCTCCTGTTTAATCGAAATCACCCCGGATAATATTTCGCCAGTAAAATACCCAAAAAAGGTCTCTCCGGTAATTTGCAGGGTATTAGCAGTATCTTTCAAAGGCGGCAAATCAGGAAATCCAATGATTTCAGCCTCAATCTTAAAGGCGGGAAGCTGTACGCCCAGAACCTGCTCAGCCGCTTTTCGGTCATTAATATTTATTTCCTTAATCATGATAGTCCCTCTTTTTATATTAGTTTTAAAAATAATTCTCTATCGAAAAAAAATCCCCTCTTTTTTTGGACCAATGAGTCCCTTCCAATATAAAATGATTTAAGGAGTGAATTAAATGAATTTAAAATATGAAGTGATAACAGAAGACAATATCAGCCTTTGCCGGGATTTATGCAATGAGCTGATGGCTTTTCAAAAATCTAAGGCACATATAACACCTGAGCGTTTTGACAGCATGAATTTTGAAACAAGATTGGTTCCATCCATAAAATCTGCTATACATAATTATATTGTAATTGTTAAGGACGATGAAAAAATCGTGGGCTATGTTTATTCTAATGTTTCTCCTAAGGAAGCCTACTCCAATGATTTCGCCACTTTTTTTGATCTAACTTCAGTCAGGAAAGAAAATGTTGGCTGCTTATCACAATTCTTTATTAAAGATGGCTATCGGCAATACGGAATTGGTTCAGTTCTTTTTAACATGTCGATGGAATGGTTAAGTCAATTTATTGATGTGGAAGATTATTTTATTTATGTATCAAATGGAAATACAGAGGCCCTTGAATTTTATAAATGCAAAGGATTTACTGTGAGTCACGATATTCTGGACGGCTTTATTACAGTTTTGCGAAAATAGGATTATTTTTCCCATAATTCATGTACCCATACTCATTAAAAATATTGTGGACATTCCCATATATCTTGTTATAATTCAAAAAGAAATTACTTTGAAAAGGGTGCATTATGGGAAATACATGCAGATATGTTTGTGAGTGCCACCGGGAAAAACGGGGAGACTTATTATACGCAATGCAAGGATAAAGAGGAGTTAAAAGAGTGGCTGGCTGAACATGAAGACAAGCTGAATAAGAAGGAACTAAAGGTGACGGACAAGAAAAGACACCCTCTTTTGAGCTGGCTTAACTTCTGATCTTATTTGTCCTTTTCTATAAAATTACTATTTCTTTAATAGTAATCATGGATAAGAAAATCTTATGATTTACAACTTTTATGATTATTGTTAATATATTAAAAAAACATTATATTTTCGCTTAATCATAATTGAGCGGGGGAACCAATTGTACTTTTTCTTAAAAGTACCTGGGGTGAATCCTTTTACAGGTAGGGTACTCTCAAGACCCGAACCCGACAGCTAACCTCGTAAGCGTGTTGAGAGGGAAACACTGCATCTATGCACAGTGGTTTTTACCTCTGTGTTTTTTTGTTGCCTTTTTTAAGTTAGGTTTATGTTTTTTGGGGGTAATATAGGGAAGGACATTATTTTCTGTGTCTATATTTTACATTTTTTTACTTTATTCATTGGAGGAACGCGTATGAAATTATCTACTAAAATTATTATTGCTTTGATAGCAGGGGGAATAACTGGTCTTCTGATTAATTTGTTTGCTCCTGGGATATTCCCTGAGCTTGACAAGTTTTTGTTTACACCGCTAGGAAAAATCTTTTTAAACCTGATTAACATGCTGGTTGTCCCGATTGTATTCTTTTCCATCACTCTTGGAACAGCTGGTCTTGGCGATCCAAAGAAATTAGGAAGAATCGGCGTAAAAACGATATCCTACTTCTTAATTACAACTAGTATTGCCATTATCATCGGACTTACTTTAGCATCTGTTTTCCAGCCAGGAAATGTTGGGGAATTTGACGTAACAAACGTGGAGTATGAATCCCAAGAAGCTCCTCCAGTCTCAGAGACACTATTAAATATTATTCCGACCAATCCGGTAAAAGCCTTTACGGAAGGAAACATGCTTCAGATTATTACTTTTTCCATTTTTGTCGGATTTGCCTTAACGATGCTTGGCAATAAAACAAAAGGCATTTTAAACCTCATTGAACAGGGCAATGACATAATGATGTATCTTGTTAATCTGGTTATGAAATTTGCGCCATATGGAACATTCGGACTTATTGTTTCTGCTGTTGGAAGCCAGGGCCTCGATGCCATTAAGGCAATGGGACTTTATATGATTGTGGTCGTTCTTGCCCTTCTTGTCCATGCCATTATCACCTATGGCGGTTCAATCGCACTCATTGCAAAAAGAAATCCACTAACCTTCTTTAAGGGATTTGCACCTGCCATGGGAGTAGCGTTCAGTACTTCAAGCAGTAATGCCACATTGCCGATTTCCATGAGTACTGCCCAAAAAAATCTGAAAGTTCCTGAATCAATCAGCAGCTTTGTTCAGCCGCTGGGTGCGACGATCAACATGGATGGAACAGCCATCATGCAGGGTGTTGCCACTATATTTATCGCACAGGTATTCAATGTGGATTTATCAATAACCCAGCTTATCACGGTTGTGCTTACGGCCGTTCTTGCAAGCGTAGGTACTGCAGGTGTTCCTGGTGTCGGCCTTATCATGCTTGCCATGGTCCTTAAATCGGTTAACCTTCCGGTTGAAGGTATCGCATTAATCATTGGTATTGACCGTCTGCTTGATATGACACGAACAGCTGTCAATATTACAGGCGATGCGGCATGTGCAGTTATTGTCGCGGAAACAGAAGCAAAGAAAGAGGCTGTAAAAGCCTGATTACAAAATAACACCGGTTATCCGGTGTTATTTTTTCGGAGCTCTTCCTCCCCCTCTTCATTCAATTTCATTGCTTTTCTATGATAGTTTAGTATAATTAGATTCATAACCATCACGTAACAGTTTGGAGGAAACCTCATGGGGCTGAGAAGTTAAGAATAGGAGAATTGGCTGAAAAAGCAAAGGTTACGAAGAGAACGATTGATTACTATACTTCGCTGGGTCTTTTAGAAGCAGAACGTTCACCTTCAAATTATCGCTATTATGACCACTCCTCCATCGAACGTATTGCTTTCATCGAGAAATGTAAAGCGGATGGTTTGTCACTGGAGGAAATTAAGAAAAAAGTCATCAGCCAATTTTCTGAAGAGGTAGATGTTCTAGAGCTAAGGCTAAAAATTCAGGATCTGGAGGAGGATGTGACGAAAGCACTTTCTCAGCTGAAAAAATCAGATCCGGAAAAATATGAATACGTTAAAAAAAATATTTCACATGAAAGCTTATCATTAATACAATCACTGCTTTTATTGCTGAACTGATATTGGTTTTTTGTTTTTTGGAGCATTTTGGATATCTATTTGGGCACAATTTAAGTAGTGAACTTATTATGTATCATTACCATTTTAGGAGGTGTATGTCTTACTTTTTAGTAAGACTGCTTGTTGACAACCATAAATTTATTATTGATTGCATTATTAATAGCATTAACCGCATTCTTCGTAGCAACCGAGTTTGCGATTGTAAAGGTCCGTGTTTCCCGAATTGATCAGCTGATTGCTGAAGGGAATAAAAGGGCTATAGCGGCAAAGAGAGTCGTCACGCACCTCGATGAATATTTATCTGCCTGCCAATTGGGGATTACTATCACCGCATTAGGTCTCGGTTGGCTTGGTGAGCCAACCGTTGAAAAGTTATTGCATCCGTTATTTGAGAGGTTTGAAATAGCAGAGTCCCTTACCCATATTTTATCATTTGGTATTGCCTTTGCTTTAGTCACCTTCCTGCATGTCGTTGTAGGAGAGCTTGCACCTAAAACCGTTGCCATTCAAAAAGCGGAAGCAGTTACAATGGCGTTCGCAGCACCGATTATCTGGTTCTACCGAGTGATGTTCCCATTCATTTGGTTCTTAAATGGATCAGCCCGGGTACTTGTTGGCCTATTTGGTTTAAAGCCGGCTTCCGAGCATGAAATGGCCCATTCTGAAGAAGAACTGCGAATTCTTTTATCCGAAAGTTATAAGAGCGGTGAGATCAATAAAAATGAATTAAAGTACGTGAACAATATCTTTGAATTTGATGAAAGAATTGCAAAAGAAATCATGGTGCCGCGTACAGAGATGGTTACGATCGCTTCAGATAATACACTGGCAGAAATTATGCAAACCATCCAAACAGAAAATTACACGCGATACCCTGTTGAAGATGGGGATAAGGACAATATCCGCGGGTTTATTAATGTAAAAGAATTTCTGACAGCCAGTCTTACAAACAGAATCACCCCGGAGAATCTGGATCTTGACTCGTTTATTAATCCGGTCATCCATGTCATTGAAAGCATTCCAATTCATGACCTGCTTGTAAAAATGCAGAAAGAACGCATCCATATTGCCATTTTAATGGATGAATATGGCGGAACTTCCGGATTGGTGACCGTTGAAGACATTCTTGAAGAAATAGTCGGTGAGATCCGTGATGAATTTGATGAAGATGAAGTTCCTGAGATACGAAAGCTAAACGATAACCATTATATCCTTGATTCCAAGCTTCTTATTGAAGATGTTAATAATCTGCTTGGCACGGATTTTGAGCATGAAGACGTAGATACTATTGGCGGCTGGTTCCTTACACAGCATATGGAAGCAGAGATAGGAACAGAGATTGAAGCGGATGGATTTACTTTTAAAGTCCACGAAAAAGATGGACACCAGCTTCATTATCTGGAGGTTTTTAAAAGCAAGCCCCAGTTAGCTTAAAAAAAACGGCGGCTCCGATTAAGGCAGCCGCCATTTTTGTGTCTATATAAAGTGAAACTTCAATCAGTAGGGAGTGCTT
>NZ_BCUY01000062.1 GCF_001591465.1 Cytobacillus firmus NBRC 15306
ATTTATCCTAAAGGTACATTAGCTGCCTTTAAGGCAGCCAAAAACTATTTATAAGTTAGGAATACTTATGATTTCCTCAAAAGTGCCTATATTCTACATGGAACATTTTATGATAAAATCCATTTATATACAAGGAGTGTGATATTATATGATGAAAAATGAAAATGCTCAGTTACCTAATAATTTCTTTGTTAAATTTATTAATTTACTAGCTTATGGTTTTACGATTATGTTTATTTTGATAGCACTTATTTATCAATTTGATCTTATTGAATCTTTTTCTTTTAATTTTTTTAGAATATTTTTAATTCTGTCTTTGATTTTTGTAAGTATTGTAAATTTCTTTAAGAAAAATAAATTATCATTAATTTTATTAGGAACTGTTCTTATTCTATATATTATTTTAGACTTTGTTATTCATATATTTCCAAAATAACTGGAAAAAATGTTAAATTTTGATAGATTCCCCCTCTTGTTAATTGTTATAATATTACATGTATTAAAAAAAATGATAAAAGGGGAGAAATCTATGAAAAAAGCTTTAAGTTTAGGTTTAGCAGCAACATTATTTATGAGTTCTGGATCAGCATACGCTGCGGGTAGTTCAAAAAGCGAGACCATTAAGAGTATTGTAGAAATCAACAATGATACTACTGAAGTTAGTATTCAAGATGAAACAGCTGTTATAAAAGATAATAGTGTGTTCTTTAATATCGATGGTGTTGAAGTGGAATTTGTTGGTGGTGCCGAAGAATATAATGATAACCCGGAATATTTAGAAGAAAGTGTTATACAAGCAAAAGATTTAGTAGAATCAAAGTTAGATAGTCAAAATGAAAATATAATTACTCCTTTTGTTGTACCTGACCAAGGTTCAGGTGGACGTTGGGGTGGTATATACAAAAATTATTTTGAAATCAATGCGTATGATTCAATTAAGTATTCAATTTCTGCCGCAGTTGCAGCAACAGTTACTACAGCAGGTGTTATTTTAAGTAAAGACGCTACAACATCAGGTATTGTGGGTGCTTTCGCAGGCGCAGCAGCAACTGCTGTGGCTGATACATCAAAACCAGATTGGACATCAACTTATTATGTTTCTGATTATAGCGCCTATTATAAAAGAACAATCTATAAACAAGTTACTAATATTTATAGAAACTCTGGAAGAACAGATTTGGCTTCTATTAAAGTCAGCCAACCTTTAGACAAAGTATCAGTTAATGGGAAACAAACTTTTAGAGCAGCAAGATGATTATAGACTAAAGGAAAAAGGAGGATTGCTTTTTGGCCGTCCTCCTTTTCCTTTGCTAATGATAGGCTGTTTATTTGAAATTTGCTTTCACTTTATCCCTTATTCATCTCCTAGATACAAGTTATCAAGTTTCGCCCCGACTTCCTGCAGGTTCGGTGTGGTGTAGATCATCGTCGTCTTCGGATCATCATGGCCGGCCAGCTGGGTGAGTGTCGTGAGCGGCACTTTCTTCGCCGTTTGATAGAGAAACGAATGACGGAGGACGTGGGGATGGACCGTTCCTTTTTTAAATCCGCAGCGATCATTCAACCGGCTCAGGATGTCCTGGACGTTCCGGACACTGATGCGCTGTCCCCGGTTCGAGACAAACAGGGCGGGATTATCATCCGTCCGTTCGCTCAGGTATTCCATCAATTTTCGTCTCAGTTCTTTCGGGGCCGGAACCGTACGTTCTTTATTTCCTTTTCCCCGGACCTGGATGGTTCCTGTCCTCTCCCGCACATCCAGATCGTCCCGGTTCAGATTCACGAGCTCCGAAACACGCAGCCCGCTATAGATCAACGAGTAAATGACAGCGACTCGCATTTTCCCGCCTTTTTTCCAATCTCCGTTCAATTTCCGGTTCATCTTCTCGATTTCCCGTTTGATTTTGGCGATGTCGATGTTGTCGATCGATTTCCGCTCCATGCTGACGACTTTTTCCTCCGGGTACTCAATTCCATTCATTCGGTCCTGCCATCCATGATAGTTGAGAAAACTCAAAATAATCGAATACTCTTTTTGACGGGTCGGGGTAGTACCAGCGAAGCTGTCACCACCCGCAATAAGGAAATGTCAAGGTTATAATAAGTTGTTTAAGTTAAATACTTTCAACACACATACCCCCGTCTTGTTTTGGATGGGGGTAAAATAAAGTTGTTAAATAAGGATACTTTAGCAATAAAGTCTTTATAAATCTAAGTGTTCTTCAACAATCGCGCCCGATTGTTGAAGAACAGAAGGGCTTCTATTAGCTGGTTTAGTTCAAAAGGGTATAGAACGGGAGAACATTACTCCCACTCATAATCATCAGTCACTAGCTCGACCTTTTCAGGTATTATTTTTTGAAGAGAGTCTATTGTTGAAAAGTGTTCATCATTTGAGAACGCAGTAATATAATCGCCATCATACCCTACCCAAAACATCGTCGAACTTTCAGTTAAAGTTGCTATCGGCGTATTGGCTATCCACTTTAATTTAACGAGACTGGTTCGGTTTTTTTTAGTCTTTTTTACATGATAAGGCGATTCATATTCCCTTTCCTCTAGTCTGAATACATCCTGTTTTAAGGACCACAATGATAAGTTCAACATGCTTCCATTCCCGTACAAATAAGGATAATATTCTTTAAATTGTTGCGGGCTTCGTATAATTGTTTTTACAAAGAACGTGTCTTTACGACTCCCCTTCATATAATTAAACTCTATATTTTGCAGCTTAAACAGTTCTTCGTACTCTGCTTGTTGAAAATCATAGATTTCCGCAAGGGAATAAATAGGGTAATAATCTTGGTTCTCCATCCAATTGCAAAAGAATTCTTCATGGGCATCTGTATAATTACCATCAATATAACAAGAAAACTCTACGATATATTGGAACTCACCGTTAATCCCAAAAGGATAGGTGGCTTCTGGCCCCGATACAGTTATTATTTTTTCGGGAGGGAAGTAGCTTATTTCTACCTTCATTTTAATCGCCTCTCTTAAAAGGTTCGAATAATTATATTTTTATTATATTACTACGTGTATCATTGTTTTCGCTGGCTTATTAGTATTATCAGCTTATTGATCTAACCTCCGTTTGTTCAATAAGAAAAGCATCCCTTGTTGAAGGAGTGCGCCCGATTGCTACCTTAGCTTGTTAAACTAACGCTCCCGTTACACAATAAGGGAAATATCTTTAATCAAAATTGATTTCACCTTGTTTTTTTGCTTTTTTCTTAATAATCCGCGCTATTTTATCTGAATTCCACCACTCCTCGGCTTTAGGTAAAAGAGAAACAACCTCATATGCTAATTTTTCGTAAATGTCGGGTGGAATAGGTTCCTCGTCATATCTAAATGAGTCGTGTTCCTCCGTTGGTTCAAGTCGAATACATGGAACATGGTGAGTTGTGTTTACCTTATCTGGAGGAAAGTGAGTTCCACCCTTGATTGTAAAACCATTGGTTGGTGAAGCACCTATTTCAACAATGAACCCACCACCATACTTGTCAAAGAAAAAAGAGATAAGGTCAATTCGGGTTTCTAATCTACGTCGAAAATGCGGAAAAGAACCTTTAAATCCCTTTTCCCTTAATAATGGAATAAGAATTGATTTCAGTGCTTTAATCATTTCATCACGTCCAGAAGCCATTATACCCTACTCCTTTTAATTTATTAAATCCTATTTTATCCGAGTGCTCCTTACGTTAACCTGCACCGTTAGTTCAATTAACCTTGCTCCAGAATCTGGCCCGATTGCGGAATAGAGTAACTGAAGCTTTTAACTTTAACTTTACTACTTTTTTATAAAGTAGTATTTGTTATGTAATCGCTGTAACAAAAACGACCATTTCTGTTACATGGTGTGAAAAATATATTTTGTCTGCCAATCTAGCATAAACAACGCAACAAAAATATGTAACAAAATAATTTGTAACAATATTAATTATTTCATAGTTTTGGTACAATTATGCTGAAAGGTGAGGATATGAATGAAATTTGGTTACATGCGTGTTTCGACTATTGATCAAAATTTGGATCGTCAAAAAAGACAGCTTGAAAAATTTGGATGTGAACGCATCTTTTTTGAGAAAGTAACGGGAACGAAACGGGAACGTCCGGAACTAAACCGTATGCTGGAGTTTCTTCGTCCAGAAGACACCGTTGTTGTATCGGATTTAACTCGCTTATCCCGTTCCACGAAAGATCTGATTGAGATTACGGAACTCATCGCCCAAAAAGGAGCGCATTTAAAAAGTTTAAAGGAGTCTTGGCTGGATACAACAACGGCACATGGGAAAATGTTGTTTACTATTTTTGCAGGCATTGCCCAATTTGAGCGAGATCTCACTTCTGAACGGACAAAGGAAGGCATTTTAGCTGCAAAAAAACGGGGAAAATATCCTGGAAGACCAAAAGCTGATGAAGAAAAGATCAACTATGCCCTATATCTTATAGACCAAGGGATGAGCCGGACAGATGCTGCCGAAAAGGCCGGTATTTCCCGTATGACCCTATATCGTAAGCTACAAAGGGGTGAAAAACATTGAAAAGGAATTGGGAATTAGATGAGCTAATTGATCACTTTATCCTTATGCCTGATGAACAAGAGCAGATTCAACTAAAAAGGGGAAATACGAAACTTGGGTTTGCTGTCATGTTTAAGTTTTTTCAATACGAAGCTAGGTTCCCTCATACCAAGAGTGAGATACCAAAGACAGTTATAGAGTACATCGCTAAGCAGCTAGAGATGAATCCCGATGTTTTTTCTGAATATGATTGGACCGGACGTACCATTACTTATCATCGTTCGGAAATCCGTACCTATTTTGGATTTCGCGAAACTACTCTGCAGGATGTAGACTTATTGACAGACTGGTTATGTAAGCACGTGTTATTTCATAGCCATGAATTTAACTATGTTGAGGATAAGTTATACCAACAATACAGAGAATTAAAAATTGTGCCTCCCACCCCAGATCGTGTAGAGCGTCTTATTCGCTCTGCTACCTACTCCTATGTAGATCAATTTTTCGCCTCTATTTATCAAAGACTTTCTAGCCAGACATGTGAAGGGTTGGATAAATTAATTAATCTTTTAGAAAAATTTGAAGACGCCTCAGAAGCAAAAGAATTATTAACATTTCATGAATTAAAGTCCGATCCTGGACGCATTGGATTAGAAACAATCTTCAAAGAACTTCAGAAACTTCAAACCATAAAAGAGCTGCAATTACCCTATGATTTGTTTAACGATATTTCACCAAAAATTTTAAAGAAATACAGAAAGCGTACAGCAACAGAGGATATCCGTGAATTGCGCCGGCATCCACCCCAGATTCGCTACACACTTTTATCTTCCTTCTTTTGGCTTCGAAGAGCAGAAATTACAGACGGTCTGATTGAACTGCTTATACAAATTATTCATCGTATTAATGTTAGGGCCGAACGTAAAGTGGATAAAGAATTAATACATAATTTAAGGAAGGTAAATGGGAAAAACAATCTATTGTTCCAAATGGCTGAACAAGCGTTAGATAATCCAGATGGAATTATTCGGGATGTCCTTTATCCTGTTATCAGCGAGGAAACACTTAAAGATTTAGTAAAGGAATTTAAACATACAGGGCCTGCCTACAAACAGAAGGTATATACGATTATTCGTTCATCGTACAGTTCCCATTACCGCAGGATGGTTCCCCGTATTTTGGATATGTTAGAGTTTTGTTCAAATAATGAGGCTCATCATCCAGTAATCGAAGCGTTAGAACTTATAAAAAAATATATAAATTCAAATGCTCACTTTTTCCCAGAGTCTGACCAGGTTCCATTAGATGGTGTGATCCGTCCCAGCTGGAGATACCTAGTCGTGGAACAGGAGACTTCAGGCGAAGAGAGAATCAATCGTATTAATTATGAGATTAGCACCTTGCAAGTCTTACGTGATAAGCTGCGATGCAAAGAAATATGGGTACCTGGTTCGGAACGATATCGTAATCCAGATGAAGATCTGCCACAGGACTTTGAACTGCACCGTGAAGAGAACTATAAAGCATTGAAAAAACCTATTAATCCCGATGATTTTATCACAAATTTAAAGGAAGAAATGACAAAGGCGTTAAATAAATTAGATCAAGGAATCCCTAAAAATAATAAGGTTCGCATTTTAGCAAAAGGAAAGGGAAATGGCCGAATATCTATTTCTCCTTTTGATCCGGTGCCGGAGCCAGTTAACCTATCACGCCTAAAAGCTGAAATTATGAAACGATGGCCAATGACGAGTTTACTAGATATCCTCAAGGAAGCTGATTTGCGTGTAAACTTTACGGACCTTTTTAAAACATCTGCATCAAGAGAGGTCATTAGTAAAGATTTGCTACAGAAGAGGCTTATCTTATGTTTATACGGTTTGGGGACAAATGCAGGGCTAAAGCGAGTTTCAAATGGGGAACATGGCGAAAAGTATAAAGATTTATTATATATACGGCGAAAATACATTGATAAAGACAATCTACGTATCGCTATTGCTGAGATTGTTAATGCCATTTTGCGAAATAAAATGACCGATATATGGGGAGAAGGAACAACTTCCTGTGCTTCCGATTCCAAGAAATTTGGTGCGTGGGACCAAAATCTAATGACTGAATGGCATATTCGGTATAGGGGCAGAGGTGTAATGATTTACTGGCATGTGGCTAAACATTCAACCTGTATCTATTCTCAATTAAAATCATGCTCTTCTTCTGAGGTAGCGTCTATGATTGAGGGAGTTTTAAAGCATTGTACAAGCATGGAGGTTGAAAAAAATTATGTAGACAGTCACGGTCAAAGCGAAGTAGCTTTTGCCTTTTGCCATCTCTTGGGTTTTCAGCTTATGCCAAGATTAAAAGCTATCAATTCACAAAAACTTTATAGGCCAGATAGTGGCATGAGTGATGCTTTCCCTAATTTACAACCGATTCTTACAAGACCTATCAACTGGGAATTGATTCGTCAGCAATATGATCAAATGATTAAATATGCTACAGCCCTGCGTCTTGGAACAGCCGAAACAGAGGCTATCTTAAAACGATTTACAAGAAGTAACTTAAAACACCCGACTTATCAAGCCCTGTCTGAGCTGGGAAAAGTTATTAAAACCATTTTCTTGTGTGATTATTTGGATTCTGAAGATATTCGGAGAGAAATTAATGAAGGCCTTAATGTTGTAGAGAATTGGAATTCCGCCAATGGCTTTATTTTTTATGGAAAAGGTGGAGAAATTTCTACAAATAGATTGGAAGACCAAGAGGTTGCCGTTCTTTCTCTGCATTTATTACAAAATTGCCTCGTGTATATTAATACACTCATGATTCAATCTGTATTATCGGAAAAGCAGTGGCAGGATATGATGACACCTGAAGACTTGAGAGCGTTAAGTCCACTTATCTATAGCCATGTAAATCCTTATGGTACCTTTAAATTGGATATGATGGAGAGAATTCCAATCAAAGAAAGGCAATCAGAAATAGAAAATACTTTGCATATTTAACTTTATTCCTTATTGCGGGTAGTGACAGCTTCGCTGGTACTACCCCACATGGAAAAATGTTGTTTACTATTTTTGCTGGAATTGCACAATTTGAGCGAGATCTCACTTCTGAAAGAACAAGGGAAGGCATTTTAGCTGCAAAAAAACGGGGAAAGTTTCCGGGAAGGCCAAAAGCTGATGAAGAAAAGATCAATTATGCCCTATATCTTATGGATCAAGGGATGAGCCGGACAGACGCTGCTGAAAAGGCTGGTATTTCCCGTATGACTTTGTATAGAAAGCTGAAAAGGGAGGAAAAAGGTTAATCAAAATTAGGAAGTGAATGAGCTATTCGGAAAGGACAAATATGGATATTGAAAAGAACAAAAGTAACCAAAATCGTTTAAGGATTCTTAGTGAGGAAGAAATAAAGACTATTTATGAAAAACCAAATTTCACATATGAAGATCGTTGTTCTTACTTTTCTCTCTCACAGCCTGAGAAAGATTTGCTACATACATTGCGTTCCATCAAATCTAAAGCTTATTTCGTTCTACAACTGGGTTATTTCAAAGCCAAACAGCTATTTTTTACATTTGACTTCCATGAGGTAGGAGAGGATCTACAGTATGTTTTAAAGGAATACTTCAACAATAGTGAACTTGATGATTGGAGTCCGATTGATAAATCTACTCGTTTAAAACAACAACAATTGATTCTTAAATTATTTAGCTACCGTAGTTGTGGCATCGCAGAACGGCATACCATGGAGGAAAAGGCCCGTAAGGCTGCAACATTTTTCGGTAGACCCATTTATATCTTTCGCGAAATCATGAATTATTTGTCTGAGCATCGTATTGTCGTTCCCGTTTATAGTTTTATGCAAGATATCATAGGTCAAGTAA
Organism: Cytobacillus firmus NBRC 15306; assembly: GCF_001591465.1. Taxonomy (GTDB): domain Bacteria; phylum Bacillota; class Bacilli; order Bacillales; family Cytobacillaceae; genus Cytobacillus; species Cytobacillus firmus. The sequence continues at coordinate 8,413 of NZ_BCUY01000062.1, forward strand.
TAACCAATGAACAAAATCGATTGATTACACTAATTCAAGACCATCTTAAAGAAATGGATATCAAAGCCTTAGATCAGTTACTGGAAGACTCGTCTGGATTGTATGAGATTACGTTACTGAAGCATGAGCCGAAAGATTTCAGTGCTACTGAGATAAAGCGAGAGATGGAACGAGGTAAACAAATACAACAGTTGTATCATTTGGCCCAAGAATTGTTACCAAAGCTAAATATTTCGAACGAAAGCATCAAGTATTACGCTTCTTTAATAAGCTATTACTCTGTCTTTAGACTGAAACGTCTGAATGAATGGATTGTTTATATTTACTTATTATGTTTCGTATTTCATCGTTATCAACGGATGAACGACAATCTGATTAACACCTTCATATATAGCGTGAGGGGTTATATCGATGATGCAAAATCAACAGCAAAAGAACGTGTTTACCAGTGCTATACAGAGAGCAATCAAGACATAAAAAAAGCAGGGGAACTACTCAAAATATTTACTGATGATCATATTCCTGCCGATACTCCCTTTAAAGATATTCAAAGTCGTGCATTTACGATTCTGGAACGTCAGAAACTGGAATCCGTAGCGAAACAGATCACTGCAAATATAAAATATGATGAAACTGCCTTCCAATGGGAACAGATTGATCAGCAGGCACGGCGATTTAAGCGTTATTTAAGACCCATATTTTTGAAGGTTGATTTCGTTGCTCCTTCAACTAATGATCCATTAATTAAAGCAATCGATTTTATGAAGACTGCTTTTAATAAGAATAAAGCGTTAGGACAATATCACTCAGATGATTTGCCAAATGGTTTCATATCCGATGGTGTGAAGCGTTATATCTCCGAACAAAAAACAATTTTAGCAGATCGCTATGAATTTTTGGTCTATCGCCTCCTACGCAACCGTTTGGAGGCAGGGGATATTTTTTGCTGTGACAGTATCCGATTTCGTAGTTTTGAGGATGACCTGATCAATGATCATCAATGGAAACAGAAAGAAACGTTGATCGCTGATACTGGTCTGACGATTTTCAATCAACCTATTCATAGTCATTTAGTTGAGCTTGAGAAGCGATTAGAAGACCGAATAACCGAGGTTAACCGAAGCATTTCATCCGGGGAAAATGAACATCTCCAAATCAAAAAACGAGGTTCACATACCCGATGGACATTACCATACACTCGGGATACAGAATCTCTTAATCACTCATTCTATGATACATTACAGCAAATAGATATTAGAAGTGTCTTGCACTTTGTTCAGCAAAACTGTCAATTCCTTAACTCTTTTGAGCACATTCTAGGACGTTACGCTAAACAGAATAAAGACAATCGAATTCTTGTCGCCTGTCTGATCGCATGGGGAACCAACATGGGGTTAGGTAGGATGGGGGAAATTTCTGATATTAGCTATCCGGTACTGGCTGCCACATCTGATAACTTTATTCGTCTGGAGACTTTAAAAGAAGCGAATGATTGTATCAGTAATGCAATAGCTAAACTCCCAATCTTTAAACAATATGACATTGGGGAGACGATCCATTCAAGTAGTGACGGGCAGAAAGTTGAGACTCGAATCAATACCATTAATTCTCGCCATTCACCTAAATACTTTGGTCTTGGTAAAGGGATTGTTTCCTATACAATGGTAGCCAACCATATCCCTGTCAACGCTCGAATTATTGGGGCCAATGAGCATGAAAGCCATTATGTGTTTGATATTCTTTACCATAACTCGACGGATATTCAGCCCGATATGCATTCCACGGATACTCATGGAACCAATGAAGTGAATTTTGCAATTCTTCAACTTTTTGGTTATCAGTTTGCGCCTCGCTATAAGGATATTCACAATAAAGTTAGCAAATCTCTTTATGGATTCAAACATCCAAGTCAATATGGCGATAAATTAATCAAGCCAGTCCGAAAGATTAATACGAATCTCATTATAGAAGAATGGGAAAATATTCAGCGAATTATGCTATCCCTTGCAGTTAAAACAACCACACAGAGCATTATAATTGGTAAGCTGAGTGCTTATGCACGGAAGAATAAAACCAAACGTGCTTTATGGGAGTACGATAACATTATAAGGAGTCTATATTTTTTGGATTATATTGATTCTCCACCTTTACGACGGAATGTGCAAAAGGCATTAAATCGAGGGGAAAGTTATCATAAATTACGTAAAGCAGTATCCTTTGCTAATTTTGGAAAATTGCGTTTTAAAAATGAAAATGATCAACATATATGGGGCGAATGCAGTCGCTTACTCTCCAATTGCATTATTTTTTACAATGCCAGTATTTTATCTAATATGTTGGCTTACCAAGAAACAAAGGGACTGGATTCAGACGTTATGAAACAAATATCTCCAGTCGCATGGCAACATATTAATTTCTATGGAAGATACGAGTTTAATATACAACAAGAGTCTGTTGACATGGATGCAATCATTCAAGAATTGGCCCATTCAAAATTTATATCTGAAATAGGGATAAACAATATATAAGGAGTACCTTGTTAGAAATTTTGGGGAAGCGCTCCTTATTCCCCTTTTTCGGGGGATGTGCAAAAACACCCATTTTGGACTTCCTCTTCTTCTGTCCCGTCATAGCTGTCAATAATTTCAATAACTTCGTCCGCAGAAGCTGCAGTCTGAAGTTTTTTGCGTGCTTCCTCGTTCATTAATATCGATGAAAGTCTGGATAGAGCTTCCAGATGTGTATTATTTGCTCCTTCCGGGGCTGCAATCATAAAGAATAAGTGTGCCGGCTGACCGTCAAGCGATTCATAATTTACGCCTTCTTCTGATTTGCCGAACGCAATAGCAGGTTCTTTGACCGCACCCGTTTTAGCGTGAGGAATGGCAATTCCATCACCTATGCCTGTTGTGCTTTGTTCTTCTCTTTTTAAAATTGCAGTCTTGAAGGCAGCCCGGTCATGAAGCTTACCAGCTGTATCAAGCTTGTCTACCAACCCATTTATGGCATCCATTTTGCCTGTTCCGCTCAATGAAAGCAGAATCGTATCTCTTGTCAGTAATTCTGTTATTCTCATCCTAAATCTCCCCTTTTAGGCTGACCTTTTCAATCGAAACCTGAGAAAGCAATTCCTCCGCTTTTTCCTTGGTGCAAAGACCTAGCGAAAAAGCTGTAGCACTTCCGGAAGCAACACTGTATTGAAAAGCCTTTTCTATATTTTTGTATTTTTCATAAGCTGCAAGAAAACCGGCTACCATGGAATCTCCCGCACCAACTGAACTTTTTACTTTTCCTTTTGGAACGCTTGAAATATATGCAGCATCAGCAGATATCAAGACTGCTCCCTTGCCTGCTAATGAAACAATTACATTTTGGGCGCCCATTTCAACAAGTTTCTGTCCAAAAGGAATGACTTCTTCAGCGGAAGTGAATTCTCTGCCGAATATTTCACCCAATTCATGGTGATTGGGCTTTATTAAAAACGGTTTGTAAGGAAGGACCTTTTTCAATAATTCTCCCTCTGCGTCCACCACAAAAGCCGCTCCATTTTCTGAACAGATCTTTACCAGCTCTTCATAAGTTGTTTCCGGCAAGGTTGATGGAATACTGCCTGCGAGGACAAGCAAATCTTCTTCTGATAGGCTGCGGATCTTATTTTTAAGATCCTCGAAATTCCTTCCTGAAATGCCCGGCCCCTTTGCATTAACTTCTGTTTCCGTCTCTGTCTTGATCTTTACATTGATTCTTGTGTCACCAGCAACTTCCACAAAGTCAGTTTGAATATTCTCCTTGTTCAAGGAATCAACAATATAATCGCCTGTAAAACCGCCTGCAAAGCCAAGGGCTTTGCTTTCAACATCCATTCTTTTCAGCACTCTCGAAACATTGATCCCTTTTCCTCCAGGGAACTTTGTATCATGCTTCATGCGGTTAAGACCGCCGACTATCATTTCATCCAATTCTACGATGTAGTCCACTGACGGATTTAGCGTCAATGTGTGTATCATGCTGTCACGACCTTTATAGTAGTTTTGCTGCTATAAGACTCCTTCTGATCCTCATTCAGCTCATTTGTAATAATTGCTGCTGTGTGCAGCTCAGCAATCTTCGCAAACGCTATTTCTGAAAACTTCGTATCATCGGCAAGCACGAATGCCTCCCTTGAAAGCGAAATGGCCATTTGCTTAATCATAGCCTCATCCTGATCCGGTGTGGTATAGCCGAATTGAGGATGGATGCCGTTAACCCCCATAAAGCATTTATCAAATCGATATTTTTCCAGGCTGGCCAATGCCCCCCTGCCGATGATCGCTTTTGTCTGTTCCTTGGCAAATCCGCCGATTAAAAATGTTTTTATGTTACGTTCCAGCAATGCTTGAATATGCATTAATCCATTCGTCACAACCACAATTTCTTTTGCAGGCAAAAAGGGAATCATTTCAGTTACTGTCGAGCCTGCATCCAAATAGATGGAATCCCCCTCTTCAACAAGGTTTGCTGCGTATTGGGCAATTTGGCGCTTTTGCTGAAGGTTTTTGGATGACTTCTCAGACATGCTGGGTTCCTGCAGCTTTCCCTGAAGCCTGGCAGCCCCTCCATGTACTCTTTTTAAGTACTTCCCTTCCTCAAGCTGGGTCAAGTCCCTTCTGATTGTTGATTCCGATGTTTCTGTCATGTCAACGAGATCCTGAATTTTTACTACACCTTTCTCTTTTATAAGCTGCAGTATCAATTTGTGGCGCTCTGGTGTTAACAAAACATCACCTCCTTGGGTGTGTTGTTCTTCTTGACTACATCATACTGAAACCGATTGCAAAAATCAATCATTTTCGTTCAAAGTAAACCAAAACCAATCATATATTGATCGTTTTTGATTGTTTATAGAATATATCTAAAATAACAATATATAGTTTCTTCTGACAACTAACGCTACTATATATTGTTTTAATTTAAGAATTCACTTGGTCCAAGGTCTCTTTTTTGAACCGCTTTCTTATGGGAAGCGGAATTTTTTTGTTTTAGGAAAAAAATCACATTTGCTCCATAACAAAAAAAGAGCACTACCCTATGGTAATGCCCTTCCTCTAGGATTATTTATCTTCATAATTTAACAGATCTTCAATTTTTCCATCCTCATTATGCAGAATGGCCATTGTGCCTGCTTCTTCAGCCATGCGCTTTGCTTTCTCAACTGCATCTGACTGTGAATCTGCAGTGTACTCAGGCTCGTCTTGACCTTCCTTTTTGACTGCCCACCCTTCATCATCGTGCGGTACTACATGGAATCTCGCTTCAACTGTGCCTGCCCGGTCCTTAAAATATTGTTTTTGTTCGTCACTTTGAATGTTGTTTTTGTTATTTGCCATGTTTATACCTCCTTAAATTGTGTGGACATCATCTATTTGATGAGCAGTATCACTTTACACTTAATCCCCGGATAGAAACTTTATTCAATACAACTTATGTAAACCATTTTTATATTTAGTTGACATAAGGCATCTTCTGCTATTATTCTAAATTGTATAAATATAAATCTAGCAGGAGGCTTTTATGAAGACAGGTTTGAGGACAATTGATTTAACATTGGCTGGTATGTTTGTTGCCCTGATGGCGGTTGGGGCAAACATCACTTCATTTGTGCCATTTTTGGTTATCGGAGGAGTGCCCATTACTTTACAGACCTTTTTTGCCATTTTGGCAGGGGCTATTTTAGGGAGCCGATTGGGGGCTATTACAATGGCTGTCTATGTTTTTGCCGGGTTAATGGCATATCGGCTGGAGCATAGAGTATTTGCCCGCAGTCAATTCAGAAAAATAAACCGGGCAGCATAATCCATTTTACTAAGGAGGATACTTATGAATTTTCAAAAGCTGGCTTTTGACGTACTGGAAGGACATGAATTGACAGACTCGGAGGCAATGTCCATATTAAATTGCCCGGATGATGAGCTTCTGGATTTATTGCACAGCGCCTATAAAATCCGCCATCATCATTACGGGAATAAAGTTAAATTAAACATGATCATAAATACAAAATCCGGATTATGTCCTGAGAACTGCGGCTATTGTTCACAATCCAGCATCTCAACTGCACCTATTGAAAAATACCGTATGATGGATAAGGACTCTATCATACAGGGAGCTAAACAGGCGCATCAGCTAAATGTCGGAACCTATTGCATCGTTGCAAGCGGAAGAGGCCCGAGCAATAGGGAGCTAAATCAAGTAGTTTCAGCGGTTAAAGAAATAAAGGATAACTATAATATGAAGGTCTGTGCCTGTCTCGGGCTCCTAAAACCTGAACAGGCTGAGCAGCTCAAGGAAGCTGGAGTGGATCGCTATAATCACAATATTAACACCTCAGAAAATCATCATGAGAGCATTACTACCTCCCATACATACCGGGACAGAGTCAATACGGTCCAATTAATAAAGGAGGCAGGAATCTCACCATGCTCCGGTGTTATCATCGGCATGAAGGAAACCAAAGAAGATGTCATAGCGATGGCCCGAAGCTTAAAAGCGCTTGATGCCGACTCAATTCCAGTTAATTTTCTTCATGCCATTGATGGGACGCCATTAGAAGGAACGGATGAGCTTAATCCGCGCTATTGCCTGAAAGTGCTTTGTCTCATGCGTTTTATTAATCCATCAAAGGAAATCAGAATATCCGGGGGCAGAGAAGTGAATCTCAGGAGCCTGCAGCCGCTTGGATTATATCCGGCCAATTCTATTTTCGTAGGAGATTACTTAACTACCGCCGGTCAGGAAAGCACAGCAGATCATAAAATGCTGAAGGATTTGGGTTTTGAAATTGATTTTGCAGCCGGGGAGCCAGTATTATCCTGATAAAAAAAAGATTCTGCGCCACAGCAGAATCTTTTTTAATAAATATCTTTTCTATAATTCGTCAAACCCATTATCTATTTGAACTTTTGTATATTGCCGCGATTTTTGTTCAAAGAAATCGGACTTCCCATGGTCAACCTGCTCATAAGCTACTATCCAGCGGAGAGGATTGGTCCTATAGCCTTCAAATGGCCGTTCATATCCCAGCTGATTGCAGCGGACGTTGGCATAAAATTTGATATAGGCTTCAACATCAGACAGCAGGATGCCTTCTGATTTGCTGCCGATCACATCGCGGGCCCATTCAATCTCCAGTTCAGCTGCTCTTTTAAAAGTCTCCTGGACAAATTTACTTAATTCATTAGTATTAAGTTCCGGATTTTCCTGCAGAATTTCTTTAAAAATTTTAACAAACAAATCTACATGGATTTGTTCATCCCGGTTGATGTAATTAATCATCGTTGAGGTGGCTACCATTTTCTGATTTCTGGCCAGGTGATAAAAGAATGCAAAGCCTGAATAAAAGAAAAGCCCCTCCAGAACGACATCAAATACAATTGATTTCAGCAGGTTCTCTGCACTTGGATTCTCAGCAAAATCTTTATATCCGTTCACAACAAATTCATTTCTTTCAGCTAATATAGGTTCTGTACGCCAGAATTCAAAAACCTCATCCTGTTTTTGTTTGGGAACAAGGCTTGATAGAACATAGGAATAGGAGTGATTATGAATCACCTCCTGCTGTGCAAGTATGATCATGAGTGCCGATATGCTTGAGTCGGTAATATAATCAGCAACTTTTCCGGCATAATCCGTCTGGATACTGTCGAGCAATGCAAGCAGGCCAATAATTTTCAAAAATGCATCTTGTTCACTTTTTGTTAAATCCGGAAATTGCTTAATGTCCTGTGACATGTTTATTTCAAAAGGCGTCCAAAAGTTAGCGAGCATTTTTTTATACTTCGGATAGGCCCAGGAGAAGCGGACATCATCCCAATTAAGAATATTGGAGCATTCCCCATTGATGATTGATGTTGATTTGTTAGGCGCCGATTGATTAATAATTGGCCGTTTTTCTAGAGTATTCATAACGTCCTCCTTTAGCTTGAGCAAGATTCACAGTCTTCAATCTCAGATGAAGTTGATCGGATATAATACGTTGTTTTTAATTTTTTCTTCCATGCTGAAAGATGCAGATTTAAAAGATCGATTGCTTTAATATAGTTCGGTATATAGAAATTAAATGAAATAGCTTGATCTATATGTTTTTGTCTGTTTGCATTCTGCCTGATGCTCCACTCCTGGTTAATATGATAGGCAGATTTGTAATACCAAATGGTCTCACTGTTAATATCGGGAGCTGTCACAGGGATCCGATAATCCTTTTTCTCTTCGGAGTACTGCTTGTTGAATATAGGATCAATACTTGGAGTGCTTCCTGCAATTAAAGCAGTTGATGCATTAGGTGCAACCGCCAGCAAATAGGCATTTCGAACACCGTTTTCACTTACCTCTTTGCTCAATGCAGCCCAGTCCATGTCTGACTCTGCCTCCAGATATCCCCGCTTTTCAAAGTAAGCACCCGTTTCCCAATCAGAACCTCTAAAGGCTGAATAGCTTCCTTTTTCTTTTGCCAGATTCATAGAACTTTTTATCGCTAAGAATGCAATTTGTTCGTATAGAATGTCAGCGAATTCTTCTGCTTCTTCGCTTTCCCATGTGATTTTTTTCAATGCAAGAAGGTGGTGCCAGCCAAAAGTCCCCAGTCCAATCGCACGGTACTTTTGATTTGTGATTTGCCCCTGAGGAACTGGAATACGATTAATATCAATAACATTATCAAGCATCCTCACATGAATGGGCACAAGCCTTTCAAGGACTCCTTCATTTATGGCCCTTGCAAGATTGATGGAAGAAAGATTGCAGACAACGAAGTCTCCAGGCTGTTTCTCGATAATAATTCTCCCGTCCCTTGTATATTCTTCGACCCTCTTTGTAACACTTTGGTTTTGCACAATCTCAGTGCACAGGTTGGTGCAATAAATCATCCCGCAATGTGAATTGGCATTTTTCCGATTCACCTCATCCCGATAGAACATGAATGGTGTCCCGGTTTCAAGCTGACTTCTCATGATGGATTTCATAATTTCAATAGCAGGAACTTTTTCCCTTGATAAAATTGGGTTATCTATGCACTCTTTATATTTTTGGCGGAATGAACCTTCGCCTTCCCCTTCGTCATAAAAATCTTCCAGTGAGAAGCCCATTACCGTCCGGACTTCATGGGGATCAAATAAATACCAATACCCGCGGCTTTCCACTTTTTCCATAAACAAATCCGGAAGGCAGACACCTGTGAATAAATCATGTGTTCTCTGCCTTTCATCTCCATTATTTAGCTTTGCATCAAGAAATGAGAAGATATCTTTATGCCAGACATCCAGATACACGCTTATGGCACCCTGCCTTTGGCCAAGCTGATCGACACTGACAGCTGTGTTATTCAGCTGCTTCATCCAGGGAATCACACCGGAAGATGCCCCCTTAAACCCTTTAATATCGCTGCCTCTGCTGCGGATTTTTCCCAAATATACTCCGATTCCGCCGCCATTTTTAGACAGTGATGCGATATCGGTATTACTGTCATAAATGGAATCAAGACTGTCGTCTACGGTCTCGATGAAACAGCTTGAAAGCTGTCCCCAGTTTTTCCCTGCATTAGCGAGCGTTGGAGTGGCAACCGTCATATACAAACCGCTCATTGCCCAGTAAGCTTCTTTCACAAGCTCAAGCCGCTTGCTTTTCGGCTCCTTTTTCATCAGCACCATGCTGATGATCATGAACCGCTCCTGTGGCAGCTCATATAAATTTTTTTGTTTGTCCCTGGCAAGATATCGGTCAGCCAGCATTTTAAGCCCCAAATATGTAAATAAACGGTCATTTTCTTTTTTTATATAATGGGACAGCTCATTTATCTCATTTTTTGAGTAAATATTTAATAAATCGTGATCATAAATACCCAAAGCGGTCAGACGTTCAATTAGCGCATAAAAATGTGTGTAGCAATCATCCGGCTCGCATGCTCTGTTTTTGCCGGACTCGATATAGAGCTTTTTAAGAAGCAGACGTGAAGCGGCAAACGTCCAATCAGGCTCTTCAATGCTTATAAATGATAAGCAATCAAGTATAAGCTGGTCATAAATGGCCTCTGCTCTCTGCTGACTCATTTCTTCATACCTTTTTAACAGTTGTTCAAAGCCGAGCTGCGGAAATTCAGTCTTAAGTTCTTCTAAAATTTCTATCGGCTGTATGGTTTGGACCATTTTACTTCCTCCTAAAGACAAAATAAAAATCCGCCCGGAAAATGAGCGGATCAAACGATAGAATAATAGCAGAAAGCAGATGAACAAACGGCCATTACGCGATCGTTTCATCATCTCAATCCCCGAAGATAAGAAACATTCGATCGCCCTGGCAGGTCTCCTGGCTTGTGCTTCACTCTACTAAAAGCCCTTCCCATACTAGCGCTATGAAGCGTTTTGTACAGTGGCATGCTTTTTTCGTCTGCACTTACAGTTGCGGGGACAGCTTCGGTTTTTCACCGAATTCCCTATTAAGTCCATATAGGACACCAATCACGATCTATATGTAGTTTTTATTTTTGAAAATGCATACTATATATTGTAGTCGATTCTATCATATCGAAAAATAAATTACAATTATTAATCTGCGAAAAATGGGCAGAGGGGGATTCCCTCTGACCGGTCATTTGCTATTCATGATTTTCGATTTCAATATCATGAGGGATCGGCTCTGGCTTAGCCCAGAAAGAATCATATGCCGCATAACAAGCCATTACAAGCACCAGGTAAGCAATCGCTGCACCTGCCCATTTCTTCATTTATATTTACCCCTTCCAATTAAACGTTTTTTCACTTACTTTTACTCTTTGTAATCTAAGTGCGTTTAAAACGACAGATACGGAGCTGAAAGCCATGGCTGCACCGGCAAGCCAGGGAGCAAGGAACCCTATTGCAGCTACTGGGATGCCAAGTGTATTGTATGCAAATGCCCAGAAAAGATTTTGTTTGATATTCCTTATGGTTTTTTTACTCATTAGGATGGCGTCTGCGATACTATTTAGATCCCCTCTCATTAGAGTAATATCTGCTGCTTCCATCGCAACGTCTGTACCGGTTCCAATCGCCATTCCTATATCAGCAACAGCAAGTGCAGGGGCATCATTTATGCCATCGCCGACCATGGCGACTTTTTTTCCCTGGTTTTGAAGTTTTTTTACTTCTTCTGCCTTGCCTTCAGGCAGAACCTCTGCAATTGCAAAGTCTATCCCCACTTCCTCAGCTATTGCCTGTGCTGTACGTTTGTTATCACCGGTTATCATAATGACTTCAATCCCCAGTTGTTTTAAGCGATTGATTGCATTTCTGGAAGTTTCCTTTATTGTATCCGCAACTGCAACGATACCTGCATATTTGCCATCGACCGCAACAAGCATTGCCGTTTTTCCATTTTCCTCAAGTGTCTCCATTTCCAGTTTGGCTGATTTGACATTGATATCGTATTTATCCATTAATCTTCTTGAACCGATTAGAAGGTTCTTGCCTTCCACTTTTGCTTTAATCCCATAACCGGGAATAGCCTCAAATTCCTGCGGATTAAATAGAGTGATTCCTTTATCTTTTATTCCCTTTACAATCGCTTCGGCCAATGGATGCTCAGACTGTTTCTCAGCAGACCCTACAAGCTGGAGAAATGCCCTTTCTTCAACGCGGGCTTCCGTAAGCACATCCGTTAAAACCGGTTTGCCATGTGTTACGGTTCCGGTTTTATCAAGAACGACTGTAGTGATTTCATGTGTAAACTCCAGGTGCTCCCCGCCTTTAAAAAGAACCCCATACTCCGCTGCCCGGCCAGAACCTGCCATAATAGAAGTTGGCGTAGCCAGGCCCAGGGCACATGGACATGCAATCACCAGGACGGCAATCAATTTTTCTAGTGCTTCTGCAAAATTACCGGGACTTACCCATATATACCATACAAGGAATGTAACCACTGCTATACTCACGACAATCGGAACGAATATCCCGGAGATTTTGTCTGCCATTCGCTGTATGGGCGCCTTGGAACCTTGCGCTTCTTCAACTACTTTAATAATCTGTGACAGTGCTGTATCTTTGCCAACTTTAGTGGCTTTAATTTTCAGGAAGCCATTTTTATTAAGGGTGGAGCCGATAACTGTGTCGCCTGCTGTTTTATCAACAGGTACGCTTTCCCCCGTCAGCATGGATTCATCCAATGCTGACTGTCCCTCGATAATCTCACCATCGACCGGAATTTTTTCACCCGGTTTCACATATATGATATCTCCAGCAATTACTTCTTCAAGAGGAATTTCAATTTCTTCCCCTTCCCTCAAGACAGTTGCTGTTTTTGCCTGAAGACCCATAAGCTTTTTGATTGCTTCAGAAGAACGCCCCTTAGCCCTCGCTTCAAACAGCTTGCCTAAAATGATTAATGTTATAAGGATGGCACTTGTTTCATAATAGAGCTCCACCATATGTCCATTGCTGCCAATTGATAAAAATGATTGGTATAAGCTATAGAAAAAAGCTGCAGAAGTACCCAATGCAACCAGCACATCCATATTGGCACTTTTATTTTTTAATGCCTTATACGCCCCGACATAAAATTGTTTTCCTATGAAAAATTGCACGGGAGCTGCAAGCGCCAGCTGCACCCACGGATTCATAAACATATCGGGAACATAAATAAATGATGTAAACTCGAAATGTCCCACCATGGACCAGAACAAAGGGATGGAAAGAATTAATGAGAAGATAAATTTGCCTTTTTGCTTCTCGATTTCCTTTTCCCTATAACCTTCGATTTCTTGGTCTTTATGAGTTTTTACTTTTGCCTGATACCCTAAATGTTCTACTTTCTTTATCATATCCTGGACTGAGACTTGCTCAGGATTATATTCAACAGTGCCAGTTTCAAGAGCCAAATTGACCACAGCCTGTTTTACCCCAGGAAGTTTATTAAGTCCCTTTTCAATCCTTCCGGAGCAGGCTGCGCATGTCATCCCCAGCAATTCGAACTCTGCTTTTTCCGATACTACTGCATAACCGAGATCCTCTATTTTTTTCTCAAAAGCTTCAACAGAAGTTACTCCTGGATTATATTTTATCGCTGCTTTTTCCAATGCAAGATTGACACTTGCTTCATGCACACCATCCAGCTTATTAAGCCCCTTCTCAATTCGAGACGAACAGGCTGCACATGTCATTCCCGATATCGGAAGGTGAACCTCCTTCAGGGCTGCATCACCCATAACTCCCACTCCTTTATTAAACGAAGTATCTTACACTTATATACTATACCCCGCTACCCTATATGTCAATCAAATATAATTAAACAAATTTCTTAATTTGTAAAAAAAGAGAACGTGCATTTTATTCACACGTTCCTTCCCAATTAGCTTACTCTACATCATAGCCTTGATCGTCAATTGTTTCTTTGATTTGTTCAAGTGAAACTGCAGATGAGTCAAATTGAACCTGCACCTGGCCATTATCAAGGTCCACTGCTACTTTATCCACACCATTTAATTTGCCGACACTGCCCTCAACTGCTTTTACACAATGACCGCATGACATTCCGCTTACTTTCAGAGTTACGTTTTCCATAATAAAGTAACCTCCCATTATTTTTTCATTAACTTTTGGATTGTGACTAAAAATTCATCAAGCACTTCTTCATCGCCTTCGTGGATTCTTTCAACCACACAGCTTTTCAAATGGCCTTCAAGCAATAGTTTTGCTACGCTATTCAAAGCGGACTGAGTTGCAGAAATTTGTGTTATTATATCGTCACAATACACGTCTCTGTCAATAAGTCCTTTTATCCCGCGTATTTGCCCTTCAATTCGATTTAACCGGGTCGTCAAATTCTTCTTAACTTTTTCTGAATGATGACTTTTTCGCTCCGATTCAATCGAACAGCAGCTGTCAGGAGATAAATCCTCGTTTTCCAAATCAAATGCCATTTGATCAGCCTCCTTTGAATCAATTATATTATACCCCGGTACCCTATGTAAAGTTCTGAAATCAAAATGGTATAAATTCCGGCTTTTTAAGTATAAATTCCCTTTCATGTTATTGAAAATTTCTGTTTATACTAACAGAAACAATTTAAAAAGGAGGCCTCTGATGTGGAAAGAAGGCATGAAAATTTAGAAGACACGGGGAAAGATCTGTATGGAATTGAAAAAGAGATTAGCCTGCAGTCAGTAAACTTTGCTTCTGCCGAGAATAAGTATTTAAATGAACGGACAGAAACTGAATCCAATCAGGATATATAGACGAAAAGCCGCCAGTGTTGGCGGCTTAAGGTCATATTACAATTCAGTCAGTTCGCCAATTTCCACCTCGGACCTTTCTTCAAGCGGGCCCCGCAAATGTACCGTAGCTGTTCTTCCATCCTCATTCAGCTTGTCGATCCACACGGATGCACCATTGTATTTTACTTCGATATCTGCTGATGATGAAAGAATTTGCTTCACTCGTTTTGCATCCATAAGAAACACTCTCCTCTGCTTTTCAGTTTATTTTTTGCATGATTGAGAAATTTATGCTTGCTTTGTCAGTAAAGTTGTTTAATTGGGCCAATACATTCTGATTGCAAAAACTGCTGCTTGCTCAGGATAAAATAGTTGTCCTATCCTTCCAATACTCTGAATACACTTTGTACAAACAGGTTTTGGCAGTTAGTGGTTGTACACTTATGAGCATATTTTTAGGCTATGTTTTCTTGGGTCTATCGCTTGCAGCGCCAATTGGTCCAATAAATGCTGCGCAATTGGATAAAGGGATAAAAAATGGTTTTTTCCACCTGGCTTGTGGGGCTGGGTGCTATAACAGCAGATGCAATTTATATGGCAGCCGTATATTTGGGTGTAGTACATTTTCTTGAGATTCCATTTATAAAAGCTTTTTTATGGTGCTTTGGATTTTTTGTCCTGGTATATACAGGTTTGGAAACCATATTAAGCTCCGGCAAAGTAATATCAAGCGTCAGAACCAAAAATGAATCTAAAGTAAAATCCTTTATGTCAGGCTTCCTCATGTCATTGTCAAATCCTTTAACCATACTGTTTTGGCTCGGCATCTATGGTTCCATCCTGGCAAAAACTGCAGCTGAGTATGACAAGGCCCATGTTATTTTATACAGTGGAGCGATTTTTACATGCCTTCTTCTATGGGATGTAACTATGGCAGCCGTCGCCAGCAGCTTTAGAAGATTTTTAACCGGAAAGATTCTCGCTATTATTTCCGTTTTATCTGGAATATCCTTGATTGGCTTTGGTATATATTTTGGATTGCAGTCTTATAAACTTTTGTTTTAAAGGCATATTCCATCCATTCGGACAAGGTGAAGAAAATTCACTGCTGCAAGACTGTATAAAATAGAAATCTTTGAACTGTGTTGCAGTAAAATTGGTAATACTGGCAAGTTCGGAGTTAGTCTAGCTTTACACATAAAAAAGAA
>NZ_BCUY01000063.1 GCF_001591465.1 Cytobacillus firmus NBRC 15306
CTATACAAGGGGTGAAAAACATGCTTGGTTTAGCGAAAGGATTATCGTATACCCTTAAAAACCTGACACGCAAAAAGGTAACGTATGATTATCCGAATGAGCCGCTTCCGCTTCCGGACCGGTTCAGGGGAATTCAAAAGTTTTACCCTGAAAAATGCATTGTCTGCAATCAGTGTGCAAATATTTGTCCTACCGATTGTATCGAGCTGACAGGGAAAAAACATCCGGACCCTGCCAAAAAGGGGAAAATCATTGATACCTATGATATCAACTTCGAAATTTGCATCCTTTGTGACTTGTGTACAGAGGTCTGTCCAACAGAAGCGATTATCATGACCAATAATTTTGAACTGGCGGAATATAGCCGTGATGAGCTGTTTAAAAACCTTGAATGGCTCGATGAAAATGATGAAAATATACGGAAGGTGAATAAAGCATGACGTTTTCTGGTGAGTTTTTAGCGTTTATGTCTCTAGCTTTAGTTGCGGTCATCGGCGGCGTGCTTTTATTGAACCTTACCAAAGTTGTGCATATGGTTGTCGCTCTTGTATTTACATTTGTAAGCATCGCCGGAATTTACGTGCTGCTTTCAGCTGAATTCCTGGCTGCGGTCCAGATTTTGATTTACTCTGGAGCGATTACCATCATCATGCTGTTCGGGATCATGCTGACGCGCCATAACGACACAAGCGAGCCCAAAACCGGCCGCTGGCGTAAGCTGTTTTTATTCGTGGGGGTGCTTGGCTTTGCTTTCGCGGTCTATATCGGAATTTATAACCTTGATTTGCCGTCAGCGCCGAATGACCTTCATGTCAATAATACAGAGCAAATCGGAATTGAGCTTTACTCAAAATTCATTATTCCGTTTGAAGTAACATCTGTCCTATTATTGGTCGCTTTGATTGGTTCCGTTGTTCTGGCTAAAAAAGACGATGAAAAGGAGGCAGAAAAGGAATGAGTACAGTTCCCGTTCAAGCTTACCTGGCATTGGCTTTAATCCTCTTTTGCATCGGTCTGTATGGTGCTTTGACTAAGCGCAATACTGTGATTGTCCTGATCTCAATCGAACTGATGCTGAATGCGGTTAATATTAATCTTGTGGCATTCAGTAAATATGGCATCACACCGTCCATTACCGGACAGATTTTCACGCTATTTGTTATTGCGGTTGCCGCAGCAGAAGTGGCAGTAGGAATAGCAATTCTGATTTCACTTTACCGTAACAAAAAGAGCGTTAACATTGATGAAATGGATGCTATGAAGCACTAAATATACTGTAAAAAATGCAGCCGCGCTGGCTGAGAATAGAGAATTGAAAAGGCGGCCATAAGTGGCTCCCGCCTTAAAGGACCTGTTCATAAGGTCCCAATCTGGCACGCCGTGCTCTAGGGTGTGTTCAAAAAAGGGGATTGTGATAATGATGGAGAATGCATGGATCATACCGCTTTTCCCGCTTTTATCGTTTTTGTTCCTTATTTTATTCGGCAAACGGCTAAAAGAAGCGAGTGCTTATATTGGGATTCTGTTTACCCTGGCATCGCTTGTCTATTCCTTATTGGTGCTATTTGACCGGTTTTCGGCACCAACTTATAAAGCAGAAGGCGTTTGGCTGACTATAGGGGATGTTCAGTTAACAGCGGGTTTTGAAGTTAATCAGTTAAATGCACTGATGCTGGTGATTGTTTCACTTGTCAGTTTCCTGGTACATACGTATTCGAAAGGCTATATGCAGGGGGAAGACCGTTTTCCTGTTTTCTATGCCTATTTAGGGTTATTTACATTTGCCATGCTGGGCCTTGTCATCTCGCCTAATCTGCTTCAGACGTATTTCTTCTGGGAGCTTGTCGGACTTGGTTCCTTCTTGCTGATCGGTTTCTATTTTTACAAAGAGGAAGCAAAGGCTGCGGCCAAAAAGGCATTTATCATGACTCGTATTGGAGATGTCGGCCTTTTGATCGGAATGATTCTATTATTCTGGCAGGCTGGCAGCTTTGAATATGATGAGATTTTTGCAGCAGTTGAAGCGGGTGCCATTTCAGGCACGATGATTACATTAACAGCGATTCTTATTTTTGTAGGGGCTGTCGGCAAATCGGGCCAGTTCCCGCTGCACACATGGCTTCCTGACGCAATGGAAGGGCCGACGCCAGTCTCCGCATTAATCCATGCAGCGACAATGGTAGCGGCAGGTGTGTATTTAGTGGCGGCGCTATTCCCGCTGTTTGCAGCAAGTGAAACAGCACTGATGACCGTTGCTGTCATTGGGGCCTTCACAGCCATCTTTGCAGCAAGCATCGGCCTGGTTCAGAAGGATATAAAGCGGGTGCTCGCTTATTCAACCGTCAGCCAGCTCGGCTATATGATGCTGGCGCTGGGTTCTGCCGGATATGTAGCCGGCGTGTTCCACTTAATGACGCACGCCTTCTTCAAGGCTTTGCTGTTCCTTGCAGCAGGAAGTGTCATCCATGCCGTTCATACACAGAACATTGAACATATGGGCGGTTTGTGGAAAAAGCTGCGCGTAACCGGCCCTCTCTTCCTGATCGGAACACTGGCGATCAGCGGTGTGCCATTATTTTCAGGGTTCTTCAGTAAAGATGAAATATTAATCGCTGCCTGGGCACACGGGAACACGGTGCTGTTCTGGCTTGCGGTAATTGCCGCATTCTTTACGGCATTTTATATGTTCCGCCTGTTCTTTTTGGTTTTCGCTGGTGAAGCAAGAACCGATATGAAAAATGTCCACGAATCGCCAAGTGTCATGACGCTGCCGATGGTAGTGCTTGGGGTGCTGGCTGTCGTGGCTGGATATGTGAATACACCATGGTTTGGAACATTTCTGGGCGATTGGCTCGTGGAAGATAACCATGCTTTGGGCCATGGCCATATTGAAGGGCCTGCATGGATAATGATTGTCGCAACGGCTGTATCTCTGCTTGGAATTTTCCTTGCCTGGCTGATGTACGGCAAACGTTCGCTTTCACGCGACTGGCTTACAAGCAGAATGCCGCTTTCATACAGCGTTCTGTACAATAAATACTATATTGATGAATTCTATTCGATGACAGTAGTGACTGGGGCGAAATTCATCAGCTCATTCCTGCGCTTCCTGGAAGTATTCCTGGTTGAAGGCCTTGTAAAGAGTGTAACTGGAATCATATCTGCACTCGGAAGGCTTGGTTCTAAATTTCATAATGGCCAGATTCAGACTTATGGAACAGTGGCGTTTGTCGGCCTTGCTATTTTAGTTGTCATCTATGCGTTTACAGGGGGGTACTTAAAATGAACTTAGCTTATTTTCTATCCATTTTAGTTTTCTCCCCGCTGCTTGGTGTTTTAGTATTATCTTTCCTGCCGAGAACGCAGGAATCATTGATCAAGACAGTTGGCTTCCTTGCCACGCTTCCTGCGCTGGTATTGTCGCTGATCGCCTATTTTCAAGACCGGGCAGGTGCAGGCCTGGAACAGCTGAATGAAAAAGTAAGCTGGATTCAGTTTGGCGATTCCGGCCAGCTCGGAAATCTTTTTTCCATAGATTATGAGCTCGGGCTGGATGGATTCTCCCTTATCATGATTGTTCTGACAGCTGTTCTTTCTACACTTGCAGCGATTGCTTCTATTCATATAAAAAAAGAGTGGAAGGGTTACTTCATGCTGTTTCTGCTGCTTGAAGTCGGCATGCTGGGTGTATTTGCCGCTGAAAACCTGATTCTTTTCTTTATTTTCTTTGAAATCACATTAATTCCGACCTTCTTCTTGATTGGGAAATGGGGTTACTATGAAAAAGAAAATGCTGCATACAGCTTCCTGATCTATAACGGGCTTGGATCTGCTGTTCTGCTGATTGTCATTATGGTACTGTTTGCCCGTACTGGCACAGCCAATATTGATGCTTTGATGGCCGCAATGAACGCGGATAATCCGCAGCTTGTTGCGCCAATCTCTGAAAATATGAAAATGGGCATGCTGATTGCGCTTTTAATTGCATTTGGTGTGAAGCTTCCGATTTTCCCGCTGCACAGCTGGATGGTGCGGGTCCACGTACAAGCTCCGCCATCAATCGTCATGCTGCATGCCGGAGTACTTTTGAAAATAGGGGCATTCGGTTTAATCCGCTTCGGAATGGGAATATTTCCTGAGCAATTCCAAAGCCTTGCTGTATGGCTGGCTGTGCTTGGAGTCGTGAATTTATTGTATGGAGCCTTTCTGGCGTTTGTTCAGACCGATTTTAAAATGGTGCTTGCCTACTCTTCTATTTCCCATATGGGAATCGTTTTAATCGGATTAGGCGCATTAAATGAGGCAGGAATACAGGGGGCGATTTTCCAGGTGGTTTCTCACGGTTTAATCGCAGCACTATTATTCTTCCTTGTGGGTGTCTTTTATGAACGCTTTCAAACCTCCAGCATTCAAAATCTCGGTGGTTTGGCAAAAGGGATGCCGATTACGGCAGGCTTCCTTCTTGCAGGGGCAATGGCCTCCCTTGGCCTGCCTGGCATGTCAGGGTTTGTGAGTGAATTTATGGCCTTCCTTGGCCTGTTTAAAGAAATGCCGATTCTCGCGGCAAGCGGTACAATCGGAATCATTATGACAGCTGTTTACCTGCTTCGCGCGGTACTGGGTATCACATACGGCAAAGCGCATCGGGACTTTGCCGGCATAACGGATATGAAAAAGTTTGAGTTCGTGCCTGTCCTGGTCTTAGTCGGCTTAATTGTCCTGATTGGTGTTTATCCAAGTGTGCTGAGCGAACCGCTGACCTCAACACTTGAAACGATCATGCTTGGGATAGGAGGGTGATGAAGGATGGATCTCGAAACATTATTATCTTATGAATGGGGCATAATGACGCCGGAGTTCATCATCCTTGGTGTTGCGACCGCTCTTTCACTAATGGATTTGTTTATGCCGAAATCCCAAAGCCGGAAAATTCTCGGCTGGGTCGGCTTTGCCGGAATACTGGCGGCTCTCGTTTCCTTACTGGGCCTTATCGGGCATGGTCCGGAATCCATTTTATTTGATACGTTCAGGCTTGATTCCTTTGCAAAAGCTTTTAAGCTGCTGCTCTTAATCGGATCTGCTATGGTACTGCTGATTGCCATTGGCTATGAGCCGAATGAAGGATTGGAAGAATTCAGGGGGGAATTTTTCTATCTGTTCATGGCTGCATTGCTTGGGGCAATGATCATGTCTTCAAGCGGAGATTTAATCACCCTGTTTGTAGGGCTTGAGCTTCTTTCCATCTCGTCCTACATTCTGGCAGGTATGAGAAAAAGAAATCTGCATTCAAACGAATCGGCCATGAAATATGTAATCAATGGCAGTATTGCCACAGCGATCACTTTGTTCGGAATGAGTTATGTATACGGTTTAACTGGAACTACGAACTTAAAGGAAATGTCCGGATTTTTGACATCCATCTATAATGAACAGCATATTTACCTGTTAGGCCTTGCATTCTTTATGATCGTGGTGGGACTTTCTTTTAAATTGGCTGCAGCGCCATTCCATATGTGGGCGCCGGATGTGTACCAGGGTGCACCTACGCCTGTAACAGCTTTTTTAAGCGTAGTTTCCAAAACAGCCGGATTCATCATTGTTATCCGCATTCTGTTTTCAATCTTTGCGAATGCGCCATCCGGTGATGTACAGGGGCTTCCGATGATCCTGGCTCTTCAGGATTACATTGCCTTCCTGGCAGGAGCCACGATGATTACTGGGAACTTGATTGCGCTAAGACAGCGGAATATTAAACGTTTGTTTGCTTATTCCAGCATCGCTCAGGCCGGTTACCTGCTGGTTGTGATTGCGAGCATGTCACTATTCATGTTTGATACGCTCTGGTTTTACCTCGGTGCTTACTTATTCATGAACCTTGGCGCTTTCGCGATTATCCAGCATGTGACACATAAATCGGGTTCAGAAGATATCAGCCAATTTGCCGGGCTTTACCGCCGCGCACCGTTCCTGGCCATCGCCATGGCTATATTCCTGCTGTCACTTGCAGGCATTCCGGGGACAGCCGGGTTTATTGGCAAACTGAATATTTTCATGGGTGCATTAGTGCCAAATGAGGGCCATTATGTACTGGTATCGATTATGATTGCGACAACAGTCGTTTCATACTTCTACTACTTCGGTGTCATGGTGCAAATGTTCTTCAGGCCAGCAGCTGATACAGGAAAAGTTAAAATTCCAGCGGCTTTAACAGCTGTTATCGGCACCAGCCTGGCAGCCACCATCTTGTTCGGAATTGTGCCAAATATTGCATTTGACTTCCTGCAGGGCAATTTCAATCAGTTTACTGATTTCTTTCAATAAAAAGGCTTTTTAAAATGGGGGTTTTAAAAAGCTGTTACGAAAAAGGGGACAAAAGGGGTATAAATAGGAGGGGGGAATCTCCCCTTCTTTTTTGTTTGCCCTGGATTAAACTTCGTGTTTTTTCGACAATTCGATATAATGGACTTATAAACGGCGAAAAACAAAGAAACTTAATTTTCAAAAAATAAACAGTCATGAAACTTACCTGATAGTATAAACGTCAAATGGTATTGTAGCGCACAAAGCAGGTAAGCGAAGTGGCAATGAATTAAAGGAGGGAAGAAGATGATATCAGGATTTGGGCAGCAGGCACTCATCAGCATTATGTCTCATCTGGTGTTTATTGCGCTGGCCTGGTGGGCGCTTCAGGCATTGCGGTTTGAAACTCTTTTGCGGGCGAATCATGTTTTTCAGGCACGTGTATTGTATGTTCTGCTCTCAATTGTAATTGGATCTTCCGTCAGCAGCTTCTTTCTAGACTATCTTTTATGGTCCCGGCAGCTTCCGCTTATACTGCAGAACATCACCTTTCTTTAAGTGATATAAAACCGGTCAATTTTTTTATAATATTTGGAACTAACTCTTAGAACTTAGATTGCTGTCTAGCTCCAGCGCCTACCCCCTCGAGGTCATAAGCCAATCCTCCCAGCAAGGCAAAGAACGCCTTACCGTGAGGCTCGTCTTATGCTTGTCGGGGGTGGGCAAGGCGCTTCCGCTTTTCTTGTAAATATAGGTCTTCATACATGTTTTCAATTTGACAATTATTGAGTAAAATCTTTTTGTTGCTTGTTTTCCTGCATACATACTTTCTTGTGAAATGGTTTTCAAAGTATGCATACAAAGGCAGAAAGAGCATCTTAATTAACAGTGATTTTGCTGCCTTTTCAGTTTGTCAAAAAGTGACGACAATTCCCAAGTATGCTCACTCTATCCTTGGTAACAATGGTACTAAGGGGAGGAGTTTACAGATGAAAAAATCATTCATTACATTATCTGTTATTGCCATTATTGGTTTCATGATAATAAACATTGGGAATAAGACGACTGTAGCCAAAGGGGAGCTTGACCTGTTATCGATGGCCTCGGTTTTACAGGGCGAGAATATTTTAATCAAAGATTGGACTTTGCATGCGAGAGAAAAAATGGAAACCCAAAACCTGCAGGAAGTAAAAGCATTCACCGATGAACTGCAGTCAAAATATCCTGATTGGGAATGGAGCTTTCAAGAAACAGAAAAATCATGGGAAGCAAAAGCTATTATTAAGCAGACAGATGCTCAGGCAGAAGCAGTAAAAATTTTATCAACCCCCACAAAAGGTCAAGTTCAGACGTATGTGATTTATGAGGCCAAAGGTCAGGGGTGGAAACAAGAACAGAGCAAACTGGCTGCAGAACTTAATAGTAAGATTTCTGACATTTTTCGAGGAAATGCCACAATTTTCTCTTGTATCCAAGGCGAATTCAATGATAAGATTAATAAGTCTTTGTCTGATACTGCAAATCAGCTACTGGATGCTTTTAATGCGACAGAAATAGAAGCACTAAAAGAAGACCAATTTATTTCTGCATCAGCAAATTCGCCGCTTTTTGGTGAATTCATTGTGACAAATGGCAATGAAATGAACATGCAGCTTGGATTACGAACAAATGGAATGGGCGCCAAGACAAACATAGTTATTGGCACACCCATCATAACGATTGAATATTAATATAGAGAAATTGGACGCGGAGGGGAATACACTTTGGATAAAATCATCGTCCGCGGCGGAAATAGGTTAAGCGGTACTGTCAAAGTTGAAGGAGCAAAAAACGCTGTTTTACCGGTTATCGCCGCAACACTGTTAGCAAGTGATGGCAAAAGCGTAATTCGTGATGTCCCAACACTCTCCGATGTATATACTATTAATGAAGTATTACGCTATTTAAACGCCGAAGTGGAGTTTGAAAATAATACAGTAACAGTAAATGCATCTCGAGAGTTGAAGGTAGAAGCACCATTTGAATATGTACGCAAAATGCGTGCTTCAGTTTTAGTCATGGGATCTTTATTAGCAAGAAATGGCCGTGCCCGTGTGGCATTGCCAGGGGGCTGCGCAATCGGTTCCCGCCCGATCGACCAGCATTTAAAAGGCTTTGAAGCGATGGGTGCGAAAGTAAAGGTTGGTAATGGCTTTATTGAAGCGGAAGCACCGGAAGGCCGCTTGCATGGAGCAAAAATATATCTCGATTTCCCTAGCGTTGGTGCTACGGAGAACATTATGATGGCTGCAACATTAGCTAAAGGCACAACGGTTTTGGAAAACGTAGCTAAGGAACCTGAAATTGTGGACCTGGCTAACTTCCTTAATAAAATGGGTGCCAAAGTTAAAGGGGCAGGAACGGGCACGATCCGCATTGAAGGTGTGGACGTACTGTTTGGTGCAGAGCACAACATCATTCCTGACCGCATTGAAGCAGGCACATTCATGGTGGCAGCTGCCATTACAGGCGGAGACGTTCTTGTAAAAGGTGCTGTACTTGAGCATTCTGCTTCATTAATCGCCAAAATGGAAGAGATGGGTGTTACCTTCATTGAAGAAGCTGAAGGCATCCGTGTACTGGGTCCAGAAAAGTTGAAGGCCGTTGATATTAAAACAATGCCTCATCCTGGATTCCCGACAGACATGCAATCACAAATGATGGCCCTATTGCTTCACGCTCAGGGTACAAGTGTGATTACAGAAACTGTATTCGAAAACCGTTTCATGCATGTGGAGGAATTCCGCCGCATGAACGCCGATATTAAAATTGAAGGCCGTTCTGTAATCATGAACGGACCAAGCAATCTGCAGGGCGCAGAAGTAGCTGCGACAGACCTTCGTGCAGCCGCAGCCTTGATCCTGACTGGATTGGTGGCAGAAGGCGTAACACGTGTGACAGAACTCAAGCATCTTGACCGCGGATATGTAGACTTCCACGAAAAGCTTGCCGGACTGGGAGCAGATATCGAACGTGTGACAGAAGTGGAAGAAACACCTGTTAATAACGGCCTTGTTTCTGACATTAACGCATAAGTAATGCCAATCAAGGCGGCTTCCTTAGAGTCGTCCAAATAGTCGCCTTGCGCGCATTTCAAACTGAAACCGCAGAATCGAGCTGTCAGATGACTGACAAATCGATTCTGCGGTTTTGCTATGAAGCAAATATTAATCTATAGTCATATTAGCTTGTCCATAGCCATAAACATGAATTGAGTTCGAATTATTTATTTGCTATGGAGGCTTAAAACATGACAAAATTCAAACCTTTCATCGTACTAGCCGCACTGTTGTTTGCCGTCACGCTCATCGTTCCCTCCCTGCTTGTGATTCCTTTTACAGAAGGGAATGTCAGCGGGAAGCTTGGTGAGGAGCTAAAGACTGATGCCAAGAAAGAGACGGCGGCAGAAATTCCTCAAGGGCCAGCCATAGAGGTAGGAGTCTACCGCCTTGCACAGAAGAAGCTGGAGACGGTACCGCTTGAAGATTATATTGTCGGAGTGGTAGCATCGGAAATGCCGGCCGAGTTTGAAGAAGAAGCTTTAAAGGCGCAGGCATTGGCGGCAAGAACCTTTATCGTGAAACAAATGATGAACAAAGATAGCGTGGAACTTCCTGAAGGGGCATTAGTGTATGATACCGTAACCCACCAGGTTTATAAAAATGACAAGGAACTGAGGCAGCAATGGAAACAGGATTATAAATGGAAGATTAAAAAGGTGAGAGAAGCAGTTAACGAAACGAGAGGCCAGATTCTCACTTTCGATGGCTCGCCGATAACAGCCTCCTTCTTTTCAACTAGCAATGGCTTTACCGAAAATTCTGAAGCCATCTGGCCAAATTCCGTTCCTTATTTAAAAAGTGTAGAAAGCAAATGGGACCTTCAGTCTCCTAAGTTTAACGGCAGAGAGGTATTCACTGTACAGGAGTTTGAAAGGAAATTGGGTGTGAAGCTTCCAAATGACAGCACCATCGGCACAGTGACTGAGCGAACAGCCGGCCAGCGGGTTTCAAAAGTGGATATTAACGGGAAAGTAGTCAGCGGAAAAGACATCAGAGAGAAACTGGGACTGAAATCAACAGACTTTACCTGGGAACGCAAAGGCGACAATATCATTATCAACACCCAGGGCTACGGCCATGGGGTCGGTATGAGCCAATACGGCGCAAATGGCATGGCAGCTGAAGGAAAGAACTACAAAGAAATCGTTGCCCACTATTATAAAGGGGTGGAAATTGCAGCTTCTGACCAATTGCTGACGAAAGTAACGGCTAAAAAATAAAAGAAAGAGCTGGTTCATAGAGAATCAGCTCTTTCTTTTTGCTGTACTAAAGAAACCAAGAAGCTTACCAAGCCTTTTAAATCGTCCATAAAAAAGAGCCCTGCTGATAAAATACCAGCACACCGCCACACCGGTAATATCCTTAACAGCGTCAATCACAGTAGCAGACCGGTACGGTACAAAGGACTGATGGACCTCATCGAGAATTCCGTAGAAGCACGCAATAACAGCCAAAAGAATATTCACACCCGGCGTCAGCTTAACGGCAGTCAACGCTGCCAGAACCAGAAGAACATATAAAATACCAAACTCAATCAGATGCATAGACTCTTTTATAAACCGGTCCACCGCCAAATCCGGCAGCTCCACCACAGCATCAGCAGGCATGCTGGAGAGGACCCAAATAAGCGTCATATATAGGACAGGCAGCACACGTATTATCCACTTAACCATCTTTAGTAACTCCTTTTAAAATTTTTTCTCAAATCATGCATAATCCGAAAACGTTTGTCGAAAAATAAGCCCAAAAAATTTTTTTAAGAAATGTATATAATCCTCTTAATCTGTTCAGACTGATTGCTGAGGTGATGATAAATGAGAGAGGAAGAAAAGAAACGATCTTCTCAAGATTCCAGCTTTAAAAAGTTTATGAAGAAGCGGTGGGCATTCCCAGCTATCTACATTGCAAGTGCAGCAATCATTCTAACCGGTGTTCTATGGTACCAGACTAGCGACAACGCTACAGACACTGACAGCTACGATTACGAAGCCACAGATATTACCGGCAAAAAGTACGACGAGCCAGCATTGGAAGTTAACCGCTCAATGGAAAACTTCGTAATGCCTGTCAAAGATCCAGACTCAGCTGTCATTCAAAAACAATTCTATGACTATGACGGCAAGGCTGAAGAACAGGAAGCTGCTCTAGTATTTTACAATAACACATACCATCCAAATACAGGTATTGATATTGCCACTAAGGATGGGGAATCATTTGATGTCCTTGCTGCATTAAGCGGGAAAGTTACCAAGGTAGAAGAAGATTCACTGTTGGGCAATGTCATTGAAGTTGAGCATGACAAAGGAATTGTAACACAATATCAATCTGTTACAGAGATGAATGTTGAGGTTGGCGACCAGGTAGAACAAGGTGATGTCCTTGCAAAGGCAGGCGAAAGCTTGTTTAATGAAGAAGCAGGCGTACATGTACACTTTGAAATCCGCAAAGACGGAACGCCGGTCAATCCGCTTGATTTCTTCAATAAACCGTTAAGCTCTTTACAGGAGCTGGACACAGCTGACAAAGCAGATGCTGAGGAAAACAGCGGTGCAACTGAAGAAAACGATGAAGCTGCTCCTTCTGAGGACAAGTCAACAGAAGAGTCTGGCAAAACGGAAGAAGAAGGTTCTGCTGAAGAATCTGGTTCTGAAGATGAAAATGCCGGAAATACGGAAGAAGACGAGTCTGCTGATACAGAAGAAGACCCAGCTGGAACTTCTGAAGACGAAGGTCAAACTGACGACCAAGTTGAAGAAGACACAGCAACTGAATCAACTGACGCATAATCATAGGGAGTCTGCCGAAATGGCAGGCTCTTTTTTGGTGACAGGTACCACCCGATTTTTGTCGAATCAACATTTTTTCGACAATTCCGTGATTATCCTGTATAATATTTCGAAAAACGAAGTGTTATATAGGGGGAGAAGACATGAAGAAGCTGCTGTTAACCGGTTTTGAACCTTTTCTTGATTTTCCGATCAATCCTACCGAAAAGATTGTGAATGCATTGGATGGCAAAACGGTTGGAAACTATGAGATTATAGGACATCTTCTGCCGGTTGATTTTAATCGTGCACCAAAGAAAATAGTAGAGGAAGTGGCCGGGAAGAAGCCGGATGCAGTGATTTCTCTTGGGCTGGCTGCCGGGCGGACAGCCATCACTCCTGAGAGAATTGCAATCAATTGCCAGGACGGCGAGCCGGATAATAGCGGAGTCGCACCTGAAGACAAGCTGATAGAGGAGAATGGTCCCGATGGCTATTTTTCCACCCTGCCAATCCGGCGGATGGTTAATAGACTTAAGGAAGCGGGATATCCTGCATCCATCTCAAACACAGCGGGGACTTATCTATGCAACAACGTTATGTTTTCCTTGCTTCACCTGCTAAAATCGACAAACACTGAATTACCGGCGGGTTTTGTGCATATACCGGCATCCCATGCACTGGCGGCTGCCAGTAAAAAAAGCATGGCAAGCTGGTCAGATGCCGATCTGCTGGAGGCAATTACGCTGATCATAAAGGAATTGGACTAAGGAGCCGGATTGGCTCTTTTTTTTAGCAGATTTTCATTATTACTATAGTGTTTTCCTCTAATACCCTAAAGTTTTCTCCATCCAATTTTGCTGACTAAAGCCCTTATATATCAAGGAATTGACTAAATCCTTCAAAAATATTTATAGATTTTACCAGCATGTACTTGACCTGGAAATGATTTTTGTACATAATAAAGTATGAATTTTCTTAAAATTAAATGAAATCAGAAAACATGTCGAGCGCTCATCTTGAAGCGTAATCGGAAAGCTGGGAATGACAGCGCTTTCTAAAAGGGGGAAATCAAATTGCTTCCGTTACTATCTATGATGATCATTACAGGGATTTGTCTCTTTCTTGCTTTAAGGAAGAAAAGGCCACTCTTCCTGGCAGTCCCATTTCTATCAATCTTTGCTTACTTCCTCGTTCAAATCATTCTTGTTCCCGCACCTTTCATGGAGACAGTCAAATTTATTTTCAGTTTAAGGTAATGGTTTTGTCCGGGTCCGGATAATGGATCCGGTAAAATAGCAGCGATCCAGCTGCACATATCCCAATTAAGGAGTGATTCCGGACCAATAAAATCTGTTCATCAAAATTTGATCTGAAAAATTTATCATCTTTACCGGGGGTGGAGTTTTGAAGAAAATCGATAAAAAAGTAGCGGACAGTTATTTCCGCGAAAAGACTCGGAATATGGTCATTTATTTTGCTATTGGCTTTCTTGCCTCTTTTGGCGTGGTCTTTTTTGCAGAACCATTAAGCGATATTACCATTAACGGATTCCCATTCCATTACTTTATGGGCGCACAGGGAGCAGTACTGACATTTATCATTCTGCTGTTTGTTAATGCAAAAATGGGAGATGCGATTGACCGGAAATATGGAATTGATGAAAACAAAAATGAACAAATCAGTTCAGGGAAAGTTCTTGATCATTAATTAACGAAAAATGAGCGGCTGTTCAAGCTTCCGCTATACAGAGAGATAAAAGGGGCGTCATTAAAAAACGATCGAAAAAAAGGGGGATGTTCTTGGATACACAGTTTTTGGTCTCATTATCTATCATTTTAGTTACATTTGCTTTGTATATTGGCATAGCCATTTACAATAAGGCAAAAGAAACTTCTGAGTTCTATGTTGCCGGCCGCGGAGTGCCGCCGATCTTCAATGGAATGGCGATTGGTGCTGACTGGATGAGCGCTGCTTCCTTTATCGGGATGGCAGGAACCATCATGCTTCTGGGCTATGACGGTCTTGCTTATATTATGGGCTGGACGGGCGGATATCTGCTCTTAACCTTCCTTCTGGCACCACAGCTGCGGAAATACGGCCGCTACACGGTTCCGGAATTTATCGGTGACCGGTATGACAGCCACACTGCCCGTGTGATTGCAGCCCTTTGTACAATCATCATCAGCTTTACCTATTCGATTGGCCAGCTTTCCGGTTCCGGTGTAGTTATTGGCCGTCTATTTGAAATTGATGCAAAGCTTGGAACCATGATCGGAGTCGTTCTCATTGCCTTTTATGCAGCATTTGGAGGCATGAAGGGGATTACATGGACGCAGGTTGCTCAGTATGTCATTTTGATTATCGCTTACTTAATTCCGGTCATTTTCATGGCACTGCAATTAACAGGGAACCCTATGCCATGGATTTCCTACGGTGAACTTGTCGGAAAAATGGGTGAGCTCGACCGCGAATTGGGAATCTCTGAATACTTTGCGCCATTTACCAATGGAACGAAGTGGCAGTTCCTTGCCCTTATGTTTACACTGATGGCTGGTACTGCAGGTCTTCCTCACGTTATTGTCCGTTTCTATACGGTATCAACGATGAAGGCAGCCCGCTGGTCGGGAGCATGGGCATTGCTGTTCATTGGCTTGCTTTATCTTTCTGCACCGGCATACGCAGCATTCTCCCGTTTCATTTTAATGACACAGGTTGCCGGCAGCAAAATTACGGAGCTGCCTGCCTGGACGAAGACATGGGTTGATACAGGCAAGCTGCAAGTAGCGGATGGCAATGGCGACGGAGTCCTTCAATGGAACGAACTCATTATCTCGAATGATATTGTGGTTATGGCGACACCGGAAATTGCCAATCTTGGCATGTTTGTCATCGGTCTGGTGGCAGCAGGTGCAATGGCTGCGGCGTTATCAACGGCCGGAGGTTTGATGATTGCGATTTCTTCCGCATTTGCTCACGATATTTTTTACCGGGTGCTAAAACCGAATTCAACGGAAAAAACACGTCTCTCCGTTGCCCGCTGGTCCATTGTCATCGCCACTCTTTTGGCCGGCGTGATCGCACTTAACCCGCCGGGAGCCATTACGCAAATTGTTGCCTGGGCATTTGCGCTTGCGACAGGAACATTCTTCCCGGCGCTTGTTCTGGGTGTCTGGTGGAAGCGTTCAAACTCACAGGGGGTTATTGCCGGCCTGCTGGTCGGGTTAGGTGTTACTTTGGCGTACATCTTTGCAGCTAAATATGGAGGATTTACAATCCTGGGAATCATTGATACAGGTGCCGGCGTGTTTGGTGCCACAGCTGCATTTGCAGCTAATATCATTGTTTCTCTGATGACAGCAGCTCCTTCGCAAAAAATTCAGGAGGAAGTTATGGATCTTCGCTATCCGGAGCAGATGGTATATAAAGATGGTGAAGTATGGATGAACGATGATGGATCAAAATCTGTATAACCTATACAATCTGGAGGCTGTGCGGTTTCACCCCTTTTTTCATGGGGTGGAATCTGACACAGCCCTTTCACTTCTATCCATGTGCGAAGTACGCCATTACAAAAAAAATGACATAATCCTGAAAAAAAATAAACCGCGTGAAGGCCTTCTGCTCCTTTTAGAAGGTCTTTCAGAGGTATTCGTGAAAAACGATCACAGCGGGAGGGAGGAAGTGATCGAAGTGGTCCAAACAGGAGAGCTGATTGGATTTTCCAGCCTCGCCGATTTCCTGGGTGTTTCCAAACAGACCACTAAAGAGCTGGTTGAAGTCAAAGCCTCCAGTGAGGTAAGGGCACTGTTCATTCCGTTTGAAGTGGTGAGAAAAAGATGGGATGATCCTGCAGTGCATGATTACCTGCTCACACAGGTAGCCGTCAGATTGAAGGATGTATACACGTCACTTGCAGAACAGGTCAAGCTTGCGACAGATTATGGGGAAAATGATGCATTCATGATCAGGGTTCAGGATGTCATGAGCAGTGAGGCGGCAGCAGTCAGCCCGGCTGCGACCATTCAGGAAGCTGCCCGGCTCATGCTTAAAAGAAAGATTAGTTCGGTCCTCGTTGCAGAAAAGAACAGCTTAAAAGGAATTATTACGGAAAGAGATATTGTGGAAGGGGTTGCTGCTGAAGGGGCGGATATTACTGCTCCAGCAAGCACCATTATGACAGCGGGTCCAGTCACGGTATCAAGGTCCGCTTATTATTATGAGGCCCTTTCACTGATTCTGTTTAAGGGAATCAAACACCTGCCCGTAATGGAAGATTCTAAGGTCGCAGGGATTGTGACACTATCAGATTTGCTGAGAAAGAAAAATGAGAATGTGATAAAGACGGTTCAAAAAATCGAAAAAGCCCATCGCGACAGCCTTCCGCAAATAAAAACCGGCATCTATGAGATAATTGATTCTTTAATAAGAGATCGTGTTCCAATTTTAAAAACGCTTGAGATCATAACAAAGCTATACGATCGCATGAGCGGCAGAATTATAGCTCTATCTATTTCTGAACTGAGGGAAAAAGGGCTGCAGCAGCCATGCGAATTTGCTTTCTATCACATGGGCTCCAGCGGCCGTGGAGAACAGTTCATGCTCACAGATCAGGACCATTTCCTGGTTTATGAAAGCCAATCGGAGGAAGCCGGCGTTTTTTTTGAAGAGCTGGGAAAAAGGATCACTTCTAACATGGAGAGTGCGGGTTACGTACGGTGCAAAGGGCTCATGATGTGCAGTGAGGAGAAATGGCGGGGGTCACTGTCGGTATGGGAGGAAAGGCTGCGAACCTGGATGCTTCAATCCACTAATGACAATTTATTGTTAGCGCAAAACTTCTTCTCCTATCGGTTCATAGCGGGGAGTGAAGGACTGCATGCAAAATTTGAAGCAATGGCTCAGGAGCAGATGAAAAGGTCCCGAATTTTTTTGTACCGGCTGGCACAGCTTGAAAGGGAACATCCCATTCCCACACTGGATCAGCCGCTCCGGTCCTTATTTAAGCTGCAGCGCAAAAGCATGGATATGAAAAAGGAAGTTTTATTTCCCTATCACCATAGTCTGCAGATACTGTCCCTAATGCATGGAAAACTATCGGGCACACCACTTGAAAAAATAGATTTCCTGCAGGAAAGGCAGGTATTCTCAAAGGAGTATGCACACGATTTGAGAGGGGCTGTAAGCACTATACTGACGTTGTATGTCACCCAGCGCTGGCAGCAGGAAAAAAACGGTGCCGCCCCATCTTCCGTTGTCTCATTTTCCATAATGTCTACCCGTGAAAAAGAAGAATTGATTCTAAGCTTAAAGACATTAAAAGAGCTTCAGAGCCTGGCAATTGCAAGATTCTCATTATAGCTTTAAAAGGAGGCTGGTATGTTTTTTCTCAGAAAAAATGTGACATGTTCGTTAAGATATGAAACTATTCCATTATCCACTCCTCTTGAAGATCTGAATTTTATTGTCTTTGATACAGAAACAACAGGATTTCAGGTTTCTGCGGCAGACCGGATCATTGAAATTGGCGCCGTTCCGGTAAAAGGATTTCAAGTGCAGGAAAAGGACCTTTTTCAGACATATGTTAACCCAAAACGACAAATTTCTCGGGAAATAAAAGAACTAACCTCTATTACCGATGAGCTGGTAAAAGACGCTCCTCAGGCATTGGAAGCCATTCAGAGTTTTTTTGACTATGTCGAATCAAGGGAGGCAGTATGCCTGATTGGGCATTATGTAAGCTTCGATGCCTTGGCTATAAAGAGTGAATTTAAGCGCGAAAAATTTGCATTAAAAAATTTCCTGACCATTGACACGCTGGATCTGATTGGATTTATTGCTCCGTCTTACGATATGCGCGACCTTGAAAGGTATGCGATGGCATTCGGAACCCGCATATATGATCGCCATCGTGCAGCTGGGGATGCTTTAACAACCGCTTACCTATTTGTTGAGCTGCTTTTTCAATTTCAGCAGAGGGGCCATAAAACCTGGGGGGAATTGATTAAAGCAACAGACAGTCAAATGAGATCTCTGCATTATTAATCGTCAGAAATACGTGGTTGGAATGTTGATGAGCGGGTGGGTGATATGGGTTAACCAGGAAAAGCCGGCTGAATCCGGCTTTTCATATCCTTATTGTATATTAATCAGAGCATCGTCCTTGTAAACCACGAGGATTTCTTTTCCTGACATTTTTTGATAAGACTGAGCTGTCCCATACGGTACCTTTAATATAAAATAATCACCCCCGTTTTTAAATTCCACCGTAAAATTGTCTGCCGCACCGGTGATGATTGCCTTTGTTATGGAAATATCCCCTTTAATAATCAATTTTTGATTGATGAGAACCATATCACTTTTTAACTTGTTCAATGTTTTCAATTCATTGACACTCATCCGGTAGCGCTTTGCGATTCCCCAAAGTGTATCGCCCGGCACCACGGTATAAACAGCTGTCTGGTTAATAAAGGATTCTTTTGTATGTCGTTCAATACGAACCTCCAGTGTTTGGCCCGGCTGGATCTTGTCAGACTTTAGGCGGTTAACTGCCTTTAATTCTTTAACAGTCATATCATGTTCCCTGGAGATTTTATATAAAGTATCTCCCTGCTTCACTATGTAGGAGCCTGTCAATGCATGAGCTTCATTTGCTGAAGCGCTGAAGCCGGCTGTTGCGATTACTGCCGCAAAAACAGTGCTGGCTGCCGTCATTCCTCTTGCTTTTATCTTCTTTCTTTTATCATTTAGAATCCTTTCCTTGCGTGTTTGCATACTATGTTCATCCTATCTGTTGGAATATTGTGGTGTCATAACCAATTAAATGAATTATTTTCCGAAAAAAATAGTACGGTATAAAGATCCGCTTCACAATAGGGAGGAGTTCCTGGCTCTTTTCCCTTGTTTCCGAAAATGCATATAGTTCAATACACTCTGTAATTCCTAGATATATGCAATTACCTGATGCTGATGAAATGATTTGTTGTCTTCTAAGTGAATTAACCGGCAATGGTGGATTTTGTCGAATCTGCGGGGAAAGTCCTGAATCTTATCCGTGGAACAATCAAAATCAGTAAAATTGTCACTGGTCTAAAGACTTCTTAATTTTCAAATACCCCAAAGGATTTTTTGAAAACATTTCTTATATTGACTTCCAGATGTCCTATTTTCAAAAAATTTACACAAAACCTTGTCCTTATTGCGTTTTTCGTGCATATTCCCTCAACCAAGCTAATAAACTGTTACAAACCTTACAAAGAGAATGTATGAGGTGAGGGATCGTTTTACTAAACTAATGAATATGTTGAGGACATGTTTAATTATCGCAAACTGAAAGCAAGCATTTCAGGCGCATGTACGATTAACTTCAATTAATCAGGAATCCATGCGGAATACAGTTAAAATCCAGACAGAAAGCGAGTCTCATTTCACACTTCTCACATCCAAATTGGGGAGGGCGAGTGGTGTGCACGATTACATCAAAGAGAGAACTATCAAGATTGGAAAGTATATCGTGGAGACGAAAAAAACGGTTCGCGTAATCGCGAAGGAGTTTGGCGTATCCAAAAGTACAGTCCATAAAGACTTGACGGAAAGACTGCCTGAAATCAATCCTGAACTGGCAAACGAAGTAAAGGAAATCCTGGATTATCATAAATCGATCCGCCATCTGCGCGGCGGTGAAGCCACTAAAATGAAGTATAAAAAAGAAGAGATGGAAGAAGAGCCAGTTAAATGAAATGGAACAAATGGCGCCGATAAAGGCGTTAAAGGCTAAGACTGACATTATAACGGCTAGTTTTCAAAGCTGTACATGAACCTCAATTGCGGCTCCGGGGGCTAAAAGCTCATAAGCTATTTCCATAGCCAAAAACCTTGGCTTTGCTCTATGGATTTAAGCCCCTTCTTAAGTCGCCTGCATCCTTTTCCCCATTTCGACAAAAACCCGCAAAAAGTCTCACAAATTCTGTCAAAATGTTACTGCTTTCACAAGGAATGTGATAAAATATAAAATTAGGATAGAACTTGGTTCGTAAAGACTAGGACTCCTAAAGAGACGCCGGGCAAAATCATTTCTTTTATTAAAGAACTGATTTTTTTGCGTGGCTTGAACTGCTGTTGCGAATTCTGATTTGATCATCTAACTAAAAAATTAATAAGCGAAGTTCGCTTTAAGAATGCCTAAATAGAGAGAGCCTTCAAAGGTGCGGACAGAAGCTGGCCATGTTGCAAGGAGGAAAAAAAGAAATGTTTGCTAGGGATATTGGGATTGATTTAGGAACAGCCAACGTGCTAATCCACGTTAAAGGCCGCGGTATTGTGCTGAATGAACCATCGGTAGTGGCAATTGACCGAAATACAAACAAGGTGCTGGCCGTAGGAGAAGAGGCACGCCGCATGGTCGGCCGTACGCCGGGGAACATCGTGGCAATCCGCCCGCTAAAAGATGGGGTTATTGCCGACTTTGATGTAACAGAAGCGATGCTGAAGCATTTTATCAACAAATTGAATGTTAAAGGCTTCTTATCAAAGCCGCGCATTCTGATCTGCTGCCCGACAAATGTGACAGGTGTTGAACAGAAAGCGATCAGGGAAGCGGCTGAAAAAAGCGGCGGCAAAAAGATTTACCTCGAAGAAGAGCCAAAGGTTGCAGCCATCGGAGCAGGCATGGACATTTTCCAGCCGAGCGGTAACATGGTTGTCGACATCGGCGGCGGTACAACAGATGTCGCGGTTTTATCAATGGGTGACATTGTGACATCTTCATCCATAAAAATGGCCGGAGATAAGTTTGACAACGAAATTCTTCAATACATCAAAAAAGAGTACAAGCTTTTAATCGGCGAAAGAACAGCTGAAAACATTAAAGTAACGATTGGGACTGTATTCCCTGGCGGCAAAAACGAAGAAATGGAAATCCGCGGCCGCGACATGGTGTCTGGTCTTCCAAGAACCATTACAGTTCGTTCAGAGGAAGTTCAGGGTGCTTTGGCAGAATCGGTTGATGTCATCGTCCAGGCTGCTAAAAGCGTGCTGGAGCGCACACCGCCTGAATTGTCTGCAGACATCATTGACCGCGGGGTAATTTTAACAGGAGGCGGCGCACTTCTTCACGGAATCGACCAGCTTCTGGCTGAAGAGCTGAAAGTCCCTGTTTTAATCGCAGAGAATCCGATGGATTGCGTAGCTGTGGGAACTGGCATCATGCTTGATAATATTGATAAGCTTCCGAAAAAGAAGCTTGTATAACTTAGGGACCTGCCACTTTGGCGGGTTTTTCTTTTTAGGTCAGCTGAAAGTAAACATTTTTCCATTTCAGCCGATGAAAAAAAGGTACAGCTTTTTTCAAAATCTGACTTAATTCTTCAAATTTTTAATGTTTATTGTCGGAAAGTTTCTTATAATAGAGCTAGAATATATTGTTCGGAATAAGTAGAGGTGAAACAGATGTTTAGAGGATTCTACACAGCTGCTTCCGGAATGCTTGCACAGCAGCGGAGAACGGAAGTACTGACAAATAATATGGCGAATGCCAATACACCCGGCTTTAAAGCAGACCAGACGAGCCTGAGGGCTTTTCCGGAGATGCTTCTGCAGCGGATTGGCCGGCAGACCGTGCCGACTGAAAATGGACTAAACCTTCCTTTTAATAATGAAGTCGGCAGACTGACTACGGGGGTTTATATGCAGGAGACGCTTCCGTCCTTCATGCAGGGAGATATGAAGGAAACAGGCCTCGGGACAGACCTGGCATTGCTGGATCTTAATTTGCCGGTTAATCCGGATACAGGCTTAAGAGGGACCGTTTTTTATACTGCAGCTGGAAACGATGGCGAACCGTGCTATACGAGGAATGGGAATTTTACCATCGATGCGGGGGGCTATTTGACGACAGCAAGCGGATTATATATTTTAGATGATGCGGGTGAGCGGATTCAGCTCTCCAGTGACCGTTTTACAGTAAGTGAAGATGGTGTGATTACCGGTGAAGCGGGTGAAACAGCCAGACTCGGCATCACTTTTGTCCAAAATCCCGAAACCCTGCGAAAAGAAGGCGATGGCCTTTTTGCAGCGACAGAAGAGAGCGTGCTCGAAAATGCCTATAATGCACAGAATGTCCAATTCAAGCTTCAGCAGGGCTATCTGGAGCGTTCCAATGTGGATGCTTCCCGTACAATGACGGATATGATGGCAGCCTATCGCTCTTTTGAAGCAAACCAAAAGGTTCTGCAGGCATATGACCGCAGTATGGAGAAAGCCGCAAATGAAATCGGGCGGATCGGGTAATGTCCAGCGGCAGACCCGCTAAGGGGGAAAAACAATGAATCGAACGATGATCACGGCAACAAATACTCTCGCCCAGCTGCAGAAGCAGATGGATATTGTCAGCCATAATATTGCCAACATTGATACAGCGGGCTTTAAAAGACGCGAAGCAAATTTTACTGATTTGCTTTTTCAGCAGTTCAATAATCAGCCAAATCCGGCTGCCGAGGCAGGAAGACTGACACCGGCAGGCATCAGGCAGGGAGTTGGAGCAAAGCTGGCACAGTCCCAAATCGTCATGCAGCAGGGTTCTTTAAAGGCAACAGACCGGCCGCTTGACTTTGCATTCACAAAGGAAGGCCAGTATTTCCGTGTGCTGGAACAGACGGAGGACGGAGCAGCAGTGCGTTTTACCAGAGCGGGCGCATTTTATTTAACACCGGTTTCAGATAATGAGACCATGCTTGTGACAGCTGACGGACTTCCGGTTCTTGATGAAAATAATAATTCGATTATAATAAATGGACAGGCGAATAATTTTAAAGTGACTGAAACGGGAAGTTTTTTGGCTGAATCCGCGAATGGGAATATCCAGGAATTCAATCTTGGAGTGGTTCGGATCAACAAGCCTCAATTCCTGGAGCAAAAAGGCGATAATCTTCTTGGCCTGCCAGATGGAATAGACGGCGAGGGGATTTTTACAGAGCTGAACGGTGCGCTTCGCGGACAGATTGGAATGGCCCAGGGTTCCCTGGAACAGTCCAATGTGGATTTGTCCAAGGAAATGACAGAATTAATCAACCTCCAGCGAGCTTATCAGTTTCAGTCCAGATCCGTCTCCATGGCTGATCAAATGATGGGACTGGTCAACGGAATACGCTAGATAAAAAGGGGAAATAAAATGTCAGTAAACAACAGTAATCAAGAAGCAGTCAAGACGCGTGAACAACTGAAAAATGAACGCAGCAAAGATGAGTCACCGCGTAAAGGGCGGGTTCGCATCCGTCTCATTCCGATCTGGCTTCGGATTATTATTGTCGTGCTTTTAATTTTCCTGAGCGTTACGGTAGGAGCCGCGGTCGGGTATGGTGTCATTGGCGGCGGCGAAGTAAAGGATATTTTTTCAAAGTCCACCTGGATGCATATAGTTGAACTGGTGGAAAAAGAATAGAAAATGAAAAGAAGGGCTGCAAACCCTTCTTTTTTTGTTGGCACTTTGCGTATCATCAATTTTTTAGTAAAATAAATATAAGCTATTAGTATCTGGTACTAAATAATACATGGGAGCGATA
>NZ_BCUY01000064.1 GCF_001591465.1 Cytobacillus firmus NBRC 15306
CTTGGCTTGTGACCTCGAAGGGGTAGGCGCTGGAGCTAGATGCAGACACTCTTCCACAGAGCTAATCACCTTGTTCGATTTTATATGTCCTTTCCAATAAAAAAGCTCTCAATCAAGAGAGCTTCTCACCTGTTTAACGGTAATATGGGTTTCCATATGGGCCATAGCCAGGGTATCCGCCACCGCCGTAAGGAGCATATGGCGCTCCTGGCGGGCCATAGAATGGCGGCGGAGGGCCGTAGAATGGACGTGGAGCAAATAAAGCTGCTCCCAGTCCGCCTCCCAGGAAACCGCCGAGCAGGCCTCCGACAAAAGGAGCTCCTAAAAAGAAAAACCTTTCGTTCCCGTTTCTATATGGGCCTCTATAATAATACATGCAGGGTAACCTCCTTCATTTTCAATCCCTTCTCTATTTAATATGCAGATGTCCTCATTTTGAGTGGGCGGCTAGAAAAGCGGAAGGCGCCCGCTTATCGGCGACAAGCATAAGACAAGCCGGCTAAAAGGTTGTTCTTTAACCTTTTGGACGGATTGGCTTATGACCTCGAGCCGATGGCGCCTGGAGCTAGACAACATTAGAAAAGCGGAAGGCGCCCGACTGTACAAAATAAAATCCCCTTAGCCTACGGGCAAGGGGATTTTTGGTATATTAGTTAGCTGCTTTTACTTTAGCAAATGCATCTTCGACAGATACATACTCATAGCCAAGGTCTTTAGCAACCGCTGGGTATGTGATGCTGCCGTTTACAACGTTAACACCAAGCTTAAGTGCTGCATTGTCTTCAATCGCTTTCACAACGCCTTTGTTTGCAATTTGCAGAGCATAGTTGATTGTAACGTTTGTAAGCGCAATTGTAGATGTTCTTGGAACTGCACCAGGCATGTTCGCAACAGCATAGTGTACAACGCCATGCTTTTCATAAGTTGGGTTGTCATGAGTTGTAATATGGTCAACCGTTTCGAAAATACCGCCTTGGTCAATTGCCACGTCTACAACTACAGAACCAGGCTTCATTGTTTTGATCATTTCTTCTGTTACAAGCTTAGGTGCTTTAGCTCCTGGAATAAGAACAGCACCGATTACTAGATCTGCATCTTTTACTGCTTGTGCAATATTGAATGGGTTAGACATTAGAGTTTGGATGCTGTTTCCAAAGATATCGTCAAGCTGGCGAAGACGCTCTGGGCTTAAGTCGATAATTGTAACCTGTGCACCAAGGCCGATTGCCATTTTCGCAGCGTTGATACCTACTACACCGCCGCCAACGATTGTCACTTTGCCGCGTGATACGCCAGGAACGCCTGCTAAAAGAATTCCCATGCCGCCATTTGTTTTTTGAAGGAACTGAGCTCCAATTTGAGCAGACATGCGTCCTGCAACTTCACTCATTGGAGTAAGAAGAGGCAATGTGCGGTTTACTTCTACTGTTTCATAAGCAATCGCTGTAACACCTTTTTCAGTTAATGCTTTTGCAAGCTCAGGCTCTGCTGCAAGGTGAAGGTATGTGAAAAGAACCAAACCTTCACGGAAATATCCATACTCGGATGGAAGCGGCTCTTTAACCTTCATAACCATTTCAGCAGCCCATGCTTCAGCAGCAGTATCTACGATAACGGCTCCTACTTCAGTATAATCTTCGTTAGTGAAACCGCTTCCAATTCCTGCATCGATTTCTACTAATACTTTATGTCCGGACTTTACTAATGCGTCAACGCTTGCTGGTGTCGCAGCAACACGATTTTCGTTATTTTTAATCTCTTTAGGTACTCCAATAATCATGGAAAAATCCCCTTTCAATCTATCAATTATGATATTTACTATTGTCAGTATAATAATTTTAGTAAAGCGCTGTCATTGTTAAATCGGTAAAATAAAAGAGCCTCCATTTGTGGAAATCTACAAATGAGGGCTCTTCTTTTCCATTCTCCGGATTTTAAGTTCAAGATATAAAGAAAGTTTTGTATTCGTATTCTTCAGGTCAACTTTCCCAATATCGGTTATTCTTTTTAATCGGTAATTAAGTGTATTCATATGAATATGCAGCCTTTTAGCTGTTTCATTCACATTGCTGTCATGATCAATGAAGGCTTCCAGAGTAGTGAGCAGATTGGTCCTGTGTTCAAGGTCATATTTAGTAATCTTTTCGATAGCCGGGTGCTCATACGGTTCCTGCCGTTTTTTTTCAAGGATGGCATCAAGATAGCGGAAAATACCAAGCTGCTGATAGCTATAAACATGATGGATTTCTTCCGGGAATTGTTCTTTAAGACGCAGAACCTGCAATGCTTCCTGATAGCTTTTTTCCACTTTTTCAAAGTGCTGATAAGTTGTTCCTGTTGCCCCGTTAATATGATCAATGCTAAAACGCGTTTTCATTTGATCAATGAAAAACTGGATGAATTCGTTAAAAGTATTTTCAGCTAGGGCAGGTTCAGGCGGCGCTGCCAAAATAACAAATTCATTCCCCATCGCGGCATGGAAGGTTATATGAACCTTTTGGCTGGTCGTGATCAGATAGATGATCTTTTGTTCTATTTTAGGGGTAACTTCTTCTTTAAATCTAAAGACTAGCACAGCAAACGGTGATGGCGGTTTTATGCTTAAATCCTCAAATCTGTCTGAGATTTCATCATGGCTATGAAAATGGCCGGTTAACAGCTCCCAGAAAAAATCCCTGTATCCCTCAGCTCTTTTTTTCTTTTGGGCGTTTAATCTTAACATTTCCGTCCTTGCAGACTGTGCGGCCAGCTTTAGCATATTCAGCTTGCTTTCTGTTAAAGCGGCTTCTTCTTCGACTGCCCAGATGTAGCCTAATACCTCATTATGATTGCGTATAGAAATGGCTACCCGATTTCCCAGTCCTATCTCCTTTATTTCAGGGATTCTAAGCGGTTCGCCGCTTTGCATCAGCTGGGGAATCACACGATCCTTCCATAAACGATTAATCACCTTTTCAGGAACTTTTCTGCTGATGATTGTAGCGATTCTCGCGGTATCTGTCTGGTCATCATGAGTACTGTATGCAAGCAGGCGATGATTAACATCTTCTATTGTAACAGGGCATTCCAGGACATCGCGGATCTTATCTACCAATTCCTCCAGATCACTAAATGCCCTCTTAAACGGATCTTTTTCCATTTTTATTATCACCCAATCATAAAGCTTCTTTAAACTGCTTCTCTTTCCTATTATATTATACCTCAGGTCCCACCCTGTACTCTACCAAAGCCATCAGGTCATTCGACAAAATTCGGGCGGTGCCTGTCACCCCTTTTTATAAAATTGCTAATAGTTTTACTTTTTAAATTCGACTTGAAGTTATATTCAGATAATTTTACAATAGGACATGTTCACAAAAAAATCATATTTTAATAGTTTTATTTACAGAATTTGAAAGCGTTAACATCTGGGAGGCGATGATTTATGCTTGAGACGCTTAATAAAATTAACGGGGTGCTCTGGGGCACACCAAGTTTGATTTTGCTTTTTGGTACGGGTGTTCTTTTAACATTCATGCTGAAGGGCCTTCAATTCAGAAGGCTGATATATGCGTTTAAATTAGGATTTACAAAAGAAGGACAGGCTTCATCCAATGATGAAGGAGATGTCAGTAACTTTAAGGCTCTTATGACAGCTCTTGCAGCAACCATTGGTAATGGTAATATCGCCGGTGTTGCCACTGCGATTACACTCGGCGGACCAGGAGCCATCTTCTGGATGTGGGTTGTTGGCCTGCTTGGAATGGCAACCAAATATGCCGAAGCATTACTCGCAATGAAATACCGTGTAAAAAATGCAAATGGCGAGTACTCCAGCGGACCGATGTATTATGTGGAACGCGGTCTTGGCAAGAAATTTAAATGGCTGGCAGTTGCCTTTGCGGTCTTTGGTGCTTTTGCAGCTCTGGGCATCGGAAACAGTGTTCAATCGAATACGATTGCAGCTGTTATGGATACTTCTTTTGGAATTAATAATTGGATTACAGGCGTTATTCTTGCTGTACTGGCTGCCTTAATTATCTTTGGCGGCATTCAGCGCATCAGTACTGTAGCTGGATTCTTTGTTCCAATCATGGCTTTTCTATATATTGGCGGGGCATTGCTTATACTCGCTGTTAACTATGATCAGATCATTCCTGGTTTCCAGACAATCTTCTACTATGCCTTCAATCCGGTAGCAGCAACCGGCGGTTTTGTCGGTGTTGTCGTATCTGAAGCAATCAAGAATGGTGTTTCAAGGGGTATTTTCTCTAATGAAGCTGGCCTGGGGACAGCAGCGCTTATTGCAGGAAACGCAAAGACAGACCATCCTGTAAAACAAGCTCTTGTTGCGATGACTGGAACATTTATTGTTACAATCGTGGTTTGTACGATGACCGGCCTGGTCCTAATCATGACTGGTTTCTGGG
The DNA here is from genome assembly GCF_001591465.1 of Cytobacillus firmus NBRC 15306. Lineage (GTDB taxonomy): Bacteria > Bacillota > Bacilli > Bacillales > Cytobacillaceae > Cytobacillus > Cytobacillus firmus. The sequence goes on from NZ_BCUY01000064.1 coordinate 4,410, forward strand.
ACACAACAGGCGGATTGATTTCAGGCGTGGCGCATGACGGCAGCCTTGACGGCGGGGCATTAACAAGCGCAGCCTTTGCACATGTCCTTGGAACAGCGGGTGAATATATCGTTGCATTCTCTGTTATATTCTTCGGCTTCTCTACAATCGTCGGCTGGTATGTATATGGTGAAAAATGCTTTGAATACCTTGTTGGCACAAAAGGAATTATGGGATACCGCGCCATTTACATTTTCGCAACTGGAATCGGTGCTGTTGCAAACTTAACTACTGTTTGGGCTTTTGCTGACATGGCAAATGCATTAATGATGATTCCTAACTTAATTGCATTAATCCTATTAAGCAAAGTGGTTGTTAAAGATACGAATGAATTCTTTGAAAACCATTATAAAGCAGCCAATAAGCAGCTTAAGAAAGCTGGCTGATATATGCAGAACAAACACAGGTCAATGATCTGTGTTTGTTTTTGTTTAGGCTGTAGCCCTAAAACGGAAATAACGGCAGTTCATTTCTATCGTGAATATAGGCAAATATCCGATAGTGATAAAGAAACTCGCCAGTTATTATTCCTTCTTCTTCAAAAGAATAAGCATCTATAAACGCTTCTATTCTGTCTTCATCCTCTTCATCCCATACGCCTGTCATCCAGACTTTATAGGCAAGCTTGCTGGTTAAACCGGGATATCCGCTTTCTTCAAAAAGCCCCTCGATTTGCTTCCTTTCCACCTTTTCGCCTCCCTCCCCCGTTTGTTATCCATCCTTTTCTGTTTTTGTCTTCCTTATACATTTTTGGGACAAGGCAAATATACAATTTTAGCACCACAAGAGGTGAACTTGTCTATACTATATCGAAGTCTATTTTAAATATCAGGATTGCTTATTACTAACAAATAAGGGAGGGATAACGTTGGAATTGAACGAGTTATTTCATTTAGGCAATAAAACAGCCATTGTCACTGGAGGAGGACGCGGACTCGGTGAGCAAATGGCAAATGCACTTGGGGAAGCAGGAGCAAATGTTGTCGTCTGCTCACGTAGAATCGAAGCATGTGAGCATGTCAGAAAAAGCCTTGAAGCAAAGGGAATTAAAGCCCTGGCTATCGAATGTGACATCACCAATGAAGAAGACATTCAGAAGGTCATCCAAAAGACCTTGGAGACATTTGGAAGCATCGATATCCTCATTAATAATAGCGGTACATCCTGGGTTGCACCTTTTCTGGATCTGCCTGCTGATAAATGGGACAAAGTCATGGATGTGAATTTAAAGGGGCTGTTTTTATTTTCACAGGCTGCCGCAAAAGTGATGACGAAGCAGGGAAGCGGCAAAATCATTAATATTTCTTCCGTAAATGGAATGAGGGGCACTCACTCGGCATTTCTTGATGCAGTGCCTTACAGCACAAGTAAAGGAGCAGTTATCGCACTTACAAAGGATTTAGCTGTAAAATTGGCTCCTGCCGGCATTCAAGTAAATGCTATTGCTCCAGGCTTCTTTCCTACCAGGATTACAAAGGTCCTTGAAAAATCGAGTTCAGTTATTCTCAGAAAGATTCCTGCCGGAAGATTTGGAAGTGAACATGACTTAAAAGGAGCAGCTGTCTTTTTATCCTCCAAAGCGTCTGATTACGTGACAGGACAGGTATTAGTGGTAGATGGAGGAATGACGGTATCCCTTTAAAATTCACAAGGCTAACTTCATAGAAAGGAGAAAGTTTATGTCTATTAACCATACAGAAGCCCTATTGCTGGCAATAAAAAAATTAGGGACAAAAGTGGAAAGAGAACTGAACGAATCTATTCAGAATTCTATTAACAAAGAAGATATTTTCAAAAACTTAGTCACCCGTTCAGAGGTGACCGCAGCAAGCATGAAAAAACTCCGGGACGCCATTGAGACACTATCCATCCCTCTTAATTTCCCTACCAAGACTGACGTGGCAAATGCAGCAAAATTAACTGTGCAGGCTGAAGAAAAAATGGATCAGATTGACGAAAAAGTCATCGCTTTAGCCAGATCTATTGAGGAAATTAAAAAAGCACTTGGCAGCCCTGCTGAAAGCGCGGAAAAATAAATGGAACAAAATACAGCTTCCAAAAAACTGTTTGGATTCGTTAATACTCTTTTACAGCCTGATCCGGAGATCAATTTAACTCCAAGGACTGAAGTCTGGAAAAGAAATAAGGCAACTATCTGGCACTATGCCCCTGCCAGCAAAAAATACAGTATCCCCATTTTCCTTGTCTATTCACTTGTCAATCAGCCCTTTATCTTAGACCTGGGACCACAGAACAGTTTAATCGAAGCTTTGGTTAACAGCGGGTATGATGTCTATTTGCTGGATTTCGGGATTCCGGGCTATGAGGATAAAGACATTACGATGGAAGATTATATTACTGGATACATCCAGAAGGGGATAAAAAGAGCTTTATATCACTCGGGAGCAGAAGAAATAACTGTGATGGGCTTTTGCCTGGGAGGCACCTTTGCAGCCATTTATGCGGCGATTGCGGATGAACCGGTCAAAAACTTAGTATTGTCTGTTGCACCAGTTGATTTCAGCATTATTCCGGTCTTTGATAAATGGGCAGATGAACTGCGAAATGGAGAAGGCAGCCTGGAAACCACTTTTGATGCATGGGGACTGATACCCGCCTTTGCCATTAAATCAGGTATGCGGCTATTTACTTCCCCCCTCTATTACTCTCCAAATTTATCACTTCTGGCCAGGGCCGACGATGAAGCATATGCGTCCCGCTGGAAGCGATTTAACCATTGGACCAATGGCCATATTCCACTTGCAGGAGCTGCACTGAAGCAAATCCATCAAGATCTTTTAAAAGACAATAAGCTTGTGAACGGTACATTAACGATCGGAGAAAAGAAAGCCGCCCTCAGTAATATTAAAGCTAATTTGCTCGCTGTCGCGTCAGATAATGACCGACTTGTTCCAAAAGAGCAGATTCATCCGGTCATTGACCTGGTGTCCAGTGCTGATAAAACTTTTCATCTCCTTCAGGGCGGGCATGCCAACCTTACTTCAGAAGGAAAAGTTCCTGACTATATGGACAAATGGCTGTCAGCAAGATCAGGGCAGCTATAATAGTTTAATTCCCCTGCCTCTGCAGGGGAATCAACATTTAAAGGAGGTCACTTGATGACTTTATGGAATTATCCGAATTATATTATAAACGAATACACTATCAGTGCTTATATGGGTTTTGCTTCATTTGTGTTTAGAGACTTATTTTCTGCTTAGTTTTAAAACCATGCAATTGCTGCATGGTTTATTTTTTTGTGTTAGCACAACTGGTGTTTTTACATGCAAAGCTGCAAATAATAAGCAAAATGAACAAAAGGCGTTCACAGGACAGAGGAGAAGGAGACTAAAAATGGACTTAAAGATTTTCAAGGCAATCAGCTGTTTATCCGGACGTATGGCTTTCATGGACTTTTTAATGATTCTTTTATCAAATAGGGCAAGGTATTTATTTTTATTTGTACTGGCATGCATGTGGATGGCCAAAGGACCTTCCAGAACATCCGCAAAAAAAGCTGCTGCTGCTTCTCTGATTGCAATCTTTGTAAATAAGGTTCTAAAAATTTGTTATTTCAGGCCCCGTCCCTTCATAACAAACAAGGTTGGCCTATTGATTCCAGCCAAAAGAGACTCAAGTTTTCCAAGCAAGCATACAGTAGTGTCCTTTGCTGCTTCTATCGTCATTTTTTACGGAAACCGATTTATAGGCCGTATTTTGCTGTGGGTTTCAGCATGCACAGGCTTCGCCCGCATCTGGGCAGGCCACCACTACCCTTCCGATGTAATTGGCGGTGCTCTTATTGGCGGAACAATAGGCTGGTTCACAGAAAAGTGTTTAATGCCAATTTCAAAATCAGGAAAACAGAATTGAAAATAATGTAAAATCCGTACTTTTTTTGGCGAAAGAAAACTTGTTTTGTCAGACGGGAAGGACTTCCAGTTATTCGGATAGAATTCATTGTGAAAACGGGAGGGGATCAGTATGAATACGAGTGCTGCTGCCAAATTATTAGGGGTTTCACCAAGCACTATTCAGCGATGGGTTAAGCAACTGGAACTCCGGACGGAACGAAATGAATTGGGTCATTACTTATTTACAGAAGACGACATTAGCCTGCTAAAACAGGTGCAGGATCAGCTTAATCAGGGGATTATATTGCAGGACGTTACTGTAAAGGGAAAAAAGACGAGAAAAGGTACGGTCCATGGAGAAACAGCTGCTGCTCCCGCAATGGAGAAAATATATTTAAAAATCAGCGAGCTTGAGAAACGGCTGAACGGAAAAGCAGATGATGTGGTGTCTTATCAGCTGCTTCAGCACCGCAGCGAAATAGAGGAACTGCAGAAAGAAAATGCACGCCTGCTTAAACGAATTGAGGTTCTTGAAGCCAGGACAGCTGTTAAAAATCGAGACATCCCTGCTGATACCCTTCTGGTTTTTGAGCAGGAGAAGCCCAGGAAGAAATTAAAAAAGAGAAACATTTTCACAATGCTGTTCGGATTTTAGTAAGTATAAAAGCGTATGCAACGCTTTTATACTTACTAATCATCCCAGCTGAACCGCTGTTCACGAAAGGGGTCCACTTCTCCAAATATTTACAGATTCCATTCCTTCATATCCTTATAGTACGGAACATTTCCGTAATGCAGGACAGGAAAGGCAGTCGTCACGTTTTGATTTGGCGGTACCCGGCTTGAGGTCTGTTTTCTGATTTTCCCAAAAATACACTAAAGCCACCTCCGTTCCTTTTTCTTTATCGTACCCTACTTTACAGGCTGATAACAATGAGAAAGCAGCCTCCTACCGGGAAGCTGCTTACGATTATAAGATCATTGCCGCCAGCCATCCAAACAGGATGAGCGGAATATTATAGTGCAGGAATGTTGGCACACACGTATCCCAGATGTGATTGTGCTGTCCATCTGCATTCAAGCCTGCCGTTGGCCCCAATGTGCTGTCTGACGCAGGCGAACCGGCATCTCCAAGAGCAGCGGCTGTTCCAACTAGAGCAATCGTTGCCATTGGGCTAAAGCCGACTTCTAGTGATAGCGGCACAAATATGGTTGCAATAATTGGGATTGTCGAGAATGAGGAACCAATCCCCATTGTAACAAGTAAGCCGACAAGAAGCATTAGCAATGCTGCAAGTGATTTATTATTGCCAATTACCTCTGCCGCCTGTCCAACAAGGCTATCAACATCGCCTGTTTCTTTTAATACGTCAGCAAATCCGAATGCAGCCAGCATAACAAATCCAATGAATGCCATCATCTTCATACCCTCAGTTAAAAGCTGATCTGCCTCGTTCCATTTAATAGCACCGCTGATATAAATAACTAAAATACCTGTCAGCGCCCCAAAGATCATTGAATCAAGCTGCAGCTGGACTATGAGAGCTGCTGCAATCGCAATGAGTGAAAAAATTATGCCCTTTTTGGAGTAATTGCCTTTTTCCGTCTCAATTAATTCTGATGGACGATAATCCCTCTTTTTACGGTAAACAAATAATGCAGCCAAAAGACCTGCCACCATACCGGCTGCTGGAATAAGCATTGCCTTCGGGATGTCAGCCATTTCCACTGCCAGCCCGCTGTTCTCCATATTCTCTGCGAGTATTCCGTGGAATATCTGGCCAAAGCCTGCAGGAAGCAAAATATACGGAGCCGTCAAACCAAATGTCAGTACAGACGCGATTAGACGCCGGTCTATCTGCAGCTCATTCATAACCTTTAATAATGGCGGAATTAAAATGGGAATAAACGCGATATGAATTGGAATTAAATTTTGGGAAAAAATGGACATAAATAAAATAGAAAATACGATAAGTGCTTTTGATAATGTTTTCCCTCTGGACTCCCCGTCTTTTCCGACCTTGCCCAGAACCCATTCCACTAATAGATTCGGAAGCCCTGTTGCGGAAATAGCTAAGGCAAATCCGCCCAATAACGCATAACTCAATGCAACCTCCGCACTGCCTCCCAGTCCATTTGAAAAAACTTCAATTGTCTTATCTATACCTAATCCGCCTGCAAGCCCGCCGGCCAATGCACCTGCCACAAGAGCAAGAACCACATTGACGCGCAGAAGGCTAAGAACAAGCATGATCAAAACTGCAAGTATAACTGCATTCATGATGCAACCCTCTTTCTTTCCTTTGTTTCATTTTTGCTTTAGTATGCTAAATCGGTAGAGAACTAAAATACATGTATTAAACTATCATACTTCTGCTTTTTATGTCAATGATTTTAAGCGGATTTACCAATGGGAGTTTACGCCAGGAGAAGCTGTTCGGCCGGTATTTTGCGTAAATCGGCCGGTAAATTACATTTCTGCAGTTCCTTATGTTATATGGATAAAAATCGCATAGAAAAACTCCGGATTTCTCCAGAGTTTTGAATTCATCTTTATTTCGCTTCAAATCTTTCAACTAATAGCGCCAATGTACGCACCATTACGCCTGTCGCGCCGTCTGGTCCAAGATCATGGCTTTTTCCTGTCGTGGCTGTACCTGCAATATCTAGATGCACCCATGGTGTGTCTTCGGCAAATTCACCGACAAAACCTCCGCCCATGATCGCATGGCCGGCACGTCCGGGTGAATTGTTAAGATCTGCAATTTTGCTGCTTCTGATTCTTTCTTTATCTTTTTCAAAAAGAGGCAGCCTCCAGATGGGTTCGCCAGCTTCATAGGAGGCTTCCAGCACCTGCTCAAACCACTCTTCATTATTGGTTAATGCACCTGTTGTTTCTTCCCCCAGTGCAATAATGACACCCCCAGTCAGGGTTGCCACATCCACCAGGTAGTCTGCTCCATGGTGCTTCGCATATGTTACTGCATCAGCAAGTGCCAGACGTCCTTCTGCATCCGTATTGAGGACTTCAATGGTTTTTCCGCTCATGGAGGTGATGACATCATCCGGCTTAAATGCGGTTCCGCTCACCATATTATCTGTAGAAGGAATGACAGCGACAACATTTTGTTCAGGCTTCAGTTCGCCGATGACTTCCATTGCGCCAAGTACTGCCGCTGCACCGCCCATATCGGATTTCATGCCGACAATGCCGTCCTTGGGCTTAATGGAATAGCCCCCTGTATCGAAGGTGATTCCTTTGCCGACGAGGCCGATAACATCATTCCATTCTTCCTTGCCCTGATATTTTAAGACAATCATCTTAGGAGGCTCTGCCGACCCCTGATTCACCGCCAAAAGAGCACCCATGCCAAGCTTAAGCATGTCTTCTTTTTCCAGGATTTCCACTTCAAACCCGTATCTCCACGCCAGTTCAGATGAGTAATTTGCCAAATCGGTGGCTGTCAGCATATTGCCTGGCAGATTGACTAATGTGCGGGCTGAGTTCGTTCCTTTCCCGTGGGCATATCCAACTGTAAGGGAAGCCTTTACATCTTCCTCATCTGCAGCTTCGCAATAAACGGCAATACTCTCGATTTCCTTTTCCGGTTCATTTGATTTCTGTTTGTAATCTTCAAACTTATAGGTGGAAAGGGCAAACGCCTCGCTTAGGGCATGTGCTGCATCCAGCGCATCTACATTTCCGCCAATAAAAGTATCAAGACAAACACCGGCATTTTGAAGCTTGGACGATTTCACTTCCTTGAATGCCTTTCCAAATGCTTCACGCAAACCTTCAAAGCTGAATTCTTTTTCTTTTCCAAGACCTACTGTAATTAATCGTTTGGCCCCAATTTTTCCGAAAGTATGTATTTTTGCAATGGCTTTTTTCTTGGCAGAAATATCGCCGCTCTTCACAAGTTCTGTCAAATGGCCCTCAAATTGTTCATCTGCACGGGCAAGTATTCCCTCAAACCTGGCTGGTTTATCAAAAACACCAACAATCAGGCATTCCTGTTCGGCTGAAACGCCAAATTCTTTCTTAACAGAAAACATACTGGCACCCCCATAATCTATTTATCACTTTATTATATCGAAAATACTGAATTATTTCGACTATCTAATTTTATAATGTTCTGCTTTGCTACTCTTCCAGGTACAGTACCAGCTGAGGCAATTTAGGAAGAATACGGACCTTTTCAAATGGAAGCCGGTCGATATCTTCCGGAAAAATGGAGAGGCATTCTTCAATAAACCCGTATACATGCTCCAGATCCAGCCCCCAATGTCTGGGCCTGTATGCCTGCAAATATTCATGTGCAGCCTGCATCATCAGCCTTGCACCTTTTACATTGCCATATTCATAGTGATAAATGCTGACACTCATTTGCAGCAGGCCTTTAAAAAACAAATTGCCTTTATCAGTCATCCACATTTCTTCAAGAAGATCATGACAGGTGTAATAATCACCTTCATTGAAACTGACAAAGAATTCGTAGTATTCAAGAGGATAATCTTTCATGAAATCACTCCATATTCCGGACTTTCTTATACTGATCATTTTAACAAAAAGAAAAGGGATTATCCTGTCCTTTAATATATTCATTATTATGGGGTAAAGAAAATAGAGACAGAAAGGAGAATGTTATGGATCCTCTATTGTTTGCCGCTTTTACAGCCAGATATATCCTGTTATTTATTTGGGCCATTCTTATTGTAAAGAACAGCCGTCCTGTTAGTGCTGCCTTCCTGCTGCCTGTAATTCTCGGACTGATTTACGATAATGGAATTCTTGCTGCTGGCAGTTTGATCTGGGAGGGCAGCACTCTAAAGCTTCTGAATTATGCCCGATTCTGGATGGATGAAAGTGCCGCTGCCGTGAATGCCTTTGAATGGCTTCTTTTGCTTTCCCTGACGGCAACAGCATATTTTCAAAAAAAGCGTTGTTTAACAAAAACTTAAAGCTGACCCTCTTGCAGGAAGGAGCAATCTATTGGAGAATATTAGTTAGTATAACATTACGCAGCTCCTGAAGCTGCAGAGTCCGAACACGATTCAACGTAAGAAAGCAGAATAGATTTCAAAGATGGAGTATCATACAACCCAAAGGTGGTCTCACATGGAATTATTGACAAATTTCCCTCTATGGTCTGCTTTGGCAGCCATCTTCTTTGCCCAATTTGTAAAAGTGCCCATTCAATTTATTGCCACCCGAAGAGTGGATTGGTCCCTTTTAACCAGTACAGGCGGAATGCCAAGCTCACACTCAGCTGCAGTCACTGCCCTTTCAACCGGGGTGGCACTTGAGACCGGAATGGATTCCGCTGTTTTCGCTGTTTCTGCCGTTTTTGCCATTATTACCATGTTTGATGCTACCGGAGTGCGGCGTCAGGCCGGGGAACAGGCGATTGTATTAAACCAGCTTGTTGCCGACTTCAATAAATTCGTTGAAGAAGCAAAGACATGGCAGAAAAAAGCGGGCCGGGAAAAACAGAAAGAATTGAAGGAGCTGCTCGGCCATAAGCCGATAGAGGTACTCTTTGGCGGCCTGACTGGAATCTTATTAACTTTAGGGCTTCATTATTTATTTTCCTAAAAGGGTGTGATGTGAATGAAAATCCTTTCCTTATGCCCAAGCAATACTGAATTAGTGGAATACTTGGGATTGACTGATATGCTTGCGGGCGTGGACGATTATTCGGATTGGCCGGAGCAAATCTCCAATCTGCCCCGGCTGGGTCCTGACTTGTCTATTAATATGGATAAAGTGGAGGAATTGAAACCGGATCTTGTGCTTGCCTCCCTGAGTGTTCCCGGCATGGAAAAGAATGTAGCAGAGCTTGAAAAAAGGCAGATTCCCCATATTGTCTTAAATCCCCAAAGTCTCGCAGATATTGCAAATGACCTCGTTTTTGCTGCTGAAAAAATCGGGATGCCTGAGAGAGGGATTTTGGCGGCTAAACAGTTTACGAAGAAAATAGAGGAACTGCAGGTCATCTCAAGCAGGATTGAGAAAAAACCATGCCTCTATTGGGAATGGTGGCCAAAGCCTGTATTCACACCAGGCAAGGTCAATTGGCTGACGGAAATCAGTGAAATAGCCGGTGGACGGAATTTATATGCTGATGTTGAGCTTGCAAGTGTCCAGACTGATTGGGAGGATGTCCTGAATAGACAGCCGGATTATATCTGTCTCGCCTGGGTCGGTGTCAGAAGAGAAAAGGTAAATCCCGAGATTGTCCTGAAACGTCCCGGCTGGAGTGAATTGGAAGCAGTAAAACAGAAAAGAATCCTGGTTCTGGAAGAAGAATTGTATTGCAGGCCTTCTCCGCGGCTGATTGAAGGGGCAATAAATTTAGCAGAAAAGATCCATCCGCAGGCACTTTCTATCTGATAATACAAAAAGGCAAATCCGTTCATTATACCGGATTTGCCTGAATCTGCTGATTATTTTTTCTCAGATTTAATATATTGCTGTCTGAATACCTGCATGGCTTCATTTTCATTCAGTAACCTTAAATCTTCTTCCGTCAGGGTTCCATCGCCCATTTCAACAATATAAACATCGAGCGTTTTCTTTCCCCAGTTATTATAAACATCATCAACCGTTTCATAATAGAGATCCAATTTATTCCCCTTTATGGCACCGCCTTTATCTGCTACAACACCATACCCATATTCAGGAATAAACAGGATCGTTCCAATCGGAAAAACATTTAAATCTGCTGCGACTGTAGAGTATAAGTCCCTTTTAACTTTAACACCTGAGTATGTAATGCCAAAGGACGGATGATCCGGATTTTTGCCTGTCGACTCGTAAAAAGCGGTATATCCGGTAGCAATTACTTGTCTTATCTGATACTTCGACCAGTCAATTGATTCTTCCAGTGTCGGTGCCTGTTCAATTGCCACAGCTTCAGTTGCAGAAATCTTCGGTTCGAGGCTCACGGCCTCCTTCAAAAATTTAAATGCTACGCCAACCGATTTTAATGTATGTTCATAATTTGAATTTCCATCTTTGCCAGCTTGTTCAGCATTTTGCTGCAGCTGTACAAGTGATCTCGCTTCCACCCCGGAAATCGAATGGAAAGTTGTCAATAATGCACCTATAAATAAGGCAGACATTACTGTACGTTTCATCCATTTTGTAATTATGTTCATCTTTTACACTCCTCCCAAAGTTAGTCATTTCCCTTCTTCGAGAGAAATATTCATAACTTATGGGAAAGCGAGGCTTCCATCAGCCGATTACTGACAGGATAAAGCCAGTAATACCACAGGCTTGCCCGATTTGATCACACTAATCAAAAAAATAAAAAATCCCCGCACCCGGCAGAGATTTCATCATCCATTTAAAACATCCGATATCCTTTTTTACGGAGCAGTCTAATCGTAATTCCGGCAACAATGGCGCCTGCCATTCCGCTGCTGAGAATAAGGATGTCAGCCAGAGCGAGGCTGGACAATTCAACACCAAGACTGGAAAACGATTCCCCCGGTTTTTGAAAATACTCAATGAAACGAACTTTATCAATGATAAAGATGGCAATAACGGGATAGATAATAGCCATAATCCAAGACATTCTTAACAGCATATTTAATATAAAACCTATCCCAAAAAACAGCACAAAAAACAGCAGCATCGAAATAGGCAAAACGAAAATCGTCATTTGCATGAACTTGTTTCCTCCCTCTACACATCAATAATTAGTGTACTTTAATGTGGATTGGGGAGTCAACAAGAAAAGCGGGTGTGTCAGCACACCCGCTAATGAAAGAAAAACTTCGCAGCCCGCGAAGTTTTTAAGTTTATTCCTTTTTCTTTCCTGTTCCGCCGCAGCAGCTGCAGGTTTCAGATCCGCCTAATAATAATTGAAAATACCCTTTACCTGAACAATACATACACTCTTTGTTTTCAAATTTCTTAGCTGTCATTTCATTCATCTCCTTTTGAGTTTTTGTAACTGAATTTTCTGATAATATATCAAGGATTTGAATAAATGAAAAGCTCCATATTTCATGAAAAACTATCGTTGGAAACGCATACAAGCATTATTTACTTCTGATTTCTCGTTCTATCTTTAAATTTCAGAAAATTATAAAAATAGTTTATATGCTGTATAGCCGAAAGTATCCCCGGGATTAATGCCGTTAATTAAAGTTTTGATAGACGTATCAGAAGAATCCAATATGTATTTTAAAAGTACTGATGCATTCGGGTCATTTGCAAGCTCTTCCGGGTCGCGATACTGCACATCGAAAAGTTCGCTTTCCTGAACTTTTAATGATTGTTCAGGCTCAGCTTCAAGCATAAACAAGATCATATTATCACTGACTTCTCCTTTTATGACACCTGAACGCAATCCAAGCAGGCCTTTCACTGTACACTTTATTCCGGTCTCCTCTTCTACTTCCCGGACTGCAGCTTCATCAGCCGTTTCGCCTGGTTCCACAAACCCTGCCGGCAGAGACCATTTGCCTTTAAGGCCTCCGTACTTCTTTTTAACGACAAGCCAGTTGCCTTCAGGAGAAATAACAAGCCCGGAAACCGCTAGCCACACTTTTCCCCTTTTATGTTCGACTCCCATTCTAAAACCCCCTTTTACGTAATTCTATCACGAAAAAATCACCATTAAAAAAAGGGACAGACTTTAGAGTCCATCCCCATATATAAATGATAGCTGATTAATTAAAGAACGTTGAATTTACCTTTTTTCAGTACAAGAGATGGTCCGCCAACCATGTAAAGAGCACGGTTATCGATCATCTTCTTCATGAATGAAGCTTTAGTCCCAACCATTTTCTTGCCGAATGCCACACCGATGGCATCGTGTTCGCCCAAAGAACATACAGTCCCTTTAATATCCGGCGTAAACGTTTCAAGCTCAGTTTTATTGCGGATTAAAGCTGTAATGTTTCTTGCACATACTTCACCCTGCTGCATAGCAATTTGTGCAGTAGGAGGGTATGGACGGTTAATTTCTTCATTGATGATTAATGAGCAGTCTCCGATGATAAACATATTATCATGGCCAGGAGCGCGCAAATCAGGCTGAACTTTTACACGGCCGCGCATTGCTTCAATGCCGGATTTTTCAATAATAGAATTTCCTCGTACACCTGCAGCCCAGACAACTGTTGCAGCTTTGATTTCTTCTACTTCATCTTCGCCCTTGCCAACGATGATCCCTTCAGGGGTAGCTTCTTTAATAGCTGTTCCGATCATGAATTGTACGCCTTTTTTCTCCAAGTGAGATACAGCATAATTAACAAGCTCAGGATCAAAGCCTGGAAGAACCATTGGAGCTGCTTCCACACAAATGATTTTCACTTTGTGGTAGTCCACATCGTACTCTTTGCAAAGCACAGGAACACGGTTTGCCAATTCTCCAAGAAATTCAATGCCAGTGAAGCCTGCACCGCCGACAACAATTGTCAGGCGCTCGTCTTTTTTCTCGGCTTCTGTATTATAAGTAGCAAATTGATATTCAATATGCTCGCGAATCTGACGTGCAGCATTTACATTGACAATAGAAAATGCATGTTCCTTAAGTCCTTTGATACCGAATGTTTCCGGCTCGGCTCCAAGTGAAACAACCAAATAATCATAGTCAATTTCGCCGTTTTCCAAAATGACTTTCTTTTCTTCTGCTTTAATTTCAAGAGCAGTGCCCTGAACGAATTCAACTTTGTTGCGGTCAATAACATCTTTTATATCATAGCGTACACGATCATGATGAAGTGTTCCGGCTGATGCCTCGTGCAGCCATGTTGTTTCATAATGGTAGTCATTCTTGTTAACTAAAACGATTTCCGCTTCGTTTGTTCCTACAGATTTCTGCAAACGGGTTGCAACCATCAAACCGCCGTAGCCTCCACCGAGGATTACAATCTTTGGCTTTCTCAAGTGTATCACTTCCACCTTTTTTAAGTATTTTCTAATGTTTTCTTATCTTCCGCTGCTTTATATTTTTTATAGCAAAAAACATAAAAAAACTTTGTGATTTTATTCACGAACCAGTTCAAAAAAACTCAAAAAAATTGTCATAAAATATTAACATTATTCCTCCATTAATCTTATTCTACTTCATATAGTTTTTCAACCCTAAAAAAATAGACGAAAAACTTAAAAATTTTAGGAAAAATTTAAAAAATATACGTGTTTTTATTTCATGTATTTCACTTGAAATCTTCCAATTATTCATAATATTCACCTCTACTCGTGAGGTTTCAAACGATTTATGATAAAATAAAGAGTGGAATTTCAATACATACGTGGGGGGATATTGCATGAAAGAAGATCAAAAAGTGTATGACATAACCATCATTGGCGGGGGGCCAACTGGTTTATTTACTGCTTTCTACGGGGGTATGAGACAAGCATCAGTAAAAATTATTGAAAGCTTGCCGCAGCTTGGGGGACAGTTATCTGCTCTTTATCCTGAAAAATACATATACGATGTTGCCGGCTTCCCGAAAGTCCGCGCCCAGGAATTAATTGATAACCTTAAGGAACAAATGGCTAAATTCGAGCCCACTGTATCACTTGAGCAATCTGTTGAAAAGTTAGAGAAGCAAGCTGATGGAACATTTAAGCTTACAACCAATAAAGAAGTGCATTATTCAAAAACCATCATTATCACTGCCGGCAATGGCGCTTTCCAGCCTCGCCGTCTTGAACTTGAGAGTGCAGTTCAATACGAAGGCAAAAACCTTCATTACTTTATTGATGATTTAAATCAATTCGCCGGCAAAAAAGTAGTTGTTTTCGGTGGAGGGGATTCTGCAGTGGACTGGGCATTAATGCTTGAGCCTATTGCTGAGAAAGTGACGATTGTTCATCGCCGCGATAAATTCCGCGCGCATGAGCACAGTGTTGAAAATCTGCAGAACTCTAAAGTTGAAATTAAAACACCTTATGTTCCTGCTGAGCTTATTGGTGACAGTGAAGGAATCAGCCAAGTCGTACTTGAAGGTGTGACTTCAAAGGAGAAAGAAGTATTTGATGTTGATGCTGTGATCGTTAACTACGGATTCGTTTCCTCTCTTGGCCCAATTAAGGAATGGGGTCTTGATATCGAAAAGAACTCCATAGTTGTTAACTCCAGAATGGAAACAAATACCGAAGGCATCTATGCTGCCGGCGATATCTGCACATACGACGGGAAAGTCAAGCTCATTGCCTGCGGTTTCGGTGAAGCGCCAACTGCCGTCAATCACGCAAAATCCTACATTGATCCAAAAGCGAAAGTACAGCCAATGCACAGCTCTTCCATGTTTGGCAAATAGGATATGAAAAGGACGGCCCGTTCGGGACCGTCCTTTTTTGATGCGCTATGTTATTTTAGCACTCTTCCGGTGTACCTGTATTTGCAGCGGTACGGAAAGAGGATCCGCATCCGCAGTTTGCAATGGCATTGGGATTGTCGATTGTGAATCCGCCGCCCATCATAGATTGTTTATAATCAATTTTTGTGCCAATTAAGATAGGTGCGTCTTCCTTGCTGACAAGAACCTGAATTCCATAGTGCTCTGACTGGATATCACCTTCCTCGGCTTCGTGTGCGAACCCCATTCCATAGGAAAGCCCGCTGCATCCGCCTCCTTTAACAGCTACACGCAAGAATGCATCTTCTTCCTCATTTTGTTTCATCATTTCTTTTATATGCAAAGCTGCTGCTTCTGTTATATCCACAACTTTTTCCATGTTATTCCCTCCTGTCATGTAAGGATACTTCTATAAACATAGTATATACAGTAAAAGGTATGTGCTCAACTTAAGAGGCTTTTACTTTTTCTAATTTTTTTCCGACACAGCCCTTATAATAGTTCTTTATACTCAGAAAGCGAACCAAACGTGGTACAATAGTCTTAATCATTATCCACGGAGGTGGCATTCTATGCAGCAATTAAAGCCTACTTATGATAAAAAATGCGAATGCAGAGTCTGCAAACAGAGTTTCACCACTAAAAAACTCCGCTCCAGATTTGTAAAAGCAGCTGATTATGACAGTGATTTCTGCCCTAATTATTCTGATGAAAGCATGAACCCTCTTTTCTATTATATTAATACCTGCCCGCATTGCGGCTACTCAGAATCAGAAGATTTTTCTCCTAATTTCCCGCCGGGAGCCCTTGACATGATTCAGTCTAAAGTTGCAAGTGCCTGGATTCCCCAGGATTATTGCCAGGATCGATCCATCATTGATGCTGTCAACACCTATAAGCTGGCTATATATTGCGGAACTTTAAAAAGAGAGAAGCATATTGTTATGGCTGGCTTACATGTCAGACTCGCCTGGCTTTACCGGAATATGAAGAATGATATTCAGGAACAGCGCTTTTTGAAGCTTTCTCTAAAGGAATATTTGGAGTCTTATATGTCAGATGATTTTAAAGGATCATCTATTTCTGAAACGAGGATTTTTTATCTGATCGGGGAGCTATCCCGAAGGACACATCAGTCTGAACAGGCTGTTAAATATTTTTCAAAAGTAATTGAACTGCAAAGCCGCTCCACTGAGCCAAAATTAATTGAAATGGCCAGAGAACGCTGGTATGAAATGAGACAGGAACATAAAACTGCCGCTAATTAAGGAATAAGAAAAGGAGCGAAATTTAATCACTCCTTTTTAATATTAAAACATCGGATTTTCATCCAGATATTGATATATATTTTCAACCAGTTCATCTGGTGTTTCTCCAGTTACCACTTCTCCGTTCACAAGCGCAAAAAGAGTGCTTGCACACTTGCCGCAATACCCAAGACAGCCATATTCGATGACATCCAGATCATAATCCTTTTCCAGCTGTTCAAGCGCTTTTTGAGAGCCGCTGGCCAAATTGCTGATGCAAAATTCGATGATTGGCTTAATCACATCTTTCACCTCTCTACCCTGTTAATGCTACCTTTTTTACCCGAATTCTGCAAGAAAGTGATTCCATTAATCTTTTTTTAAAAGTATGCATAATTACCACTTCATGTCGTTTATTGTCAAGTTTCCTGCTGATTTGTGTTGTGAATTTGTCACAATTTCGTTATACTTTTTATGGGTTTGAGGTTAATAATATCATTTATTTATTTTTTCCAGATAACTATTAACGATTATTTAGGTTCGGTAACAGGAATCAGTACGGACATAAAGGGGAAATATACTATGAAAAATCTTGTGATACTTGGCGGAGGCTATGGCGGTATGAGGGCACTTGCCCGACTTTTGCCTAACCAGCTTCCCGATGATGTCTCTATTACACTAATAGATCGTGTGCCTTATCATTGTTTAAAGACTGAATATTACGCTCTTGCTGCCGGTACCATTTCTGACCAGCATGTGCGTGTTTCCTTCCCTGAACACCAAAGATTGACCATCAAATACGGTGAAGTGACAAACATCAGCATCGAGGAAAACAAGGTATATCTTCAGGGCGAAGAGCCTGTTTCATATGATGATATAATAATTGGGCTTGGATGTGAAGATAAGTACCATAATGTTCCGGGAGCTGACATTCACACATACAGCATCCAGACAATTGAAAAATCCCGAAGAACATATGAAGCTTTAAATAATTTATCACCAGGCTCTGTTGTTGGAATTGTCGGTGCAGGATTAAGCGGAGTGGAACTGGCTTCTGAATTAAATGAAAGCCGTCCGGATTTGAAAGTCAAATTATTTGATAGAGGAAAGCATATACTGTCCGCCTTCTCCGAAAGATTGAGCACGTATGTAGAAAATTGGTTTTTAGAACATAATGTTGAAATCATTAACCAATCGAATATTACTAAAGTAGAAGAAAAAACCCTTTATAATCATGACGAGCCCATCCACTGTGATGCCATTGTATGGACCGCAGGTATCCAGCCGAACAAAGTGGTTCGGGATATGAATGTGGAAAAGGACCCGCAAGGACGCGTAGTTTTAACCAAGCATCACAATATTCCCGGAAATGAACATGTATATGTGGTAGGAGATTGCGCAAGCCTTCCGCATGCACCAAGTGCCCAGCTTGCAGAAGGGCAGGCAGAGCAAATCGTTCAAATCCTATTGAAACGGTGGAAAGGCGAGGAGCTTCCTGAAACATTGCCAGTTATCAAGCTTAAAGGAGTTCTTGGATCACTGGGCAAAAAGCACGGTTTCGGTCTGGTTGCAGAACGCCCTATTACTGGCCGCGTCGCCCGCCTGCTGAAGTCCGGAATACTTTGGATGTATAAATACCATAATGGATAAAAATCTTCTTAAGTAAAAATGAGCATCCTGATCGATGCTCATTTTTTTATTAAACTGCCTGATATCCGTACTTTTCCATTTCCGCATAGATTGTTTTTAATTTTGGATTGCCTTCACCGACAATCTCATCCTCAATCAGGACAACCGGGTAAAACATATCTTCCTCTATCACTCTTAGTGCGAATTCTTTTTTGTCCTCTTCTTCGGGTGGATTATGAATGTCAACATACACGATTTTAAAAGGCTGATTGGCAAATTTTCGGGATAGTGCTGCCTCCAGCCATTCATAAGTTTCCTTGGATGATGGCAGGTTCACACAGCTTGGACAAAGCTGCTCCGCACCATAAACAGTGATTTCAATCTCTTTTTTCACTCTTCTTTCCCCCTATGTAACTTGTTCTTTCCTTCATTTTACAACATTAACAATGAGCTGCCTAATAAAGTGAAACTTCAATCAGTGGGGGCTTTTCTT